>JBBRME010000031.1:0-29849 GCA_038230995.1 Gemmatales bacterium
CAGAAGGACATGCTGGGGGCAGACCACCCCGACACGCTCATAGGCATGAACAACTTGGCGGGGGGCTACCCGGCCGCCGGCAAGCTGAACCTGGCCCTGCCGCTCTTGGAAGAAACCCTGAAGCTCATGAAGGCCAAACTGGGGGCCGACCACCCCGCCACGTTCGCCAGCATGAACAATCTGGCGATGGGCTACCTGGAGGCCGGCAAGCTGGACAAGGCCCAGCAACTGTTGGAAGAGACGTTCAAACTCCAGATACCCAAGCTGGGGGCCGACCACCCCTCCACCCTTAACACAATGAACAGCCTAGCGACGGGCTACTGGTCGGCAAAGCGACTCGACAAGTCCGTTCCGCTGTTCGAGCAGTTGCTCCCGCTGCTGGAGAAGAAACTCGGCCGGGGGCACCCCAGAACGCTCCTGACGGTTGCCAACCTAGGGGTGAACTACAAGGACGCCGGACGGTTGGCGGAGGCCATTCCGCTGCTTGAGGAGGCATACCGGGCCTCGAAAACGGACCCTGATTACTGGCGGGTCGGCGCACCACTGCTGGACGCCTACCTGAAGGCTGGCAAGTCGGCAGAGGCGGGCCGGCTCTTGGGTGAACTGTTAGCCGACGCCCGCAAGCAACTGCCCAAGGACAGCCCGCAACTGGCCGGGCAGTTGGCGGTGCTCGGCCTGTCGTTGCTGGAGGCCAAAGCCTTCACCGAGGCCGAGCCGCTGCTCCGCGAGTGCTTGGCCATCCGCGAGAAGAAGGAGCCGGACGACTGGAGGACGTTCAACACGCAGTCGCTGTTCGGCGGTGCGCTGCTGGGTCAGAAGAAGTACGCCGACGCCGAGCCGCTACTGCTGAAGGGCTACGAGGGGATGAAGCAGCGGGAAAAGACGATCCCGCCGCAGGGCGCGACTCGCATCCCCGAGGCCCTCGACCGGTTGATCGAACTGTACACCGCGACGAAGAAGCCGGATGAATTGAAGAAGTGGCAGGCCGAACGGGCGAAGTACCCCGAAGAGAAGAAGAAGCCGGAGAAGAAGTGAGCGACAGCGTGATGTGTGTGTCGGTGCAGTTTCTTGTCAGGCGGATGTCAAATGAGAGCCATCGCAAGACGCTAAAGCGGTTCCCGCAATGGTGTGGCAGATCAATACGTGCACAGCCCGCAGCGCCAGCCTATCTCTTACCCACATCTTTGTAATCTGGTATAGGCTGGCACCCTACGGGAGGCTGGCGATGATTCACGATGCCATGGAGTGGGCAACTCACGAGTTTGGCAGGATACCGCGATTGGACAAGCGGTTGCAGGTTCGCCTGATCACCTCGGCGGCGGGGATCGCCGAGCGGCCCACCCTTTCCTCCCTGCCGCAGCGACTCCAATGGAACGAACTGCGTGGAACCTACCGGCTGATCGACCGCCTCTCCGAGTACCCCGAACTTCTGCAACACGTCCACCGCCAGCGGACCCGCGAACGCATGGATCCGTGCCGCACGGTGCTGATCCTTCAGGACGATACCACACTCAGCTGTTCTTGAGTTATCGCAGTGATATCTTACATTTTGTCCCGCGGCACATGGCAATAGTCAATTGTGTGAGAACTCCATGTTTCCGCAAAGAGAAGGTGTAAGAATGGAGTCAGCCGCCGCACTGCTGCCATCCGATTTCGAAGACGTAGCAAGGTAGTGGCACAAACCGCAGCCGCACGCTCTCTTGAGATGTTGAGAACCCGTGCAATCTCTTCAAACGTATACGAGCCGCGATTCACACCTGTATCGTCTGCTAGTCCGAACCAGAGCGAAAGAACCTGACGCCGCTCAGTAGAAAGGTCCTCGAGCGTTAGCCGAACCGCGTCCCTCAAAAGCAACTGATCGACACGTCGCTCGACAGAAGGCCCGGGATCGATTTCATCTCGATCCATATCAAAGGTTGTCATTGTTTCTCCGATACTCAGTCTGGGTACATCAATCCTGCAAGCAGACCAAAAGCTTACTCAGGTGTCAGGGGCAACTTTTTTGGCCGGAGGAATAACGGGATCTTATCTCCCTCATCAGACCCCATAAATTGCACCGCTTTCAGCCGTTTTCGATGGCTTTTGACGGCTTGACCTGCGGAAACCCTGCGTACCCGTAACGTTTCTTCGAGCCCTCGTGAGACACTGTCCGTGTGCCCGTTCCCTTCCCCGACCCAGGCGAAGCGAATTGGCTATAGAGTGTTGCACGCTGCGGTGGTCACTACCGAATCGTGAAATGGTCACCGAGAGAATCTCAAAAAGAGTTGCTCCGCCTTTTGAGTACCAAACTTCGATTTCAGTTTCTCTAAAGAGGACTGTAGGTCATCGTGAAAGGATTTCTGATTCGGGTCGTGCTTCACAAGCCGAGCATCATGAAAAACCGCCGCGCACCAGTTTTCCACCGTGGCGGCGGCTTTGGCTTGCTCTTGATGCCAGAACGGATCGAACCTCGCTTTGGCAATTCGCCAGCCATTTTCCTCAGGCGTATTCTTGTAATGAAGATCGACCAGCACGACGTAGTTTGATTCGGTGGTCACAAACCATCGCTGATCGGTTGAAGTGTGAATAGGCTTTTCCGCCGGTTCCCACAATGCGTCCGGAATGATCTCCTGCTTCGCGACATCCCAAACCAGTTTTTCGTTTACGGACTCTGAGTAAAGTCGCGAACCGTCCGGGCTGAAGGTCACGCTGGTGACCGTGTCTGTGTGTCCACCGAGGAAGGTGGTTTCGTACTGATGCGGTGCGTCGAAGATCCTGAATCTGGCAGATCCGATGGCGGCGACAGCCAGCTGTTTGCCATTCGGACTGAAGGCGATGTGCGAGGCTCCTGAGTTCCCTAGGGAGAAGGACATCATCTCTATGCCGGTCGATGCATCGAACAGTTGGGCGGCCGCATCTCCGTGTCCCGCTGCGATGCGTGTGCCATCGGAGTTGAACGCAATCCCAAAGACGGCTCCCGAACGAACGTGGGCCGTTGCCAGTTGCTCGCCGGAGCCAGCGTCCCACACCCGGACCTTCACGTCATAGCCGCCGGACACGATGCGTTCGCCATGCCGGTCAAACGCCACGGCCCTCACGCGTCCTGTGTGTCCTCGGAACGTCCGGATTTCCTGGCCGGTTCGGCTGTCCCACAGCTTGACGGTTTGATCGAGACTTCCCGATGCCAGACGCGCCCCGTCCGGGCTGAACGCGACGCAGTACACGTCGCCGCGATGCCCTTTGAGCGTCGCGGTTTCCTTGTACGATTGCGCGTCCCAGAGTTTGACGGTCCCATCCCGACCGGCCGATGCGATTTGAGTGCCATCGGGACTGAAGGCGACGCCGCGAACCCAACTGTCGTGTCCTTTCAGGACGGCAACTTCCTGTCCTGTGTGAGTGTTCCAGACTCGAATCGTGCTGTCATCGCCCGCTGAAACCAGCCGAGTTCCATCCGGACTGAAGGACAGTTCGGTAATGGAGGCACGGCCATGCCCTTGTAGCGTGAACAAAACCTCGAACGTCTGAGCGTTCCGCAAGATAATTGTTCCATAATTATCAGAGGAAGAGAATAACCTGCCATCGGAACTGAAAGCGACACCGTGAGTTTGTCCCGAATGACCTAGGAGCGTGATGGAGTTATCGGCGCCCTGGCCTTCGACCCTGTCTGATCTGTCTTTGCCGCTCGTGTCCCAGATCCTGACGGTTCGGTCTTTGCTGCCGGAGACCAGTCGCGAACCATCGGGACTGAAGACGACGCCGCAGACCGATTTGGCATGTCCACTGAGCGTCTTGATGATCGTACCCGAACTCGCGTCCCACAGTTTGATTTTAGCATCGTCGCCGGCGGTTGCGAACTGAGTGCCATCCGGGCTGAACAAGACACAACGGACCATTCCATCGTGAGTTGTTCCAGTATGCTTGATGAACTTCCAGGTTTGCGCGTCCCAGAGCGACACATAACCATAAGAACTGGCTATTAGACGGGCGCCATCCGGGCTGAAGGCCACGCTGAGAACTTCGATGGTGTGTTTGTTCAGTACGGTGATTGGCTTGCCAGTCCGCGCGTCCCAGATTCGGATCAACATGTCCACGCCGACGGAAGCCAGTTGCTCACCATCCGGACTGTAGGCAATACCTCTCACAGCCGCCGTGTGACCAGTGAGCGTGAGGATTTCCTTGCCCGACTCCGCGTCCCAGACCTTGATGGTCTTGTCTTCCGATGCGGACACGATGCGATTGCCTGTTGGACTGAAAGCGACACAGTTAATTTTCTGTGAGTGACCGCGATAGGTGTGGATGATGTCGCGTGTCATCGTGTCCCGCAGGACGACCGTCCTGTCATCCCCCGCCGATGCAATGCGGGTGCCGTCCGCGTTCACAGCGAGAGCCAACACGCGGCCTTCATCCACCCCGAGAGTGTCGAGTTCCTGACCAGTCGTTGCATCCCACAGTTTGATCTTTCCGTCACCGTCTGCCGAAATCACGCGCTTTCCGTCCGGAGTGAAAGCGACAGCGTGGACGTCGTTGATGTGCCCATAACACGTGATGTCGCTGCCCTGGAATCGCCGGTTGCAATAGTGCCACTCAAAGTTGTCACGATACACCGGCGGGATCTGATGCAACAGACTTCGAGCCTCCAGCGCTCGACCGGCGTCCCACCGGGCCATTGCCAACTGAAATTTGGCGCCCACCTCGGCATTTCGTGCGCGTTGGGCTTCCGCTATCACATGTATTTCCGCCTCATTCGCCTCACGAGATTTGTCTTCAGCGAGTTTGGCCTTTTCATTCGCGCGAAACAGTCCGTAGCTCGTCCCGGTAATACCAGCCAGCAGCGTGATACCGATCGCGAACAGCGCAACGACAAGTCCGCGATTTCGGCGGGCGAATTTTTGAACTTGATACCACGTCGATGGTGGCCGCGCAACAACGGTTTCACCAGTCAGGTAGTTGGACAGATCTTGAGCTAAATCATTGGCCGTCTGATACCTGCGGGAACGATCTTTTTCTAGGGCCTTCATCACCACCCAGTCGAGTTCCCGTCGCAGCAGTTGCTTCAGTCTGGCCGAATCTATTCTTCGCAGGTCGCAGATTGCGGATTTCACATCAGTTGAGGACGAATTCACTCTTTGACTGGGGCGTGGCGTGTCATGTTCCCGGATGAGTTCGAGAACCTTCAGCAGCGTATGACGCTTCAGAGACTCCTGATCAAGCGGAGTGGATCCCGTCAGCAGTTCGTACAGCATGACGCCCAACGAATACACGTCCGTTTGCGTGTCGATATCCAGGGCGTCCACTCCTTCCAGGGAGGCCTGCTCCGGCGACATGTATTGAACGGTGCCGACGATCTTGCCGAATTCCGTCTGGATCGTCATGTCCGTCAGTACCGTGCTTGGTGCGACCGCCTTCGCCAGGCCGAAGTCGATGACCTTGGGAACGGCTTCGCCGTCGATGACGGTAACCAGCACGTTTGACGGTTTAAGATCGCGATGAATGATCCCCTTCTGGTGAGCATGCTGAACGGCTTTGCAGACCGGGATAAACAGTTTCAGCCGTTCGTCCACATTGAGCTTGTTCTCATCGCAGTACTGGGTGATTGGGATTCCATCGACCAGTTCCATCACGAAGTATGGTCGGTCGTCGCTCGTGTTACCCGCATCCAGAATATGGGCGATGTTAGGGTGGTCCATCATCGCTAGGGCTTGTTTTTCTGAATCAAACCGGGCAATAACGTCCTTCGCCTTCAGTTCCGCATTGATCAATTTCAGAGCGACCCGACGTTTGACCGGTCTGTCCTGTTCCGCTAGCCAGACGACACCCATTCCACCGCGACCGATTTCTTTAATCATGCGAAAGTTGGCCAGCGTGACAGGAAGCTCGACCGGGATCGAAGTCGTATCTTGGTTCGGAACCCGTGTTGATGGACGCCCGGCAAACACGCTGGCGACGGCGCGTTCTTGTTGCGGGAAGCGTAAGAGATATTCTTTCGGCTGAGGCTCATCACCCTGTTGAGTCCGGTATTCGAGTTCGATGATCAGCAGTTCCGTCAGCAGGCTGTTCCGATTTGCTTCCGGAGCCTCGGCGAGGAAGTTCTCGATGCGCGGACTGCGGCCATTCACCAACTCCTGATCGAAGCGGTCACCAAACTCGTCAATCTCAGCGAGTTGCTGATCCGTCAGTGATCGATAGGCCGGATTCGTGATCGTCGCGTCGTCCATGAGTTTCCAACCGAGTACGTTTGCTACTCCCTAATGGTCAATCAGTTGAAAACTCCGACAGGATTCGTGGCACGGGTTAAAGGCCTGAGGTATGGTGAGGTTTGGAATCACGATCTACGAACTTGCTTCCGCGTTCGGACTGGCATCGCTATGCAACCCTGCCTCGACCCAAATCCGACGAATACGCTCCAGTTTTCGTTCTACGGTTCGCCGAGTGCAATTCAGTTCGCACGCAACTTCGTCGTTCTTTGACCCCTGGAACTTGAGAAGCACGATACTCTTCATCATCTCGTCGGGAAGTGCTTTCAACAGTTGGGCACAACTCTCCGAGATCTCAGCAAGGGCATCGGGTGCCAACTCTCTGCCCGCGATTTCGTTGATCCCGGCTTCACCAAGTTCAGCAAACCCGGAATCACCGCGTAGCTCTCCCCCGCCTCGTTTCTGACGTTTCAGCAATCGCCGCTGTGTCGAGATTTTTCGAGAGGTTATGACCGCCAGCAGGCCCCACAAAGCGTCTCGATTTACCGCCACAAGGCGGCCATCGGCCAGTCCGCGACACAGACTGTGGAACGCACTGTTCGCCGCGTTGTCTTCGTCATAATGGCGACGCGTAGACCCGTCGAGCTGATGCCGCGCAAATTCCTGCAAACGCTCGGAAATGTGCTGCCACAATTGTTCCGCCGCCTGCTCATTCCCCTCTGGCAGCTGGTCGATCCACCCCGTGACGGATTGGATATGCATTGTCCAGCGACCGGTGAGAGCGGATGGTGCCTTAACCACCTACAGTCTAGCGTATTACTTGGGGCAGTCCGGTGCTGAACGAGATCTTTGTCCAGAGAATTCCCAAGAATTCTGGCCGTTGCCTGTCGGACTCTTGAACTGGTTGGACATTAGAGTTGTGTGGCCGTACCGTTTGTGCGGCATTTAGTTAGGTAGATACGTGTTTGTTTCACGATTTACCTCTCTATCTCTTCACCTTTTTTCGAGGAAGTTTCATGCGTATGTTAACGAAATCGCGTCTGGTCATCGTGGCGGTTGCCGTGGCGATGGGGTTCTGTCTTCCCAACGTGGCGAATGCTGCGGATCCGGTCAAGCGCGGGGATCTGGGCACCGGCCTCGTGTTCAATGTCGGCAAGGAAGGGGATGCCAAGTTCAAGACGTTCCTGCCGGTGCTCGGTAGCCCTTTAGAAACGGGCATCTACGCACCAAAAGACGATTCAACAAAAAAACTCGGTTTGCCCAAGGGTGTACAATACACCATGCTGAAGATCGACAACAAAGACGGATCGCAGACTCTCATCCAATGGTCGACGAATGAGCCAGACCTCCAAGATATCTTGGGGAAAAAGACATCAAAAATCAGCGGAGTTAGTAAGGATCTTAAACTCCAAGTTGGCGACACGGCGAAAATTCAAGCGCAGCGTGATGGCAAAACGGTCCTTTTCACTTTCGAGTTCTTCCGTGACAAAAAGGAGATCGGGACGTTATCGTTTAACGTGGACTCGAAGAAATAATGCTCCAGCTTCGTAAGAAATTGCGGAGAAGGTAAGGAACCATTTGTCCAACTTGGGCAAGCGTTTGATCTCCTTCTCCAGTTGTTTCATCTCCTTTATGTTCAACTTCACTCCTTTGCTGTACGACTTACTGGTCAGTTGCATCAAAGGATGTTTCCCATTCCACTTCATCGATTAAGCAAACTACAACTCGGTCGGAATGATCTCAGATCGCTCCATTCCAATGTTGTTCCAAATCGGTTCCCACAGTTCCCTAGCACAACCTAAAACCGATGTAGCCCGCAGCGCTAGCAAGGGCCGTTGGCTCAGACGCAAGGGTTGTTGGGCCCTTGCTGGCGCGGCGGGCTATGCACGTATTGATCTGCCACACCATTGCGGGAACCGATCCAAATTCCCCTTCGCATGACGGGCAACGATGGTGCATCGGGCGCAGTGCCGGATGAAGTCTGAGGGGGCGAGTAACGGCATTTATGGGGCATCATCGGACGAAACGCCCGAACCCCTAGAAAACGTGGGGAATTGCACTGATTTGCACTCTGAAGCATCGACTCGCACAAATGGGGCCTCAGGGATTCGAACCCTGAACCAAGGGATTATGAGTCCCCTGCTCTAACCGTTGAGCTAAGGCCCCGTGATCTTGAGGGTATTGTATCGCCGCAGGTTCGGCTTAGTAATCGAAGGCGATACCGAAAGACGTGTAGCTTTCATTCGTCATGAAGTTTTGCCCGTATGGGCTGCGGCCACGGTAATGCTCGGCAAAGACGCGGAACATCCCCTCACGCTGGAACGGGTTCCGCCACAACCAACCGGCTTGCAGGTTCATGTTGGTGTTGTTGTCCTGATCGCCACGCCACTCGAAGTTGGCTGCAACAAACGGAGTGCCCATCGCACCCACCGGTTGGCGCGCAAACCACTCGAAGCCAAGGTCGAACCGAGTGCGATTAGCGCTGGTGTCTTCCACACCGGGCACCACGAACTGGAAGGCATACCCGAAGTTGGCGTACAACCGCAGGTTCTCTTTTTCGCCGAAGTAGCGGCCCAAGCCAATCACGAATTCATCTTTCGACCAACTCGGGATTCGGCTGACTTGCCCGGCGGAAATCAGTTCGTCGCCGATGTGGGCGCTGGTGTGTTCGTAACCAATTTTTCCGTGCCACCAGCCGCGCTTCCAGGTGATTGGCAAGCCGAAGCGATAGTCGGCGTACATCAGGTCGTCCGGCGACAATCGAGTTTGTACCACGCCGAAGATGTCGATCTGTGCCGCGAAGTCGGCTCCTTCGGGCTGAATACGAATGATGCCCTGCGTTCCACCGATGGTGGCGTCAACCGTGTAGTTACTTCGATAGTTTTTGAGATCGCTGATGAGGAACATCATGCGTGGGTCGCGTTTCACCGCTAGTGGTGGCTCCCAGAGCAGAGTGTTCGGGAAGGCCGTGAGGGCCGTGCCACGCCAAGTGTAACTGCGGAAACCTTTGCGGGCCTCGTATTCCTGGCCGAAGTCGTCGAGTAGCGATCCGGGAATGGCCCGATCGGAAACGATGGCCGGTGCTTCAGCAGTTAAGAGCGGTGATGTAGTTGATACGGGAGTCGTTGCCGGTAACGTCGCCGATGGAGTTGGCTTGAGTGCTGGTGCGTTGGGTATCTCTGGTAACGGTTGCGCGAACAACGCTGCACCGGAGGCTAGCACGATGGCGATAGCCCAAGCAGCACGAACCATCACCTGTCTGGCCCCGCCCCTCATGCACTGTCCCCCAATAGTTCTTCAGTAGCTCATGCGGAATATCGAAGAGTCTGAATTCATGGAAGATCAAATCACAACATTTTTATGGCGCCTCTTTCCGCTTGCTCAGGTGGGAGGCAAACGGTACACCCGTCGTCGTGCTGGGGGGCACATCATGTTGAAATGCGCGGGGGTGGCCGTGTTCCTTGCCTTGGCAGGAACCGGTTGTGTTTTTCTTGGAAGCAAATCCACCGGTCAGGTCGTAGGCAAAAATGCCAGGATTGATGAAGCTTCGCTCGAACTCGCGGAACGTGTGGAAGAGGTTTCGCAGAAGTTGCTGCACGGCACACCACTCGGCATCCCGGAGATGGAAGTGTTGATGGTGGGCCTGCCCGACCCGGAACTGTTCCACCGCGATTCACACGTGCTGTACATCAGCGAGGGATTAGTGAAGCAGTGCAAGGATGATGAAATTCTGGGTGCACTGCTGGCCCGCGACATTGCCGCCATGACCGTCGAGTATCGCCGAACACTGGCCCGAGCGGGTACGGATCTGTCTGCCAAGCAAGCCGACTTTTTAGAAACCGATGCCATCGCCCGCGCCCTACTGCGGAACGCCGGGTACGAGCCAAATACTTTGCAAACCACCAAGGAACTGCACACAAGCACGCTGGGTCACGCGGCCTTGGCGAAGCAACTCGGCGGGGCGAAGGCCACACCGAAGTGGTCGAAGTAACAAAGAAGCTGTTTCAAAACGGGGACAGGCACCTCGAAGACTCGGAGCCAGTCCCCGTTTTGAAACAGCTTCTACGCCGCCTGAGCAAAAACCTTTTCTCGTGTAGCAGAACGCAACGCCCGCAGGGCCGCAGCAACCGGGCGGATGGCATGTACACCTAGTAAGCCACGCAAGCGGGATCGATTCAACACCACCGATGGCCGTGCCAAAGCAGAGGGAATCGCCAAGCTCGGTTGAACCAGTTCTGCATCGTGACCGAACAGGAACGCCACTTGGCGAAGGAACGTGAACTCGGTGAGCTTGTCCGGACCCACTGCGTGGATCGTGCCGTTGAAGTTGTGCTTGAGCAATTCGCAGGTGGCCTCGGCCAAGTCGGTTGCGAACGTCGGCATCATCAGCGATGTGTCGTCGCACTCGATTTCATGGCCATGTTTGAGCAACTTAATCGCTCGGCCCAGCATCCCTTGTTGAAGCGATCCGAAGACATGGTTCGTCCGCACAATGAGATGGCGCTCCGGCAAGTACTGCCGGGCTTGGGCTTCGAGTTTGGCAAATTGTTCTGTCGTTGGGCAACTCGGATCAATGACATCGTCTTCATGGCGAGCCTTGTTCGACTGGCCAAACACGGAGCCACAGGTGAACAGCACAAGCTTGCCGCCGTCCTCGGCCACTGCACGGATCAACGCCTCACCACCAACCGGCGGTGCGGCCAACACGGTCACTTCCGGTTCCACATCGCGGATCATTTCCCGCACGGCATCTTCGTCACGAATATCGAGTGATGACGACTCTTCCATGCGATAGCGGGTGCCAACGGTTGGCCAATGTCGTTCTTGAAAAGATTGCTGCAGGGCCGTGCCAATAACGCCAGTCTGGCCCAAGAGAAGCATGTGCATGGTGAACATCCGTGTTGGCAAATCGACCAGCATCCTGCTGGCCGGACTACGATAGGCAGAGTGGTGAGCTGGGTCAACCCAGCGCGAAGATGGTTTTTGTGTTGAGCCTGCCCGTGTGAGCGGCAGGAGTGACTTGCTTGAAACTCCTGCCGCTCACGCGAGCAGGCTCGATCATTCAAACTAGCTCACTGGGTGGAGCCTTCTCAAGATGCCTGAACTGCCGGAAGTGGAAACCGTGGTGCGCGACCTACGACCGATGATCGTGGGGCAAACGATCCATTCGATGATCACTGGCACGAAGCAACTCCGCACACCTTGGAAGCCGGAGTGGAGCGCCGCGACGGCAGGGCAAACCCTTCGAAGTTTGAACCGGCGTGGCAAGTGGATCATCGCCGAACTGGACTCATCCGCACTGTTGTTGCACCTGGGGATGACGGGCCAACTCACGGTGCATCCGCACGCCGAGGTCTTAGCCGATCATGTGCATCTTCAGTTTCAATTTGCGGAGAAGGAACTTCGTTTCCGCGATGTCCGGCGCTTCGGTGGGGCCGAGTGGTTTGAGTCGTTGCCGATGCTGCATGATGTGCTGAACACGAAACTTGGGCCGGAGCCGTTCGACACCGTGGCTGCAACTTTTGCTAGCGTGGTGCGGTCAGCTAATCGCACACTGAAAGCTGTGCTGCTGGATCAATCGGTGATTGCGGGTGTGGGGAACATCTACGCCGACGAAGCCTTGTTCCAATCGAACTTACACCCCGAAACTCGCGGGGTGGACATCTCCACCAAGCAAGCTGAGGTGTTGCGACAGGCCATTGTCGCAGTCATCACCAAGGCCATCAACGCCCGTGGCAGCACGATCCGCGATTACATCGGTGGGTCGGGTTTACGCGGCGGATTTCAGACTGAGTTCTGCGTCTATGGCCGCACGGGTGAACCGTGTGTGGTTTGCGCGACGCCGATTGAAAGGATCGTGGTGTCAGGTCGTAGCAGCCACTTCTGCCCGAAGTGTCAAAAGAAAAAACGTTAAACCTCGGGATCAGGCTCACTCTTCAATTTGCTCATCACGACTTCGTTACCGTTGCCCACATAATCGACGCTGGACATAAAACTGCGAATGAGCATCACACCGCGACCGCAGGGGCGTTCGAGGAAGTCATCAGCCGTTGGGTCTGGCAAGTCCGTGGGGTCGAAACCGGCGCCTTCATCTTTGATTCGAATCTCGAAGTGGTTGTCGTCAATGGTGTATTGCACGAACACCTTCTTGGCGGGGTCGAGCTGATTGCCATGCTTGATCGCGTTGACTAACGCTTCCTCGACTGCCAGTTTCACTGCAAACAAATCGGAATCGCCGAACTGTTTGAGTTGCAAACCGGATTCAATGTCGTCCTGAATCCGACGAACCTCCTCAAGCTCGCTGGGCACGAACAGTTTCGTATGGATCGTATTGCCCATAAGCAGGCACCTGAACTGTTCCAATCTTAAACCTAGAAACTGCTCAGGCCGGTTTGTTCATCCTTGACGATCTTTAAAATCTTGTCGAGCTTTGTGAGCACGAAGACCTGCATGATGTCCTTCGAGATGCCGCACATGATGACCTTGCCACCAACCGCCTTCATGCGCTGATCGAGCCGGATGAGCTTACCCAGTGCCGCACTCGACATGAAATCGACGTTCGAAAAGTTCAGCAGCAATTTGCGGCGACCCAGCTCATCGACCAGCTTGAACAGATCATCGCCAATGAGCTGGATGTTCTGCTCGTCAAGGATCTTTTTGTCCACGAACTGAACGACAGCCACATCACCCACATCTTCAACCGTAATTCGCTGGCGGCTCATCTCAGTCTCCTCGGGCCAAAGTTCGGGGCACGCAGCACCAACTCATCACAGTCAATTCTGTAGGGCACAGCCGATTCAGGCAAGGTGACTCAGGCAAGCAACTAGGAAAAACTTGCCCAAACCGTTTGACTGTTCATCATCCCGAAGCCACGTACCATAACCAGTGTTGTTTGGTGAACCGGGAGAAGAAGACGTGACGGCACCCGCGATCCTCGTCGAGCATCTTTGCAAGAACTTCGGTACGGTGGTTGCCGTGGCGGATGTCTCATTCCGCATCGAGTCGGGTGAACTCGTGGGGTTTCTCGGCCTCAACGGTGCAGGCAAATCGACCACGATGAAAATCCTTACCACGTATCTGCCGGCCAGTAGTGGGCGGGCAACCGTGGCTGGATTCGACGTCATGCACGACTCCCTGGATGTTCGCAAGAAGTTGGGTTACCTACCAGAAAGTGTGCCATTGCCGCCGGAAATGCGAGTGGAAGAATACCTGCGGATGCGGGCACAACTCAAGCAAGTTACAGGCACGGATCGTCAAAGCCGCTTGGATTATTGCTTGGATCGTAGCCGTACCATGGGCGTCCGCAAACGAATCATCGGCACCCTCAGTAAGGGATATCGCCAACGTGTGGGCTTGGCCGATGCGTTGATTTCCGATCCGCCGGTGTTGATTCTCGATGAGCCGTTGTCGGGCCTCGATCCGGTTCAGCAGGAAGAAACGCTCAAGACCATCACAGAACTACGTGGTCAGCACACGGTGCTGTTTAGCAGTCACCAGTTGTCCGACGTTGAGAAAATTTGTGACCGGGTGCTGATGATCCACCGCGGACAGTTGCAGTTCGACGGCACGCTGAGCCAGATTGCCAAGCGAACCCCGAGCGTGATTCTCGAAGTAAAAGCCAACGTTGACGATGCAAAGAAACTCTTTAGCACCGTTGAAGGTGTCGTGGATGTCCAGTCGGCTTCGCAAAGCGATGGCTGGCAGTGCTTCACCCTCAAGATGACGGACCAACGCGATGTACGAGAGAGCCTTGCTCGCCGCTGTGCCGAAAAGGGCTGGGGTCTGCGAAGCTTGGAACTTCGACGTGAAAAGTTGGAAGACACTTTCCTCAAAGTGGCATATCAACGGAGTTGATCTCCTTTGCGAGAACTTATGAACCAGACAACGAACGAGCCTGCCGAATCGGGTGGGCCGTCCGAAACGCTAACCGAACAGCCAACGATGATCCGCATCCTTTGCGGCTTCGGCGGACTGTTTTTGCTAACGTTGGGCTTGGCGACAGCGTACTTCGCCCCGATGGGACGCGGGCTGTTCAGCGAAGGCTGGGGCTACTTATTTACGGCCGTAGGCTGTGCATTGTTGGTGTTCCATGCAATCCGTGATAGCGACACTGAAGTGCGTCGAGTCTATGGTGGCCTCGGTGCGTTGATGCTCGTTCTGGCCATCGGTTTGAGTGTTGCCCCGGTGAAGCTGGCGGGTATGGACGAAGGCGTATCCGGGGTATTGCTCATGCCGTGGGGGGCACTCGCCGGGTTGCTGAGTGTGTTGTTCTTGGTGAACTTTGCCCGCCATGAAACAGATGTGAACTTATCTGCTTGGGTAAGGTTGACTCTTGGCGCGATGGGTGGGTTGCTGGCTGTACTCAGTGTGATGTTGGGTTTGATAAAGCCGGATTCACTTCTCGGCACAGGGTTCGTGTTAGGCGTTCTGGCTTTGGTGTTCCTTGTGTCGTTCTTCGTTGTCACCGATCTATCCACCGGCTGGGCACGCTACTTACCCTTGGGGCTGGGCACACTTGGTGGTATCGCCGTCGTGTACTCCATCGGCAAAGCAATCTTCCCCATCGTGCTGTTTGAAGGGCCTACAGCACTGATGAATGCTGGGAATACAACGGACAAATGGGCGGTCATTGGCCGACTCATTGCGATCGTGATTAGCCTCAGTTTGCTGTTAGCGTTGGTGCTGAAGCAATGCCCAAAATGGCTGCGTTACAGTATTGCGGGCACGGGTGTCGTTTTCGCTGGGTTGTTCACGCTTGCTTGTTTCACCACGTTGGGAACCATTGCTCCAACGCCTTACTTCGTGCCGAATGGTTTGATTCTGATGTTCATCGGTCTGGCCTTTGTTGCCACTTCTTACGTTATCGTTTCCGATCACCCGCTCGCGATTCTGACTCGGCGTGAGATCCTCGGTCTTGCTTACTCGCCAATCGCTTACATTGTGCTTTTTAGTGCCGCTATCGTCGGTCTGCTTGGGCACTGGCTCTTCTACGCCGGCATGACTTCTGGGCCAGTCGTGCCTGAACCGATCTTGCTGAACCATTTGGGTTTGCACATCCTTGCTTGCATCATGGCGGTCTTTGCGGTGCCTGCGATTACGATGCGGAGCTTCAGCGAAGAGAAGCGAAGCGGTACTCTTGAAATGCTGTTCACAGCACCAGTGAATGAATGGCCCGTGGTGTTGAGCAAGTTCCTGCCTGCATGGTTACTCTTTGGCCTCCTGTTCGTGCCCATGATGATCTATCTCATGGCGATGGTTGTTGTGGGTGGATCGAGCTTTGATCAGCGACCATTGCTGAGTTATTTCCTGGTGGTGATGGTGTGTGGGGCGAGTTTCATCAGCGTGGGGTTGTTCTTCAGTAGCTTCACTCGAAATCAGATCGTTGCCGCGGTGATGACCTTTGCAGTGATGATGTTCTTCTTCTTGATTGGCATTTTGAGTGGCGATATCTCGCAGACGATCAAGGGTCTCAGCCCGGCTACAGCAAGTGGATTAACGGCCATCATGGATCGCATCGGCTTTTATCAACTCTGGATGAGCTCCTTGCGTGGGCAGCTCGAACTGACGCCAGTTGTGTTTCATGCTTCGGTCGCGGTGTTCTTCCTCTTTGCCACCACCAAGGTGCTGGAAGCCCGCAAGTGGAACTAAGCCCTAACGACCAACGACGATCCCCGGAGATGGCCACGATGACGGAGACCGTGCAACGCCCAGCTACCCCGAACACCGCTGGCGACTTGAACGCCCGGTTATCGTCGTTGCGGCGTTCCGTGGCGATGGTGCTGGCCGCCATCGCCTTGTTGGCGTTGATCGGCGCAGGTTACTGCGTTGTTCGTATTGCACAGTCGAGCAAGGTTGCCGAAGCTGACCCGGATAAGCTCGATACGAAACAGGAACTCGATCCACTCACGAACAAGCCTGCCGAGGTGACCACGGCCAACGCGAATCGTGTCGACCATCTTGTGATCTTGGTCAGCGGGTTGATCCTCGGTGTGAGTGCTGCCGCTTATTCGGCTTACTTGTTTGGCAAACCTGCTGGGAAAGTGCCGCAAGCTGATGACGGCAACCGCCGACACATTGCCTGGGCTACTGTCATCATTGGCGTGGAGTTTGTATTCGCTGGTTGTGCCTTGCTCATCGTCTGGTTCTCGGTTCTCGTGGAGTGGGCAGACGGCAAAAGCGTCAAGGAAGCGTGGAAGCCCGTCACGGCCCTCTTGCTCTTGTTAATCGGTAGTGGGTTGATGTTCGGTGCCGCCTACTTGCTCCGCCCGGATGAAAGGGCAAGCCAGAAGTATCGTCGTTTGGCCTTTGGCCTCAACACCGGACTAACGCTGCTTTTTGTTGCGATTGGCTTGTTGGTCATCAACGTGTTGGTCAGCGTGAACGTACCAGCCAAAATCGACACAACGACCGTAAACAACGTGCCATTGCATCCGGATACCTTCGCGTTGCTGAAGGGCCTCAAGTCCGAGATTGTGGTTTATTCACGGTATGCACCGGGCAACCTCACGGATCGTGAAGCCCGAATCGGGCTGGAGTTTGAACGGCTCGCTGGAATGTGCAAGGCGGCGAATCCCGGTCTGTTCAGCGTGGTGACACTCTCCGATGTCGGCGATGCCCAACGCATCGAAAAACTGCAGCGAGAGCACCCGGAATTCAACCGGATCGACCGTGGCATTCTGGTCGTGTCAGCCGGCCAGCAAGGGAAGTTTGTCAGTGGTGCAGAGATGCTGGAGCGCAACCAGCAAACTCGACTAGAGTCGTTTGTTGGCGAACAAAAACTGGTGAGTGCGATCCTCGCAAGCACCAGCGACAACGACTCGGTGGTGTATGTCCTCCAAGGACACGGTGAGTTAAACATCGGCGAGGCCGATGCGTTGGGTGCAGGTCGTAGTGGCCAGTTGTTCGCACAGGCACTGACCAAAGTCGGTAACGTGGTTCGTCCGCTGAATTTTGACAACTCAAGCCCGGTGGTGCCACCCGATGCCGCTGTGCTCGTCATACCCGATCCAACCATTCCGTTGCCCGAAGCGCACCTCGGGGCCATACGCACTTACCTCAAGAATCCTCGACCGAACAAGAAGATGGGCAAACTGGTCGTACTGGCTGGGCCACATGCCAACGTGGGTGCCCCGATGGCCGTAGATACTGGGTTGGGTGGCCTGCTCGTGCCCTTTGGAATCACGCTCGCTCAGAACTTCATCTACTTTCAACCGACAACCAGCAAGTCGGTGACATCCGAAGTCACACAGATCATCCCAGCGGGGAACGCCAATCGTGGTGCGGTCAATCCCATTGCCTTACAGTTTGTGAACAACGGGCTGCTGTTGAAGAACTGCCAAGAAGTTCTGGTCAACCCACAAGCGGGCGGCAACTACCTCTTTGGCACACAGGATGGTCGCGGCAGTTGGGTCGAACCGAACCAAGCCAAAGATCCGAAGGCCAGTTTTGAGTCGATGATTACCGAAGACGAGAAGAAATCGCTCGCCGTCCGCGAGAGGTTCAAGTACCGGAACTCGCCTCGGCCCGTGGCCGCCGTGAACAGCACCGAGGGGATACCACGTGCGGTGGTGTTTGGTTCAGGGGAATCGTTTGCCGACCCCACCGGGGAGAACGGCCGCTACTTCCAAAACAATGCGGAGTTGTTGGTGAGTAGCGTGAACTGGCTACGTGAACGCCCCTCAGCTGCACAAATACTTGGACGACCCACAGCCGAGTTCCGCCCAGGTGCGAATCTGTCCTTCGGTAACGCCGTGCTCGTACCCGCCTTGGGTGTGTGTCTGGCAGTACTGGCCCTGGGCCTGGGCGTCTGGGTCGCCCGACGTAAGTAAGCGAATTGCAAGCCGACACCATTGAGACTTTCAACCATGAACTTCCGGCTCACGGCGACTTTGTTTGGCGTAGTAGCAGTGCTGGTAGCATCGCTCCTCTACGTATCGCTGACACAGCAAGACAAGACGAAGCAGGTGGATGGGCCGCTGGCATCACTCAGCCAAGCGGGTGTGAAAGTGGAAGAGATCGACACGATTGAGTTGACTCGCACCCAACCAACTGAGGAAAAGATCGTCTTCAAGAAGCAAGACAAGCAATGGAAAATTGCAAGTGAAGGTGGAACCCGATGTGAAGACACTGCCGTCGAAGCCATGGTGCAAGAGTTGTTCAAATTGCAGCCAACGAAGTATGCGGATGCCTTGGACAACCTGACACAGTTGGAACTCTCGCAACCGACCGTCACGGTTCTCGTCAAAGCTGGCGAAAAGAGTGCCGGGGTCAACATCGGCCGAAGTTCGATCGGTGGCGATCAACCCGTGACGTTTGTGACAAGCACCGACGACGCCAAGCGTGCCTACGCCGTACGTACTGCAGACTTGCTCTCTCTCTTCAAAGCCAATCCACGCAACACCGAGCAGCACGCCTACCATCGTGTCAAATGGGCCAACGACTTCCGCAAACGTCGGCTTACAAACCTCGACAACATGAACCCGTTGAACGACCTCGCCAGCTTGACTGTGACTCGCGGCGACAAGTCATTCAGCATTGAGAACAAAATAACGAACTGGAACTTCACCAAGCCAGAAAGCTACGGCCGTGCCGACATCGCAGGAGACTCGGCACCAAATCCACTTCAGTTCACAGGGTTGCGGCCTTTGATCAACGCCTTAGTGCAGTTGCAAGTTGGTGGGCCGGATGACTTCCTGCCCACGGCGGAACTTGCCACGTATGGCCTTGCAGACACCGACGTCGGCCGCGTGACAGTTCAACTGAAGTACAAAGCAAAGCCGGAGGATGTGTTGTACCTCGGCAAGAAGGTTGAACGAGATGGCAAGCCCATCACACCAACGCGGTTGTACGCTCGCCTTGGCAGTGAGGCAGTTGTTCGCCTCATTACTACTGACAAGCTCGAAGCCTTCGTCAACACCGTCTCGGACCCGAGCGTTTTGCGTAACCGTGATCTCATCAGCGACACAGCGAAGGACACGATTGATGCCATCGATAGTACCTTCGGCACGGGAGTGCAACTTCGCCGGGTGAACATCGGTACCGAACCCAAATGGGCACTCTATGGCCAAGGCACACCGCTCGATGCCACACGACCAATGGTTGATTTCCTACTGACACAACTCTGTCAGCCTCGAGTCGCTATTGATGTTCTTCTGCAACCCAACGATGCACTCTTCGCCAAGCCGGTGGGTCAACTCAAGGTCTGGTTTAACGGAGTGCCCAAGCAAACCGGACTGACAGCGTTCCCGGCGGAGATCAAGCTCCATGGCGAACCGACGGTGTTCACATTCGGGCAATCCGAAAAGAACGTGATTTATGTACGCCGTACCGATGCAGGGCAAGTAACGGACTTCGCAGTACCCGTCTCACTCCTTGGCCCGGTGAGTGCATCCCGAGTGATGCTGATTGACCCGAAACTTGGTGGCTATGCAGTGCCGCAGGCGAAGTCTGTCGTGACATTGCGTGGTACGGAACGTACCGAATTCCAAAAGGAAGCCGCGGCTGACCCAGGATACCCCCGTGGCGGCAAGTGGAGAATTGTTGCCCCCGAGCCTCGCAAGGGTCAAACAGCCGATGGTGATCTCATGGCCTTGGTGTTGGATCGTCTGGCAGGCTTGGCCGGTGCTCGATTGATCGAAGAAAGCCCATCGGACGAACGACTCAAAGCGTTGGGGATTTCACCAGTAGCACCGACATACTCCATCAAAACTGCTGGAGTCGAAGACAACGAGAAGGAGCGAGAGTACCACTTCGGTAATTTCAACGAGGACAAATCGGGCGTGTATTTCCGTGTGGTGGGCAAGCCATTCGTGTTTCTCGCCGACGCCGCGACGGTGGAGTTCATCACGAAGGCGGACTACTCGGATAAGGTTCTGGCGAGACTCGACGTCGACAAAATCAAAGCTCTGTATCTCGCTGGCTGGAAGCGCACCGGAGCTACGGTGGGTGTCGATATCGAATACCTCAACAACGTCTGGACGGCACGCGACTCAAAGACCGCAACAGTGGACGAGGATCAGGTGAAGAAGATTCTTCAGGCTGTGGAAGCCCCGAAGAAGATCAAGGATTTGACCGTTGCCGCTGGCGAATTGCCACCAAGTGAATTTGGGTTTAACGAGTTCAGCACAACCATCATCGTGGAGATGCAAGACAAGAGTTTGCTGCGAATGACCATCGGAGCAGAGTCGCCAGAAAAAGGCGGTTTCTTTGCCCAAGTTAACGGGCAGTACGTCCTGCTCGATGGCACAAAAATGCGGTTGGCAATGGAGAAATCGCCGCTGCTGAAGAAGTAGGCTCTCAACCACCCAAGGATTTCATCGTGTCGAAGATCGCAATCGTCTACTACTCCGCCTCGGGTCATACTCACGAAATGGCTGAAGCCGTGCAGGCTGGGGCCGCGAGCATCGCGGGTTGTACCGTAGAACTCGTTCGCATCCTGGATGCGGACATTCAAAACGGCCGCTGGAAGAATGAGGCTGCGATGGTCGCACTCAACAGTGCCGATGCCATCATTTTCGGCACGCCAACGTACATGGGTGGAGTGTCGGCCCAGGTGAAAGCTTTTATCGATGCCTGCGGCGGCATCTGGTACCAACAAGCCTGGAAGAACAAAATCGCAGCCGGCTTCACACACAGCCAAGGCTTGAGTGGCGACAAGCTCAACACTCTTCAATCGCTGTTCATCAACGCGATGCAGCACAGCATGATTTGGGTCGGCCTCGGCCAGATGGTTGGTGGCATCACCCCGGAAAGCATTAACCGATTAAGCAGCTACACCGGCGCGATGGCCGCCACGTTCCCAGCCAACTTGCCACTGAACAGTGGCGACAAGGAAACCGCCCGCCTGCTGGGTGTTCGTGTGGCAGAAGTCGTGAAGTCGTTCGGGAAGTAGGATTTGTAGCCGCGAGGCAAAGCCGAGCGCGTTTGGCAGAACCGGAACACGCTCGGCTTCGCCTCGCGGCTACAAGAAGCATCACCAATCAACGAAAAACGCCCCGGAGGTTTACTCCGGGGCGTTCGTGTTTTCACACTTGTCGTTTCACTTAGTTGCCGTTGCCCAGGCCTTGTGCGGCCCCGGTCTGTACGGCTTCTTCTTCGCTGGTGATGATGATGCGTGGGGTGACCATGATCATCATGTGCTTCGTTTCACGGCCGATACCTGTGTTGCGGAACAACCGGTTCAGGTAAGGGATGTTGCTGAGTACTGGCGGGCCAGACTCATTGCGTCCTTCGCTCATCGTCTTCAAACCACCCATGAGCACCGTGCCACCGTCTGGCACAACCACGTTGGTCTGGATGCTGATGGTGCTGAAGCTCGGCTGTTGGAAGAACTGCGTGAACGGGATCGGTGTGCCTTGGCTACCACCTTCGAACACTGGCGTGATGAACGCTGTGACCGGGAAGAGTGGCACCGTCGCACTGGTCAGTTCCGTCAGGGTCGGGTTCACCGCAAGGCGGACGAATCGACGATCCGACGACACCGTGGCCTGGATGAACAAGCTGATCCCGATTGGGGTCGGCGTGTTCTGTGGCAGGTACACGAACTGCCCACCCACGTTGAACACTTGCAAGCCGAGGGTGAAGAACTGGGTGTCTTGGATGCTGATGAACACCCCGCCACCGTTGAGTACCGTCACCTTTGGAGCTTGCATCACGTTTGCCCGGCGGTCGCCAGCGGCAGCTTCGAGGAACATGAACACTTGGATGTCGTTGAGGAACGCCAGGCCGAGGTTCAAGCCACCGTTGCCGTTGCCAGGATAACCACCGAACGGAGGAACCGAGTTCCCGTAGGTGTTCGGGCGAATCGGCACGTCCAGGTCCGGGGTGAAGCCGCCAGCGGCTGGGTTCCACCCGGTGATGACGTTGTTCGTGTTGATGTCGTTCAGGAACGGCGTAGGGCGGAACACGCCCGTGCTGATCTGACGTTCAAAACCCCCAGTATTCTTGGTCTTAATGTTCATCTGGAAATCCACGCCGATCCGCTCGTAGAACGCTTCCGAGAGCGAGATGATGCGGACTTCGACGGCCACGCTGAGGTCTTGCAACCGGCGGAGCGAGTCAAGCAGGTTGTTCACTTCGGTGATGACGTCGGCCGTCTGGTTCACAACCAAGGCACCGCCGATGTCGTAGTAAGCGAGCTTGCCAGCCCCGCCACTTTCTTCCCAACTGTTCGAGCGAACCATGCCCTTGATGAGCTTCATCAACTGTTCGCTGTAGTTGCTTCGTACGCCGCTCATCCCGTGCGACGTGCTGATCGGGTTGCTTGGTGGAGCACTCTGATTGTTCAGGATGCCGCCGCTGGCCGTGTTCGGCACAATGCTGCTGCTACCACCTTGTTGGTTGCCACTGACCAGTTGACCGTTGCCCATGGCACCGCTGGAAGCTGAGCCACTGTTCACCCACGGCTGTTGCGGGTTGGTCAGGCGCTGGAAGGTCTTCTCAAGGCTGCTGGTTTCTGGAATCGCGTAGTCCGGGATCGGCGTGACCAGTTCCATGACCGAGAACACTTTCGTGTACATGCGGCCTTTGGCTTTCTTCGCCGTGGTCACGGTCACCACGTTGTTCTCGACCACGTGTTGCAGATCGTTCTTCTCAAGAATCACCTGCATCACACTTCGCATGGAGATCGGCTGGGTGATCTTTTCGTTCACCTTCACCTTGTCCAGGTCGAGGCCCGCAGCCACGATGGCTTGCTCATCAACACTCAGGTTGATCTGAGCCGTCTCGCGGAACTTGTCAATCACTTCGCGAAGCGTGGCGTCTTTGAACTCCACCTTCAGCGGGTGATCGAGCTTCATCTCGATTTCGCGTTCCACCGGCGTTCGCGACCGACTGAACAACTCATTTGCATCCGGGCGACCACGGTTGGCACGATAACGTTCCAGATCCATAGCCAGCGGATTCTTGATCGTCAGTGCTGGGCCTTCTCTGTCGCCTTCGTTCAGGCCGGACAACATGAACTCTTCGCGGTCTTTCTTAAGCATCTCGGCGAAGGCTGCGCGGTGATTACGCCTTGCCATCTCGTAAACGAGGTTCAGCGTCTCGTTATCCGGGTCGAGCGTCTTGGCTTGAAGGGCCATCTTCTCGGCTTCGGCGAAGTCCTTCTTCTCCATCAAGGTCTTGATGTCGCGGACTCGCTTGGCGATCTCTTCCTGCTTCTGCTGAGCAGCTGTGGACTTAGACAGACTGTTCTGCATCCGCTCTTGTTTGTCTTTGGCGTCCTTGGTGTAGCTGTCCACCTGACGCTTGATGAGTCGGAAACTTTCGAGCTTCGTTTCTACCGGATCGAGGATCAGCTTCTGACGGCTTGCTACAAGCTTGCTGGCCTTGACCTTGATGCTGAAGTCGCTCAGCGTCTGCACGGCCACATCGGTGTCGCCGCGATCGAAGGCCTTGATGGCAGTCGATTGGATTTGCACGGATTCCGACTTGAGTTGCTGATACTCCAAGTCGCTGGCGGCCTTGGATTGATCCGCAAGGTTCGTCGGCGTACTCGGGATCAATTGACCCGTCATCGCTTTGGGTACATCAGCCACTACCGTTGGCGATTTGATCTTGGCGAGCTCGCTCTGGCTCATTTTGGCCAAGGCTTCGTAGCTGTCTTGCTTGTCTTTTGGCAAGGAGGCCTTGTCCAGATGAGTGAGCAGCGTGCTCACATACTCGTACTGCTTGTTGCCAAAAGCCACACTCGCGGCTTCGAGCGTCTGCACGGCATCCTTGGTCTTGGCGGTACCTCGCTCTGCGTCAATCGCCACCATCAGCTTCTGGGCTTCGTCCTCTAGACCCACTTTGCTGTTGTGGACTTTGATTGCGAGCTTCTGGGCTGCGTCGAGATCGCCCTTCTTGAGTTCCTTCGTCGCATCATCAAGCAGCTTCTTGCCTTCATCCTTCTTGCTCAACGCTGGTGCTGATGGCTCAGCAAATTTCTTCTCCGGCACCTTCGGCGTTACCACGGTCTTTTCGCTCTTCGGCGAATCAATCATGGGCAGGCTTGGGATGTCGTCGACTTTGGTCGTCGGCTTGGCGGGTTCGACTGCTTTTGGCAGTTCGAACGAATCCAGAGCCAAGCTGTCCGGCGTGGTCACGCTCGGCATCACCTTCGGCACGTCCGTCGAAATCTTTATGTCCGCTGCTGCTGGCAACGGCAATTCCTTGGCCTTGCTCTTCGCCATCACGTTATCGAGTTCAAGTTCGATGCCGCGTGACCACAAGCCCAGGCTTTCAGCGGTGGACTTCGCGTCCTTCAGGGCCGCTTCGGCTTTGGCGTAGTTCTTCTCGGTCGTAAACTGAGTTGCTTGCTTGGTCAGATCATCAACGTTCGTCTTCCCCTTGGCCAGCAACTCTTGCAGGGCCTTATCGGGGTTATCTTCGCTCAGCGTAAAGGTCACGCCGGTCTTTGCTGCGTCTACGAACTTCTTGCGAGCTTCGACCAGTTTGCCTTCGGCCATCAATCCGCGGCCATCCTTGAGCAGCGTTTGTGCGCTGGTCTTAGCTCCGCCTTCTGGCGAAACCGGCACTGGCAAGCTCTCGGTGTCAAACCTGGCTTGCTTGGTGCCACTGCCTACCGTTGGGGTAGCGGCCCGAGCGCTGGCTTGTTGAACCGGCATCGACTTGCGCAGCTTAGCGCGGGCGGAGTCGATTTCACGCTTCATTGCTTCTGGTTTGTCGGCAAACGGATTCCAGTCCGGGGCGAGGCCCAGGAGAATCGCTTTGTCGATCTTCTCGGCAGCTGTGTCGAGGTTCGCGAGACGTTCCGCTTCCCCACGTACAGACTTGCCAAGGATCTCTTTGGCTTCCTTCATGTAGCTCACAGCGACGACTTGATCCGATTTAGCGCGTGCCGTCACGGCGTCTTTCATCAGTGAGTCTGGCGTATCCGCGAACAGGCCCCAGCGCCCACTCGTGTTCGCCACCGCTGCCGACTTAGCCATTTCCATGGCCTTGTCGTAGTCGCCTGCTGCAAGCAGCTTGCGACCGACTTTCAACACTTCGACCGGATCGCTCGGCATCGTTGCCGTCGCTGCCGGGGTCTGTTGCTTTGCCGTCTGGGCCACAGCTGGCATGGCCAGTGTTCCTGCCACGACTGGCGCGAGCAGCATCTTGGCCGTCAGCGCCTTCCACCCCCACTTATTTGCCTTGTGCACCATGGCCCTCTTCCCCTCCGTGCGAAGACCCACCGTAATTGAGTTTCAACGCAGCTGGCTGTTCGTAGTGATCTCGTCCCCCGACGATCTCACCGGAACAGTCGCCCGCCCGCCAACCTGTCCAACGTGGACGCGGCAGGCGCAGATGGTGGTTGCCCACCCCCAATGGCGAAGTCTGTGCGTGAAAGCTGGGGCGGAATACCCATGCGAAGGCAGGGGGTCAAGCCAATCACCACAAAAAAAGGCGCGACTTCAGAGATTTTTCCAACTTGGACTGCATCCAAGTGTTAACTTGACGAAACAGGATCGTTTCGATGAAATCCGAAGGATCGGTAATCTCGCCCGACTTTTAACTGCTGAGGTTCTCATGATTCGGTTGCGGCTCGCTCGTTTGTTTCTGTCGTCTTGCACCGCACTCGCCGTTTGCAGTGCCCCATCGCTTGCACAAGCTCCTGAAGCTTCCGTTGCCAAGCCTGAATGGGCCTACGCACATGATCTCAAAATCCGCAAAGGTAAAGAGACGGACTGGGAAAAGTCGCTCAAACTCGGCATCGAGGTGTTCAAGTATCCCGCCTATAAAGCCAGCATTGTGCTCACATCCTCGGGTAGCTTGGCCGTCATTCCGGAAGATTCACTACCGAACAAGAAGGCCGAGTGGGCCACAGGACTGAGCTTCAGCGTTCGCACGGCGGACGAGGAAAAGTTCACCAAGGACACGGCACTCTACGGGGCCGAGATTTACAAGAACGCCTTTAGCGGGGCTGTGTTGTATCTGTCCGAGAAGAATTCGGTGGGTGTACTGGCCGCAACAGCCGAAGCAAACAAGGAACCCCAGTTCCTTTACGGCTTCAAGCTCAAGGCCCGAAAACCAGGTGTGCAGAGTTTCGAAAAAGAAGCGAAGGCCTATGGTCTTGAAGCCTATCGAGATAACAGCACCGGCGGACTTGTGTACATGACCGAAGCAGGCAACCTCGCCGTTGTTAAGGGTGCCCCGGAGAAAACCCCGGAAGCTAAGGACGTGAAGAAACCGAAGCCGCTTTACGGTTTGGAACCTAAGGTGCGAAAAGTAGGCGAGCCAGAATTCACTGATAAGACCATGAAGATCAGCATCGAAGTGTTCAAGGACGAAAACTCCGGCAACTTGATCTACATCACGGACAGCGGTGTGATTGCTGCCGTGCCCGCACCGGCAGGAATGAAGACGGACGGCAAACTGCCTTGGGTGTCAAGCATGGAACTGCGGGCACGCCCAGGTGGTGAGCCGGACTTCGCCAAGGCCAACAAGTACAGCATTGAAGTGTTTGAAGACAAGAACACGAACTACCTGCTCTTTGTTTCGTCGAGCGGTTCGATTGCCGTGCTGCCCCGGAAGTAATCATCTTGAGATGAGCGGCGCCCGTTTGGGTACTGTTTCTTGATTCAATCTTGCTCTTGGTGAACCAGCGACATCCCTCGCTGGTTTTTTGTTTCTGTTGTTTGTTGCGTGGTGTTGGTTTTGGCGAGCGACCCAATCGCGCTCAGCTCCGCTGGCGCTCCGCATCATGGCTAAGTCGAACTGTTGTCGCCACATGTACTCATTCCAAGTGACTTCATCCAATCTGTTAGCCGCGATGTGTAGTGAAACGAAGCTGAGCGTGTTTGATGTTTCTTTCACCCTCCGCTTAGTTCGCGCCTCGTGCGACAAGACCCTCGCCAAAACCCCGGGTCTCGGAAGCCCACACACATGCCAACTTTATGATAGCAATCACACGAACATGCACCAACCGGGAATTGTCCTAACAAGTAAAACTAAATGACTGTTGGCAGTCTCTCTTCATAAAGTCATCAAAGACGTCGCATCTGCTTGCATTTGATGGACTTACATGTCAAACATCAATGCTCATTCTTATCATGGAGTGTTGATGGGGGTGGGTGTCCGCATACCCGTGAGAAGCATTCACGCCAGACAGAATGACGCTTTGCCAGGTCGGTTGACTTAGACTTCGAGGGAATCCACGAAAAAAAACCCCGTGGCCACTGGTTGCCCAGCCGCCACGGGGTTTGAAGTCAACCAAACGGAACTTACTCTTCGCCGGGCAGCTTAAACAACGGGCCAGCGGCACCCGTACCACCACGGAGGTCGCCACGCTTGGCGCGGTCACCACGTTCTTCGAGCGCTGGTGCGTCGTAGGCTTCCGGTGCAATTTCCGGGATGTTGTCCGGCACGGTCGGGTCGTCCACGTTCCGCATCGACAAGGTGCTGACGGGCAAGAAGCCCAAGCGATCCAGAAAAACCAAACCAGCCAAGGAAGATGTTTAAAGCGGTGGGCGAAAGCCCGCCGTAGCATTCAGAAAACAACACACGTCGGCCTGACGGCTCGACGCTCACCAAAAACAGCGCTAGTAATCCGTCTGGCTGAACTCGTAGCACGCCGCTCCCAGCGTCACCACGGCGAAGGCACCGGAAGCCAGCACGCTGGCTTCGGGGTGGAACTTGTTGGCTGTCTTCAGGTCGGTCATCTCCGGCATTTGGCCATAGAAACCCGAGGCACCCATCGAGTCGAAGAAGAGTCCACCCAGGTCGAGTGGCTTCGGGAGGAACCAATAACCCAGTTCCAACAAGAAGCCCGATCCACCGCCGAGGCTCGACACTGGTTGGCTCACCAAACTGTGATGCGTGTAATTCATGGCCCAGCACAGCACCCAGAACAACAGCGTGCCGAAGGCCGAGGCCACGGTGCTGCGGGTGGCAACACCGATGAACACACTCACGGCGTAGAAGATCGCAAAGTTCGCCATCATCAGCGGCACGGCCAACCAATAGGTCAGATCCCACACCCCGGTTGCCCCACCAATGGCCAACCAAGTTCCCAATACGAACAGCACCGCTTGCAGTGATACGAAGCCAACTACGCCAAAGTACTTGCCCAGCAGGATCGACCAGCGTGGGGCACCCTTGGCCAGCAGTACCGTGGCACTTTGAGGTTCAAGGAACGTGGGCAGGAAGCCCGCTGTCCAGATGATCGCCAAGAGAATGCCGAGTGAATCACCGACCACCCCAGCAAGCCAAAGTTGAATGAACTTGACCGAGTCTTCCTTCGACTTCGCAATCTTGGATTTGATGGCCCCGAAGCCCAGCGATATCTCGCCGTTCTTCACCTGCACACCATCGCCTGTGACCTTCTCGATGCCACCGAGTTTGTCGACTTCACTCTGTGGCACGGTATAAGCCACCCCTTCGTAGGTGCTCACGCCGCCTGTCACCTTGATGCTGGCGGCAAACAACGTGCACACTACGGTGATGCTCAGCATCACCCAGAACAACTTCGTGGAAATCGACTGGCGAAATGTATCGCGCACCATCCAGCGGATCGTGCGAATCGCATCAGACAAGTTCGGCATTACGCGGTCCCCTTCACATACAGTGCTTTCAACGCAGCTTCCAACCCGGCCCGATTTGATGTGAGATCGTTCAACTTGCCTCGGAATGCCAACTGCCCGGCCACCATCACGCCGACTTCGGTGCACAGTTCCTGCACTTCAGGAAGCACGTGAGAAACCAGAATGGCCGTCTTGCCGGCAGCCTTCAACTCACCAATGACATCGCGCAACAGTTGCCGGCCAAGCAAGTCCAAACCTTCCGTCGGCTCATCGAGAATCAGCAACTCCGGGTCGTTCATCATGGCCTGGGCTAATCCCAATCGCTGAACCATCCCCTTGCTGAAGCGGCTAATTGGCTCATGTGCACGGTCGGCCAAGCCGACTCGCTCGAGCCACTGGCTGGCCTTGCCACTGAGTTGATCCGTTGGCACTCCGCTCATGCCACCGTAGAAGTGCAGCACTTCGCTGGCACTTAGATATTTCGGGAACGCGTGGTTCTCGTGCATGTACCCGACTTTGTTGAGCGACCCACGCAGGCTAGCCGGTTCGCCCAGCCGAGTGACGGCACCTGTCGTCGGACGAGCCAGGTTCAACAGAAGTTTGACGAGGGTGGTCTTCCCCGCACGGTTCGGGCCTAACAGGGCGAACACGCTGCCGCGTGGAACTTCCAGCGATACATTTTGCACCGCCGTGATGCCGCTCTTGCGGATCAGGCCAGATTTGTACGTCTTCCCGACGTTTTCGAACGAAGCCGCCAGCATGAACGTCCTCCCACCGAGGTACTGTTTCTCGGAGTGAACAAATTCTTGTCGGCGAACCCTAGTTCACGTTCGGCCTGAATGTGGACAGAAAAAATGTAAAGATTCGGCCCACAGCATCATTTCGCGGCCTTGAAGTAATCGACGCTACCACGGGTGTCCCGATCCATCAATGGCACGCGGGCATCACCCACGAT
Organism: Gemmatales bacterium; assembly: GCA_038230995.1. Lineage (GTDB taxonomy): Bacteria > Planctomycetota > Planctomycetia > Gemmatales > Gemmataceae > JALHQU01. The sequence continues at coordinate 29,631 of JBBRME010000031.1, forward strand.
TTCGTTGACCACGCTGGATGGTGTCTTCTTCCGCAACCGACTTTCGGGGCGCAGAATCAACCGGTGGGCCAACACCGGTTGGGCCATCCGCTTGACATCGTCTGGGGCAACAAAGTCTCGCCCGGCAATCGCGGCCAACGATTGCGAAGTGCGGAAGAGGGCGATACTGGCCCGTGGACTTCCACCCAGCATCACGTCTTCATGTTCCCGACTGGCATG
>JBBRME010000032.1:0-29192 GCA_038230995.1 Gemmatales bacterium
CAGAAAACGGGGAATGGGCCACAATTCCTGATGAACAAGTGTCCGATCGACTGAAACTGAAAGACAACAAGAACGCCTACCGTGCGGCGATCGTGCAGCAGCAGGTCATCATTAAGCATCCCAAGAGCAATGCCAAAACTCCCGTGGCCATATCCGATGCCTGGGCTGCACATGCCCAAACAATCCAGAGCAAGCTCACCGAAAAGCTGTTTGATGAACCGATGAACTTGGCAGATCTGTACGTGGAGCCGTTGGCTTACGTCGTGACGGAGGACAACAGCGAAGACAAGGATCAAACAAGAACGCAAGTCCGCAACGTCGTGAACTTGATGGAGTCGATGCTGGCATGGGTGAAAACGAAAGTCGAGGAGTACGACGTTCGTATCCTCTCCGGCGATGCCGGGTGCGGCAAATCGAGCTTCGCCAAGGTGTTTGCCGGCAAGCTGGTGCTCGATCGCATCGCCGTGGCTTTGGTGCCATTGCATGAACTGTCGGTGTCGTTGTCGCCACGCGATGCCCTGATCAAGGCCGCCAGCAAACTCCAGTTGCCCAAAGATATCCTCGATCCGATGGGGCCAAAAGAACTCACCGTCATCATCCTTGATGGTCTCGATGAATTGGCCAAGCAGGGCGACGGCGGCGAGAAGGCCGCCAAGGTCTTTGCCAAGGGGGTGGAGCAAGCGGTGACCAATTGCAACAACAAGGGCCGCAAGCTGCGGGTGTTGTTGTGCGGCCGACCGATTGCAGCACTCAATGCCAGTGAGTCGTTCCAGTACCCGAAGCAGACCTATCACTTGATCCCTTACCTGCCACCGGACGAAGAGAGTTACGAAGTTCAGTACAAAGGGGTTGATCTCAAGAACCACGATCAACGACAAACTTGGTGGACGAAGTACAGCCAAGCCTACAACGCCTGCGATACGGTGGAAGTGCTCGAGCCGACCGAAATGCCAACGGTGCTGCTCGACAAGAAATTGCAATCCTTCAGCGCTCAGCCGTTGCTCCTGCTGTTGTTGGCCATCACCTACCGTGGGCGAAACAAACCACGGTCGGATGAAACAACACAAGCAGTACCGCCGAACCCGTTTCAAGACGATGAACTGCCTGAACGCATGGCGGATGTGTATGGCTGGCTGCTGGGGCAGGTGTATCTCCGGGAAAACGATCGAAAAGCCTTTGAACGCGAATCGGAACGAACCGAAAACATCAGCTACGAGGAGTTCCGCAAGTTGATGGGGGTGCTGGGCCTCGCTGCCTGGCATTCCGGTACCGAGCGGGTGGCTACCGTGAAGGCCGTCGAGGATCTTTGCGACGTCCTCGGCATTAAAGACACTCTCAACAAGTATCAGCACTGCTACAAGGCAGGCACGTTGTCGTTGTTCGTGGCCTTCTACTTCAAACAAGCCAGCCGACTGGCCGACACCAACGAGACGTTTGAATTCACCGTCAAGCCGTTCGCCGAGTATCTCGTGGCCGTGGGATTGGTCACGCTGCTGGAAGATTGCAACCAATGGCTCGATCAACCCAAGGGTGGTCGAGGCAGCGCCAAGTACAACGAAACCGACCTGCTGTTGAACATCCTCCGCGTGGCAGGCAAAGCGGTTCTGACCAAGGAACTGGACACCAATCTGCATGAAGAAGTGGCCCGCCGCGTGGCACAGAACGAGAACGCGGAACTGGCTGCCAGCGGAATGAAAACGGTCACTCGGCTGATCAATGAAAGTCAAAAAAACAGCCTGCCTTGCGAGCAACTGGCCGACAAACTCACCTTCCAGCAGATGGAGGTTATGAATCGCAATTCGCTCCACACACTGCTTGAACTGCATGGGGCTTGTCGCGTTGCAATGGTCGGTCAATCAGTTCCTCCCGCCATGCCCGAGAAGAATATGGACTACGGTATCATGTCGGCTTGGCGTGAATCTCTGCAAACTTGGTTAGCAGCGCAAAGTGAGCTCTTGCCGCAACCAACTTGGCCCAGTGCAACCGGTTTGGGCGATGCCATCCGCACTATCAATTTTGGCATCAAAACAAGCGACGAGAACCCGAAACTTTTTTTGCTTGCTTTTCTTGATTTGAGTCACCACGACTTAGCTGGTTGCAATCTCGGTGGGGCCTATCTCCGTGGGGCCGATCTCCGTGGGGCCAATCTCCAAGGGGCCGATCTCCGTGGGGCCTATCTCCGTGGGGCCGATCTCGTTGGGGCCTATCTCGGTGGGGCCTATCTCGGTGGGGCCAATCTCGTTGGGGCCTATCTCGGTGGGGCCTATCTCGGTGGGGCCTATCTCGGTGGGGCCTATCTCCAAGGGGCCTATCTCGGTGGGGCCTATCTCCAAGGGGCCACTGCTGGCAACATCAAACTCGACACACCCGAAGGCAAGAAGTACTTACTCAAGCAAGGGGCCATTCTGGATGACCCACCCACCGCTTGACACCATCGGGGGGTGAGATAGACTACAGGCTTCGAGGGGGTGTAGCTCAGCTGGTAGAGCGCTTCAATGGCATTGAAGAGGTCAGGAGTTCGACTCTCCTCACCTCCACTCGACTCTCAAGCCCCGGTTTCTGCCGGGGCTTTTTTCGTGCCTTGTCACGGGTTCGCTTGACGTTCACGCGTTACGTATACGCACCAAAGCCGAAGAACCAGTGCTTCTTGGCGAAGCGGTACATCCAGTGTTCCTCCGGGATTTCATTGCCGGGGTTGCTCTGGCTGTTGCGTGGGATCATCCGTTCCACTTCCGCCATGGCCGTCTTGCGGGCGGTGGTGTCTCGTGCCCCGTGCTTGATGACCAACTCTTTGATGAGTTCCGGCTTCTCCAGCACGATGCAACCACGGGTGACCTTGGCACTTTCGCGGCGGAAGTCGTCGAGGAACGCTGAAGTCGTCAGCATGTCGTAGATGCCGCGTTTATCCTTGATGTTCTCGGTGGCGAACTGAATGATCGGGCACGGCTCCACGTCGCCCCATGGGCCGATGTGGTGGCTGACCCCGGTGGCCATGGGGCACAGTGCCTGGCCTTTGTCGTCCCAATATGGATCAACAATGGCGATGGGGTGCTTCGCCCGCATCTGCACACCGAAGCGACGGACGCGAAGCACCTGCTCCGGCGTGAGAGCTAACTGACCGTTTGGATCCGGCCCCACGGCACGATAGGTGTGGAACCAGGCATAATGTGCACCAAGCGAGATCAGCTTCTTGAGCCAGTCTTCGTTCACGAGGTCATCGATATTCGTCTGACAGATGCTGCTGGCCACGCCGATGATGATGCCTTCGCGCTTGCAGTTCTCAATACCCGCGAGGGTCTTGGCCAACACATCCGAACGCCCACGGCGTTCGTCGCTCACCAGTGCCGTGCCTTCCACCGAGATCAGCGGAGTGACGTTGCCGACTTTGTTCAGCCGCTTGGCCACCGCCGGGGTAATGAGCTGGCCGTTGGTGAACACCTGGAAGTAGCAGTCCTTATGCTTCTCGAACACGTCGAGCAGCGTGGGGTGCATGAACGGCTCGCCACCGAGGATGCCGAAGTAACTGTTGCCGTGCCGCTTGGCATCCTTGATGACACGGTTGAGCGTGTCGGCATCAATGATGCTTTGCTTCGCGGCCACGTCCACCCAGCAACCCTGGCATCGCAGGTTGCAACTGTTGATGACGCTGATGAACAGAAACGGCGGGAAGTGGATGCCCTTCTTCAGCCGGGATTTGAACCGCTCGACGGACGCGGTACCCTTGATGCCGAAGTTGTAGACAAACTTGAACAACAGCCGAGGATCGACTGTCGTAAGCATCCGATGAGCTAATTCAATGATCATAGTTGAAAGCCAAGAAAGGTTTCACCGCAGAGGAACAAAGAAATTCAGTCCTCAAATCAAGTCAGAAAATCATGATTCACCGCAGAGAAAGAAGAGAGCACGAGAGGAAAACTAAGCAGGTTAGAAATTAGAGATCCGGGAAGTCTCGCACGACACGTTTGATACCATCGATCAGTCGAAGCGTGTTGAAATTCATGAGCAGGCCGAGATGGAGTCGTGTGAGTTTAAGATACGTCTGCAGTTGTGCTTCATGGAGTCGCTCAAATCGCTCGACAGCCTTGAGTTCAATGATCACAGACTTCTCGACAAGCAGGTCAATCCGAAAGCCTGCATCTACTTTGGTTGACCGATAGTAGACTGGTAACGCCACTTGTCGCTCCACCAAAAGACCGATTTCGATCAATTCGTACGATAGACAAGCCTCGTACGCCGTCTCCAACAAGCCCGGCCCAAGTTCACGATGAACCGCAATTCCAGCACCGATGATGCGTTCGCTGAGTGCATTCAATTCGGCGGCGGTCTTCATGATGATCGTTGCATCCAATGATTTTTCACCAATCTTTTTTCTTACTCTCTTGTGCCCTCTTCTTTCTCTGCGGTGAAATCATTCTGAGCTGGCGGCCATTGCGGCACTGGCCTTCGCTTCGATTTGCTGCTGCGTGGGCAATCCGGCCATCAGTTCCGCAGGGATGTCCAGCAACTGCCCGAGTTTCACCAGACACTTCTGCCGTTCTTCCAGGGCCTTGTCCGCGTCGCGTTCCTTGTTGAATCGGCTCTTGAACTTCGCATTCCGGTCACGCAATGCCGCGTAGATATCGCCGCCCAGCAGCGAGCTAATGTCCACCTTCATGTTCTCTCGGCGGAGATCATCATCACTCACCACGTCGCCGTTGATCGGCCCGTGGCGATACTTCGGGAACAGGATCGCCACTTCCGGGCAGACCCGGCTGCACGCCGGGCAGTCGGTCTTGCACTTCGAGTTGTTCTGCACGTTGATCTTGCCGTCTTTCACGGCATACACATCGAACAAGCAGAACGACAAACACTGCATGCAGTTGGTACAACGGTCGTAGTCGATGACCGGGAACCACGGTTTCCAAGCTTTGCGTTCGGGCACCTCGGCCATCGTGCGAGTGCTTTCGACCACCGCAAGCATCTCGGTAGCATTCAAGTTCTTCAAGCTGCGGAAGTAGACTTTCACACCTTCGGTGCTATCCGCTTCCATGGGTTTGTCTTCGTGGAACAACCCCAGCACCACCAACGTGCCGGCCACGATTGGGCCGCTCGGTCGGTTCGGTTTAATGACCGACACCGGATAGCCCTTGGCCAACAGCGCGGTGATGATCTCTCCACGCAACGGTTGGGGTATCGGGTCGGCCCCGGTGCCTTCGTACAAGGCAATGCGAAATGCGGTTTTAGGGCTATGTGCCAGTGGCAGCGGGATGCTCATTCGTCTTCTCCCGTCATTCGGTTGGTTCAGTTTTTAACGCAGTCAAAATCGATTCCGGTGTGTCGATGCGCATGTTCAACACTTGCACAGACTCTGGCAGAGTCACGCCCACGGCGTGGAACAACCACTTCACCGCACGCGGATAACACGCCGCAATTCTCAGGTTGCCATCACCCACGAGTTGCTGCAAGCAGGGGTCTTGCTTAGCGCTCATCTCACACAAGTCGGGCACGGCTTCAAACGGAATGTCCGATTCGCTCAAGCCTTGTAACACGGCCAGTTTCGTGGCGTCGGGCACCACTTTGGCGTAGGTGCAATGACAGTACAGCACGCGGAGGGGTTGTTTCATATCGCCCCCACAACATCACGGTGCGTGGGCACGGGCTTGCCTGGTCGGAAGGCTTCGATGTGTTGAATCACAATCGTGACAGCCGGCTGTCGCTGGAGCACTTCAAGCACAAGTGCACGCAGAGTTTCGGGGTCGGCTTCCGCACGCAGGTTCAGGATGAGCTCGCCGGTGGTCATGGTGTCGTCGAGTGCGTGCGACAGTTCCGGTTCGCCATCGCTGCGGGTGAGGTTGGCAATGGCTAAGTCGTTGCCGTCGTCCGGCATCAGTGTGGCTTTCAGGTGTGCGAGTTCCGTTCCGTCGGTCACGCACTGTTGTTGAATCTCTTTCAACAGGTTCAGCACCAGCGCGTTGCCGTCCACGTCTTCGCTGGTCACTCGTGCGGTGAGGTTCAGCCAGCCCAGCAACGCTTCGCCTTCGGCGTAGATGTCGTAGTCCACGGTCATGGTCGGTTGTGTTTGTTGCTCATCACGTTCAAGGATCGGCGTCCAAGTGTCGAAGCCCAGCCCCGTTCGCGCGGAGAAGGCCAACACCTGTGCCTGCGGGAACTCCTTCTTCAACGCCGTTTGCAATTGCGACAATCGAGTGTCATCAAGAGTTTCGCACTTGTTGATGCCGATGATGTCCGCTTCTTCGAGTTGCTTGCGATAGATGTACAGCACCTTGGCGCTGAAGTTCTTTCCGGTGGCCAGCCCGAGGATGCGCTCGGCCCGCGTGGGGTCGATCAACACGGTGTACGGAGCGATGGTGAAGTTGTCGCCGTACAGCCGACGCAGTGGGTAGCTCACCGTGGCGGTGAGGTCGGTGCAACTGCCGACCGGCTCGGCAAGGAACACTTCCGGAGTTTCGGTTTCGCTGAGTTTCTGTGCCGCTTCGGTGAGTGTGTTGAACCGACAACAGAAGCAACCACCGGTGATCTCTTCCACCGGGAAGTCGTGATGGGCGAGCATCGCGGTATCCACCAGCCCGACCGACTGATCGTTCGTAATCAACCCCACGCGATGGCCCATGTCGCGGAAGTGTTTGGCCAGGCGCAGTAGGGCCGTGGTCTTCCCTGCACCCAAAAAGCCACCCACCATCACATATCGGGGTTTCATCAGTCTCCGATCTCCTCACTCGGTGGGGCGTCCATCATCTCTTCCTTGCCTTGAATTTTATCAATCGCTAGGTCGAGCAGCTTCGTGTATCCCGCCGCGTCCACGGCACCAGGGTCGGCTTCGCCGCGGAATTCATACAGCCAACCTTCACTGTACGGATCAATGTCAAACCGCCGTGGGTCCTTTTCCAGCGTCGGGTTGCTCCGCACGAACACACCGCTGCCCACGAGGAACACATCGGTCGTGGCTTTGAAGGCTTCGATCCAGCCGATGAGCTCGCCGAGGTCGAGTTGCTGCTCCGGTTTCACTTCAAACCCATACTCCACGAGATCGCCCAGCATCCGCTGGGCAAAGCGGGTGACGCCCACACGCCACAGGCCAGGCTCGACCTCACGTAGCCAGTAGTGACTGGGTGCGTAGCGCCGGTCATCCGGGAGCTTGGTACTGAAGCGGGAGCGTCGATACGAAATCGAGCAAACAACAGGCGGGGTCATGTGGACATTGTAGGTCGGGTAACTTGGATGATTCTTTCACCAAAGAGAAACAAGTGGAACGAGCGGGAAGGTGGCAGAAATTGAACTACAGAGACACAAAAGTACAGAGCAAGGCAGGAAGAAATTCACCGCAGAGAGAGATGAAGGGACATGAGGAATCACAAGATTCAGTTTTCATTCTACTCCGTGCTTTTGTGTCTCTGTGGTCAACGTTCTTCTTCGGGCTTTTCTCCTGTGCTCTCTTTCTTATCTGCGGTGAGTACGTTTTTGTCTACTTCACCAAGTGGGCTTCAAACGTGATGGCATAGTCTTTCAACTCGGGCAGGCGAGAGACAATCGCAGTGAGGTCGCGGGCGTCGCTTTCGTGGCTCACTGTCATCGACACGTGCAGTTGCTTGACGCCCGTTTTGGTCACGAGCACTTTGTCAGCCCGGCCAAAACTTGTCGTACGGATGAGCTTGTCCAACTCCGGGGCATCATCTGCTGGGGCTTGACCCCGGCTCATGGTGACTTGCGGGGGTGTGGCCGGCTTGCGGCTCGGTTCGGCAATCACCGGTACGCGGCTTGGCCCCCACGTGGTGTCGGGTGCAGTCGGCGCGGTCGGAGACGCGGACTTGCTTTGGCTATCAACCAGCGTGAGAGGTGGGGCACTGGACGCAATCGGGGCTTGCTGAACGGGTCGAGTTGTCGAGGCCGACCAGATGGTGTCGTCGGTTCGCCGTGGTTGGTCTTGGCGGTTGGACGTGACCAGTGGTTGGCCCGGCCCCGTTGGCATCTGTGGCATGGAGTTGGCCACTGTTGCAGGCGCGGCGAACTCGGTACGGCGTGGAGCCTCCGTAGCTGTTGTTGCTACCGGTGTCGATTCTGATCGATCAAGAATGTTGGCAACGACACGTTGACCTTGTGTGCCGAGGCTATCTTGGGATGGCTGAGTCGAGAATGTCGGTGGCTCGTAGCTCGGTGCTTGTTGGGCTACATTTGTGGGCAACGGGAAGGCCCCCGGCGTTGCCCCGGTTTGCGAATACCAGTTGGCCGAACCCTTGGGGTAGAGACCCTGCGGCGCGTGCGGGTTGCTGCCGGGCGTTGGGCCGCCGTAGCCATACCAGCGGTAGGCCGGGGTGCCGGCATACACGCCATTGGCCCCGTTCGGTTGGGCATAACCTGGGCGTGTGCCAGGTTGCTTGGCCATCATTGGCTGTTCTTCAGGTGTGGGCCACCAAGGTTTTTCTTGGCTGTTGGATGCTGCTGGCGGGGCCTTGGGCGGAAAGATGCTCTCCATCAACCCTTTGCGTTTCTCCGGTGCAGGCGGTGCTGTTGTGGGTTTAGGCGCTGGCGCTTCCGGTGGTGGTGTCGCCGCGCGGATGATGGTGGCTGGCACATCATCTTTTGGGATGGCGGGCAACAAGCGCACAGCCGGAGCCTGACTGAACACCGACCCACCCAGCGTGAGCAGCGCCCCAGCTGCGAGCCAGCGGCTCAACGAACTACGGATGGTGGTACGGTTCACGTTCACGGTTCCGATCCTTCGGATAAAAGAATGCCGTCGTGGCGAAGTCACTTCTTCTTGCGTGGTGCCGGCGCTTGGGACTGTGAGTTCTTGTTGAAGAACGACGAGCCACCCTGCTGCACCCCGGCCCGGCTACTTCCGTTGAAGTTACCGAAGCTTACCGCGCCACCAGGCGAGGTGAGGGCACTCTTTTTGGTGTCCACTTCTTCATCTTCGTCGACGGTGAAGAGCTTTGATGCTGCCGGTTGCTGCTGGATGAACGGCCCGCGATTCAATTGCGGCATCTGTTGCTGTTGTTGATTGAAGTTGTTCTGGTTCTGCAACAACGGGCGGACTCCACCGTAGTAGTTCAAGGCAGGGTAGTTGCCGTTCAACAAGTTCAGGTACGGGCTGACCGCAGGGCGGCCGGAGTTCGGATTCGTGTTGTAGGCCGGATTCAGACCCAACCCTTGTGGAGCATACGGCGACCCGGTCACCGGGTAGGCAAACTGGGCCTTGGCTGTGCCAAGGCTCAGCAACACCAAACCGATAGCCATTGTCCAGCGAATCACGTTGTCCCCTCCGTTACCGGGTGGTGGTTCCATTAAAGCCGATCCCGCGACCCACCACTTGGTTGACTGTCTGCGTGCCGAGCAACGTCACACCGAAGAGCTGTTGCACCGGGGCCAGGATGCGGGTGATGGTGTTATCCACCGTCACCAGGCGTTGGGCCTTCACATACACGCGGTCGCCAGGGAACAGTTGGTAATTGGTGCTGGCTACGCCCCACTGGCTGATGCCCACCCAGTCCACTGGAAGAATCTGCTGCTCGTTGATCTCCGGCGTGCGGCGGGCCACCCAGATGTTCCGCTTTGAGGCTTCCACCGGCAGGCCGCCGATGTTGGCAATCGCGTCGGTCACAAACTCCTTGCCCGTGATCGGAAACTTATACACCCGCTCACCAGCACCACCGCCATCTGTAAACACCGTATACGTCTTGCTGTTGTACTGTACCACGCTCACGATCACGATGAGAGCATCTTCCGTCTTGCCACCCGCGTTCACGTCGATCTGCTTGGCGAGTGCAGCGCGAATAGCCAGCCGAGCTTGATTCACGGTTAAGCCGCTGACTGGAATTGAACCATACGCCCCGAGATGGACAAAGCCGTCCGGCTGTACCTGGAACTGCTGGGCAATCGGGTGGATTGGCAGTGGAGCTGTTTCGTCCGTGTATTCGACCGGGGCTTTCGCTTCTGGCTTGTCGGCGTTCTCTCGCCCTTTGGGCTTCTCTTTCACCTTCCGTAGCACAGCTTCAATTTGCAGCACGTCCGGTGGTTCGATGACATATTCGGGCAAGGTCACTGCCGACAATTCATTAGGTACGCTGCCAGCGGGTGGCACCATGATGCCGCCCGACCCTTGTGGGCCGTTGGCCGCACGGTTCACGCAACCGACGCCCGTGAGAGTGCCCAAGAGCAGCATCAATAACCATCCACCACGTTTCGTTCGGCAAGCCATTGCCGTACCCCCAGGGCCGTGAGCAGAAACCATCGGTGTGTGCAGCCGCCTGCACGCCCACCACGGCACTTCGCCTCGTTGGGGTTATCGACTGTATGGATTGTGTTGCTTCAGAAGAACCGCCCATTTGCATGGAAGAATCCGGCAATCTTGCCCAGTTTGCCAGGAGGATTGCGGGATTCGCCAACTTAGTGTGAAGTGCAGCGAGCCGATTACCTCTGCCCTTCACGAACCGGGGCGATGGGTGCGAGCTTCTCGCCTTCGCCCGGCAGGATGGGGCCGAGGATTGGTTCGCCCAAGCCGACGCCACCTTGGGTTGGTGGCAGTGGGCGGAACGTGCCGCTGTTGCCGCTGCCGGGTGATGGCACGGGGAATGGCGTGGTGGTGGGCACTGGGGCGTAGGGGCTTTCTTTCAGGCCCATGCTGGGGCGAAGGGCTCCGCCGATGCCGATGCTCTCAGGCTTGCGGGCCACTTTGTCGGCGAAGATTTCCAAATCCTTGGCGATCTTCTCAGCACGGATCAACGTGCGGTTCAGGTTCGTGGTGGCATCGACTAACTGGTTGTAAAGGGCAGGGTCATTGGTCAGCTTGCCGATGGTGCCTTCGGGCCGGCTCAGCAGGGTGATGATCTTGCGCGACTCGATGATGGTGGTGGCCAGTTCATCGGCAGCCCGGCTGATGTTCTTCAGCGTCGGCTCAGCGACCTCGGCCAGTGGCTTCGATAACTTCGCTACGTCGTCCAGGATGATCTTCACTTGGGTCACACGGTCGTTGAAGTTCTTGACCGTGACGTTGGCGGTCTTCATCGCTTCACTCAGATCCTTCATCGCGTTGTCGGCCTTCACTACCAACTGGCTGCTCAACTTCAGGGCCTTGTTCAGGTCGTCGCTGCCTTCCTTGACGTTCTTGATGATGACGTTGATCGAATCGCGGTTCTCCTTGCTTAGCACTTCGTTGGCCGTCGCTTGCAGGTTCTGGAGGGTTGTCACGATGGCCTTACGGTTCTCGTCGCTCAGTACCTCGTTGGCTCGTTGGGTCAGTAGGGTCATGCCTTTCAGAACTTTGGTCAACTCGCCTTGGTTATCTTTCACGAGGGTGCGCACATCTTCGATGAGTGGCTTCATGACCTTCAAGAAGTCTTGCACGTCTTTGGTCAGAGCCTTGAGCGAACCCGCCTCGGCAGGAGCCTGAAGCATGTTCAGACCAATCTGCTCACCGTTCCTTACGGGAGGATCATTACTGCCGATGAAGTCCTGCACGCGTTTGTTTGTCTCGCGCAGCTCCGGGATGATGGCCCGTGCTACTTTCATGAACTCCTGAATCTCTTCCAGTGTTTTCTCCGCCTTCGGCCCGACACCTTTGAATGACCCCATCGTCTCGGTGAAGGTGGTCAATGCTTGGTTCGCGTTGGGCACCGTTTCGCCTGCGTTGCTGAGTAGGCGGTTGGTGTTGAGCGGTGGTACGCCAGTGATCTCTGCATTCGCGGCATACGCATCACTTCGGCTTATCTTGATGCCTTCTTTGTCCACCTTCGGGATGAAGTCTAGCGTGGTGTCGCCGCTCAGCAGACCACGAGCAATCACCGGTTCTTCGTTCTGCCGGGGCTGGTGCTTGCCTTCGATCTCGATGGTCAACTTCACACGCCCAGAGTCTTCTTCGATGTCGAGCGCGGTGACTTGTCCAATGCGGACGCCGGATTTGCGCACGGGCGTGCCGGGTGAAATGCCTGGTGCTTCGCTAAAGAACACGCTGTAACTGGTGCGGGTGCTGAAGAACTTCGGTGACCCACCAAACAGGATCACCAGCCCGGTGAGGGCCACCAGCGCCATGGCCACGAAGGCCCCGAGTCTCGCTTTCATGCTGCGTTCCGCCATGACGACACCCCCGTTGTAGGTCAGACTCCGCTCATCTCCGCCCGCAGTTCGTTCATGCGATCCCGAGCTTCACCCAGCACGAACTGGGGCACACGCGGATCGGTTGCTTCAAGCAACCCGGTGGCTGCTCCATCATACAGCACTTGACTTTCGCTCGGGCTTAATCTTGCCCGTGGGTACAGCATCACCACGCGGTCGGCCACCTTCTGCACCGTGCGCATTTCGTGCGTGACAACCAGACTGGTGATGGAGTGCAGACTGCGAGTCCGCAGGATCAACTCGTTAATCACGTCGGTCATAATCGGGTCGAGTCCAGTTGTTGGCTCGTCGTACAGCATGACGTCGGGCTGTAGGGCGATCGCGCGGGCTAAACCGACACGTTTACGCATGCCACCCGACAACTCCACGGGCATCTTGCGGGCGACGTTGGTGGATAACCCCACTTCTTGCAAATGCTCGAAGACCCGCTGCCGAATCTGTTCTTCATTCAGGCCTCCCTTGGCTCGCACGCCGAAGGCCACGTTGTCGAAGACGTTCAAACTGTCGAAGAGGGCAGCCCCCTGAAACAGAAAGCCCACGCGCAACCGCATGGCTGTGAGTTCCGTCTCGCCCATCTCCCTCAGGTTGCGTCCTTCAAAATACACTTCGCCTTCGTCCGGTTGCAACAGCCCGACGATGAGCTTGAGCGTAACGCTTTTGCCGCAGCCGCTCTCGCCGATCAACGCCAGCGTTTCGCCACGATACACATCGAGGTGGATGTTCGAGAGCACCGTCTGCTTGCCGAAGCGAACCGACACACCCACGAGCCGAAGCAGCGGAGTTGCACTCATGCCACGCGCACCCCGTTGGGCGGGTAGATCATCCCGTGGACAGTGTTGGTGATCATGGCCATGAGGAAATCGAGGAACATGATGGCCACGAAACTCAGCACGAACCCCTCGGTAGCGGCTTTGCCCACCCCTTCGGCCCCGGCTTTACTGGCAAACCCACGCTGACAGCAAATCAAACTGAGGATGCCACCGAACACGACGGACTTAATCAAACCAACAGTCAGATCGAACCACTTCACAAAGCCTGCGGTGTGTCGCCAATAGTGGTAGTCATCAATGTGGAAGACATTGAGACAGATGAAAGTACTACCGACCACGCCCATGAAGTCGGCCAGCACGGTGAGCAGTGGAATCATCAAAACACAAGACAGAAAGCGGGGTGACACCAGGTAACGCACCGGATCAACGCCCAGGCAGGCGAGTGCATCAATCTGTTCCGTTACTCGCATCGTGCCAAGTTGGGCTGCCATGGCAGTACCCACCCGACCGGACAACATCACCGCCGCCAGCACCGGGCCAAGCTCACGCACCACCGACATGTGGATGATGGCCCCAATCGATGTATCGAGGCCGAGCGTGTGGAACTGCGTGTACGTTTGCACCGCCAGCACCATGCCGATGAACAGCCCGGTAATCGCCACCACACCGACGCTGTTGTAGCCGATCTCGTAGCACGACCGTAGCAGCTCGCTCATCTTCAAGTGACGGCTGAACACGCCAAGCACGGCACGGTTCGAAAAGATGGCCCACTCACCGAGACTTGCCGAAGTTTCGTTCCAGCGTACCCACCACGTACGACGCTCATCAGACGGCGGAGGCGGAGCCTCCGCACGTGGTGCAGTACCTGCATCTGCAACCAACAGTGGAACAACTTCAACAGACACGTTCGACACTCCGTGTCGTGGGGAATCCATCACATGTTAGCATCGACCCGACGGAGTTTCGCCCGTTGATCGAACCAGATGTGTCAACGCAAGCCGTTGAGCGAACAGGCGACAGAATCGGTCCAATCGACAGACTTTAGCGGAAGCGTCTGGCACGAATCCAAGTATCGCCATCGAGTTGCTCGACACACACGGCAGGAAAGCGCGTGGCCAGATCTAAGGTGTTCACACCAACACCACCCACTGGAGTGAGTGCCCCCACCCCACCTACCAGCATCGGGGCGATGAAGACGTTCACCACATCGAGGGCATCCACATCCATCAAACTACCAAGCAAACCCGCGCCGCCCTCCACGAGAACGTTGGTGAATCGCCGTTGACCGAGGTTCAACAAGACTTCGTTGATCGTTTCGAACTTTACCACCTCCGCGCCCGCAGCACTCCAATTACTAAGTCTTTCCGGATGATGCGTGAACACGATCACCGGGGCTTGCTGCACCGTGCGTAGCAGTTGGCAATCGGTTGGCAAATTACCCGACCCACTCACGATCACCCGTGCTGCCAAGCGTGGCCCAGCGTGGCGCGAGATCAGCAATGGATCATCCGCACGCACGGTACCCCCGCCCACCACGATGGCATCCACTCGCCCACGCAGTTCCTGCACCATCGCCCGGCTGCGTTCATTGCTGATCCATTTTGAATCGCCTGTCGAAGTTGCGATCTTGCCGTCCAAGCTCATGGCCCACTTGCCGATGATCCACGGCACACTCGTTGTCACCAGCTTTAAGTACGGCCCCATCATCGCGCGGATGGCCTCATCCATCACACCGACTTCGACAATCAACCCGGCTTGGCGAAGTTGAGCGAGTCCGCCACCGCTGACTTGTGGAAAGGGATCGACCAACCCCACCACCACCCGCCGCACACCGGAACGCAGCACCGCTTCGGTACATGGCGGAGTCTTACCTGTGTGGCAGCACGGCTCCAGGGTCACGTACAACGTTCCCCCACGGGCACGCTCCCCGGCCTCCGTGAGAGCGTTCACTTCCGCGTGGGGCTCACCGTACTTCTGATGCCAACCACGCCCGACAACTTCATTGTTGAAGTCCACCACCACCGCACCCACCATCGGGTTCGGCTCGACGTAGCCACGTCCCTGCTGAGCCAAGGCCAGACATACACTCATGTGCTGTTCGTCGATCGTAGGCATGACAACGGAACCGGGGGTGGGGGTTGTTGTATTCTGTGATCGACCGAGCGGAGGGTATCAACCTTCCGAGAGCAAATCACACGGAGGGTTGACGCCATCTGTATAGAAACGATCATAACCCCATGATTGCCGACATCGCTCTTCTGACGGACCACCGCTACACCGCTACGCATGCCGAGCCTGGCGATTGGTACCTCAGCAACATCTTGCAAGACGATCAACTGCTGTCCGAAGCCTTGGCCAAACACAGCCTGACCACTAAGCGAGTCAATTGGGCCGAACCTGCACTCGACCTTCGGCAGTTTCGTGCTGCTGTCTTTCGCACCACATGGGACTATTTCGAGCGGGCCACGGAGTTCGACGCTTGGATGACCCGCTGCGAACACCACACGCAGTGGATCAACCCGCTGGCCACCGTCCGCTGGAATCTGGACAAACGCTACCTCGCCGACCTGCAAGCTCAGGGTGTGAGTGTCGTGCCCACCGTGTACCTCGATGATGCTGATACACTGCAAGACAGTTTGAAGCAGACAGGTTGGACGAACGCCGTGGTGAAGCCGTGCGTCTCCGGCGGGGCCTGGCAGACGTACCGGGTGAATCCGGCGAACGTAACAGAGGTCGAGGAGCAAATTCGCCCACATCGCCCCGCACTCAAGTTTCTGCTCCAGCCATTTCAGGAACAGATTCAGCAACAAGGTGAGATCACATTAATGACGATGGGCGGCCGCGTGACCCACGCCATCCGCAAAACGGCCAAGCCCGGCGACTACCGAGTGCAAGACGACCACGGTGGCACCGTCCATCAACATTCGCCAACCACGGAAGAATTGCAGTTTGCCGAACACGCCATCCAAGCGGTAACGCCGACGCCGGTGTATGGCCGGGTGGACATCGTTCGCGGCAACAACGGCCAACTGATGGTGATGGAACTGGAACTGGTGGAACCAGAATTGTGGCTGCGGTATCATCCACCCTCAGCCACGGTCATGGCCAACGCCATCGTGCGTGAACTTTCGAGTTCCGATTCTAGCCATTGGCGCAATTGCTCTACTGGGAACTGAAAAACCGGTTGACATCGTTTATGCCCGTTCTACATATTGTCGTCGGCCCGCGAATTCAGGCTTGGGCAAAATGGTGCCCTCATCAGGCTCGCGGGTTGAGGGGACGATATGTCGGCAGCGCTTGGAACATCTGCTGGAATGGCTTACCTCGCTCAATGGATGAGCGATCCGAAGTCCGAACCGACACGCGATACATTGCTCACCGGTTGGTTGAACGCCACGGGCTGGAAGCAAGCCGGAGTTATTTGGCCCGCCACGGGCAAGCCAACACTGGCCCGCCTGAACCGTGCCGATGGCACCGCAGACATGATTGCCCCGCCTGCTGAACTTTCCAGCATGCTCAGCTCGCTGCAAACCGGCAGCCCGACGGTGGTGTGGCAACTCTCATCGACTTCGGCACGACTCTACGCTTTGCTACAACCGGCTGGGCATCCACTGGGCGTGGCCTGGGTGGAGAAGCCGAGTGCCGAGGCGTTTAGCGATTTAGAACGCAGCTACCTGTTACTGTCGCTGCGTCTCATTGAACGCTCCACCTGCATGACGACTGTCTGCGGGGCTGTGCTGGATACGGACCGACTTCAGCAACGCTTGCAAGATACCGCGGTGATCTCCGGGCGAATGGCACACGACTTCGACAACATCCTCACCGGGATGATCGGCTTCGCGGATCTCTCGCTTCCGTTGGTGGCGAACAACCCGCAAGTGACCAGATACATCCAACAGATTGGCGACGTTGGCAAGCGTGGGATCCACTTCACGCAGCAACTGCACCAACTGAACCGCTCCGCACAAGCCAAGCCGCTACCGGGCCTGTTGAGTGTGGCACTGGGTAAAGAAGAACTCCGGCTTCGTCCGCACATGCCAAGCGGGCTGAGCATCAGCAGCGACATTCCAGCGGACATCGGCCCTGTGGGCTTGGAACTCATGCCACTGGGTACGGTTCTGGGTCACGTTTTGGAAAATGCGGTTGAAGCCTGTCAACCGAATGGCCGGGTGCAGATTGCTGCACGAGCCGTGGAACTCGATAGCACTTCAGCTCGGTCGTACCTCGGATTTCTCAAACCCGGTACGTACGTCGAAGTGCAAATTCGGGACGATGGCGTCGGTATCAAGCCTGAAAACCGAGCCAAACTGTTCTCCGAGCCGTTCTTCACCACGAAGGTACGGCATCGCGGGTTGGGCCTGGCCATTGTGTTCCGCACTCTGGTAGCCCACGGTGGTGGTATCCGCATCGAGCACCACACCGCACCAGAACTTGGAACAACTGCAACGTTGATGTTACCGCCCGCGACCGTCCGTTCGGCCGTGGCTCCAACTACTTGGAAGACGACTGTTACGCCTCTTGGAGCGTTCCCGTGATGACGACTCTCGAACTCGAAGACCGCCTTTACAATACACCAAGACCGGTTCGCACCCCTGCGCCGCTCTCGGAGTTGCAAAGCAGTGGCGATATCCGCATCCTCATTCTTGATGATGAACCCGCCACCTGCGCGGTGATCCAGGCTGCCTTGGCAAGCCGCGATTTCGTCATCGAGACCGTGTCCGACCCGATGATGGTGGAGACCGTGCTGAACCGCAAGGGTCAGTACCACCTCATCATCATGGACTACGTGATGCCTGGCCTCGATGCCGATCACGTGTTCGGCTGGGTGCGCGATAACCAACCCGATGCCAACATCGTGGTGGTGACGGGCTACCCAAGTGTGGACAGTGCACTGAGCTGCCTGCGAGCCAGAACTTACGACTACCTGACTAAACCGTTCCAAGTCGATCAGCTCCGCGAGATCGTCATCCGTTGCCTCGAAAGCAAGGGCCTGCTTCGGATGACCGAAGAAGCTCTGCGAGAGAGCCTCGGTTCCTCGATCCGCGAACGCCGCAAGACCCTCGGCTTTACGCTGTCGAATGTCAGCGAAAAGACCGGCGTGTCACTGGGCTACCTGAGTCAGATCGAACTTGGGAAGAACTCAGCCAGCATCGAAACTCTCTACCGCATCTGCCTGGCCCTGGGCATCAAGATGAGCGACCTCTTCCAAGCTGTCCAACGGCACTAAAGCCGCTGCCAAACGAAAAGCCCTGACCAGATGGTCAGGGCTTTTTTTGTTCTGTTAGTTCATGTTCTGTTGAGCAGCAGTCCGGAACTCACCTGATGCAAGGATTTGACTCGCCGTGATTCCAAAGGTCTGGTTTGCAACGATCCCGTTATAAGCATCCAGCTCCGCGGCAGACGCTTGCCGCTTCAAGTAACTAGCGAAGAAACCGTTCACGGCACGTGCAATCCCCTCGGTCGAACGCACGAAGCTCGCCGTGACGGTAGCTCGGCTGACGCCGGAATTCAGCACGGTCAGCCAGCCATTGAGTCCGGCGGAGTCCGCCTGTCGGCCGAGTACCGCGTAATACAGCGTGATCAAAAACTCGGTGTTGTTGTTTTGCCCGGTGAACTCTTGCGACAGAATGAACTCGGACATGAGTTGGGCTTCGTCGACGCCGTTGTAAAGCCGGGCGATGTGGAAGTTCAGGCCCGCTGTCTCCGGCTCGCGGCTCAGGAAGTAGCGGTAGAAGAATGTGACCTGGTTGCGGCGGTTCTCAACGGAGTTCACAAAGCCGTACGCCACCTGTTGATGTGTCTGGGTGCCAGCGTTGAGGATTTGCAACCAACCTGCCAGCCCGACAGAATCTGCTGCTCGTAGCAATGTGGATTGGTAAAGCCCCTTCAGGTAGGCCTCATTGATGCTTGTGCTTGGTTTGGGCTGGAAGGTGCGTGCGTAGGTGGTGGGCACGCCGACTGGTGTCAGCGGATGCTGTACTTCATAGGCCCCACGGTCGGGCAGATCAGCATTGATGCCACGTGGAGTTCCTCGCTGATCGTACGGTACATATCCAGGTACGCCGGTGGAGCCACTGCTCAAAGCCACACTGTTGCGAACCAGAGCATGGGTTTTGCTACTGCCACCGTTATCGCCCAAAGTTACGCTGATGATGGTGTCGAGTGGTCGTGTGCCAGTACCGTTCAAGCCAACCAGGTTGCCTTGTGCGTTGTTCAAAAGGCCACCAGCACTGCCAGCGTGCCCGATGACGTTGAAACTACTTGTGGTTGCCACGGCACTATCGATATCGCTTGCCCCATTGCTACCGAGCTTGTCCGTGTTGCCAGCCACGATGGAGTTATGGAGTTGTAATGTTGTGCTTGACCCGTCAATGGATATGCCACCACCGCTGCCCGTGTTTGTCGCGACCTCGCGGGTGCGATTGCCGGTAATGGTGAGGTTGGTGAAGATATTCGAGACGTTTGGATTGCTATTGATGTAGATTCCACCACCAGAAAACTCAGCAGTGTTACCACTGAACGTCGAGTTGGTGATTTGTGTTGCGCTGGTTTGGCCGTTACTGATCGAAACCATGATTCCGCCACCGTAATTCGCCTTGTTGTTGGCAAAGAGCGAAGTGCTGGTTTTCAAGTTGCCACGTTCGGCATAGCCCGATGAGAAAATAGCTCCGCCGTTCTCCGCCGTGTTGTTCACGAAGACGCTATTTGACACGGAAATCGAACCGTAACTGTGAATCGCACCGCCATAGGAGAGGCCGTTGTAAGCGCGAGCCGTGTTGGAATCAAAGACACATCCATCGACTGTGAGATTTGCATAGATCCCTACGTTGATTGCCCCGCCTACGCGAGCATGATTGTTTCCAACAAATATGCTGTTAGTAATGCTGTTCGGCTTGTCCGGTTCGAGGCTGCTACCGTTGGCAACAGCGATGGCACCGTCCACACCACGATTATTGCGGAAGGTGCTGTTCCTGACAGTCAGCGTACCTTCGGTACTTGAAATGCAGCTTGTGCCATTCCCACCTTGGATGTCTTCGAAGAGGCAGTTGTCGACAACCAGATTCTTTCGGGAATGGATGACGCCCTGATTCGTGTTCCAGAACGTCATGTTCTTGATATTCGCAGTCCACATCGTCGCACCGCTGCCGGTGATGTCGATCAGCGACTGTGAGCCATTGCCTCCACTCAGTCGTATTCGCCCGAGAGTGCCGCATCCAAAGTCATCGGTTTTCCGATACCCGGTGAATACCAGACATCATTGAGGATAATCGTCGAGCCAGCGATGCTGTCCGCGAACAGGACGGTGTCGTTCTTGCCTAGGTTTCCGGTGACTTGGGCTTTCTCACTCGCTGTTAGCCCGTCGATACTGCCCCCGCCGATAGCCCCCATGGCTTCCCGGCAGGACAATACTTCGTTCGCATTCGATTCATCCACAGCCGTATTTACGACAAACGTTGCTGGCACTTCGCGAGCTTCCAGCTTTTCAACACGCAGTTTCATCATAGTCGCGGTATTACTCAATAAATAATGATTGTGCCAATCCAAAGACCATTAGAACACAAGGGTGCTGGGTTGCAACCACAGTTTCGGAAGTAACGACAAAGGCCCTGACCGGATGGTCAGGGCCTTTGTGCTTGCTAGCCACCTTAGTGGTTCAGCATGAACTCGGTGGTGTTCAGCAGTGCCCAGAACACATCCTGATAGAACTTCGGGTCGTCCTTCGTCGTACCGGCGATCACGGTGCCCGAAGGTTTGGTCGGTTTCGTTGGCTTGGTACCTGTGGTCGGTTTCGACTCCGTCGGTTTATCTTTCTCGTCGCGGGCTGCGGCGATCGCACCGTCCTGGATATCCTTCAGCGCCTTGATTTCCGCTTGCGTGGCGTGACGGTTGAGTGCCGTCAGAAACAGATCGTCGATCACGGCGTTCACGTTCACCTGGCCCGACTTTATGTGCTTACGAACGATCGCTTCCACCACGCCGCTCTTGCGGGTCACTTCGTCGTTCAGTTCCTTGCCGTTCATCATGAGCAGGGCTTGGATGACGGTGCCGTTGAAGGTCAGTTCGTTGCCTTCATCGTCGCCGAAGTTCCGTACGAGCTTGTTCATCCAAGCATCGCGGGCGGCGGCTCGTTTCACTTTATCGCCGGTGGCGGCTTCAGCCTTGGTGGCTAAGCTCAGGCTCTCGAAGAGCGTTTCGGGGGACATCGCTTTGAGCGGCATCCGGGCAAAGAAGGCATCGTACTTCGTGTCGGCGTAATCTTTGTTGGCCACGTGGCTGAGGTTATAGACATCGCTGACGCAGATCGACTCCATCAGCTCTTTCATGTTGTAGCCGTACTTGGTGAAGTCCTCTGCGAGGCGTTCTAGCAGTTCGGGGTGAACCACTTCGTTCTCGCTGCCGAAGTCATCGACAGCGCCGGTCTTGTTGAAGCCGCGACCGAAGAAGTGCCCCCACATGCGGCTGGCGTAGGCTTTGGCAAACTGATCGTGCTGCATCAGGTAATCGGCCAGTGCTTCACGGCGGGTCTTCGGGCCACCGGTGGTGCCAAGTGGCGGTAGCTTCTTTTTGGATCGTTTTTCGCCCTTTTCCACGGCGGCGAAGTAGTCCTTCAAAAAGCGTGGATCGCTGCTGGCTTGTGTGCCATCGCGGCGTTCGTACAGCACGATGGTATCGGGGTTTACGGTGGCGTCGTCGTAGAGCTCAATCTTGTCTTGCAGTTGCATCATCTGCTGCATGGCAGCGGCATTGCGTGGGGTTGGGTCGGCACTTCGGCGCACTTGCCGGAAGAAAGCGTTCACGCCCCAGAAGTCCGATTGAATCCATTCCTTGTTGAACGGATGATCGTGGCACTGGGTGCATTGCGTTTGCAGGCCAAGGAACAAGCGGGTGACACGGGAGGTGATGGGCACCGAGTCAAAGTGACCGAGTTCCTTGTTTCGTTCCGGGGCAACTTTATCGCCAAGGTTCGTGACGATGAAATTCACGGCCCCGTTGCGGTTGCTCACCCCGGTGGCGGTGATGAGTTCACGCACCATCTTGTCGTAGGGGGTATTGGTGTAGAACTTGTCCCACAACCACGATTGCAGTTGCTCACGGTATTTCGGGTGTGTTGTCCGGCTCATGAGCCAGACGCTCCACACATCGGCCCAGCGGTCGGCGAACTCACTGGCGTAGTCGAACGACAAATCTTTGCCATCGACTTTGACATGGGCCCCGTTGACCTTCGGGAAGTACGGGCCGAACTGCGGGATACCTTCTTTGTCCAATTCCGGCTTGCCATCGCGCATCTTGGCTTGGCCGTAGATGAGGCGCTTCACCAGCAGTTGGCGTTTGTTCGGTCGCAGGTCGGCTTCGTAGTCGAGAGCTTCTTCGAGCGAGGCCACTCGACCCAGCACGTCGATGAATACCCGGCGCAGGAACTCAAGATCCGTAGCTTTTGCTGCGGGTTTTTTGATGTCTGCTTTCTTCCAGCCTTCAGCGATGTAGTAATTGATCGCTTCGGGTGTGCGCATGTTTGCGGTGGGATTTCCCGTCTTTTCGTCCTTCTTCGGCTCGTCCGGCTTGTCGCCAGCCAACAATGGGGTGGTGGTCAGTGCCAGGAGAAGCGCTGAGATGATCCAGCGGAGCATGGGCCGCCCTCTCTTCGGGTGGTCAGTTGATTCGTAACGTCTTCTTCAACACCTAGACGATATCCGAGTACCGGAAGTTCCCGAACTCGTCGGCGTGGTGACATTCTGCATCATAAACCACATGGCGAAGAACTTCGACTTAAAAACGGTAGCAGCTTTCATCCGCAAAGCGGAAACGGAAGATCTGCTTGATCGCGTCACTGTCTACCGCGAGGAGATGGAACCTGCCGCCGTAGATTTGATGGAGAATGAACTTTGGCAGCGTGGCCTGACTCGCGAAGCCGTCGATGCTCATGCGGAACAACGCGCCAAGACGATCCGCCGCGGCGATGGCACGATCCGCCGCTGCGAGTTATGCGACCGCCCTGCCGTGAGCTACCGCTGGGGCTGGCACAAGCTTTATGGCAAGATTCCGTTGTTCCCATGCTTCCTTCCCCGGTGCGAAGAGCACGGAGGTAAGGTTGACGCCGAAGGATGATCATCGCGCTAGCGATGACTGAAAATATCGCCGTGATCAGCATTGATGCGGCGTTTGATCCTTTTGGTGTCACACGCTTGTGGTGGCCGAGCTTAGCCTCAACTTTTTCATCGCTCCGAGTTCGTGATCTGTATCGACTTGTCACCACACCTCGGCCACGTCTGCGAAATTAACACGAATTCTTCTTGTAACAAGTCTTTACTTCGGTCATAGTCCACCTTAACGCACGAGTTCTTCCTGCGAGTGTCTTCTCCGCAAGCTTATTTGACTCGCACTCGAAGCGTTGTCGTTCTCCCTGAAGTCGTAGCTCCATTCGGAGTCTGCGACTGGGCATTCTTGCCCTGCATTTCATCTTTTCGGAGAGTCTTATGCTTCGTTCCAAGTCTCGTGATCAATGTGGATTTACATTGATCGAGTTGCTGGTGGTGATTGCGATCATCGCCATCCTCATCGGTCTGCTGCTGCCTGCAGTGCAAAAGGTGCGAGAAGCTGCAGCACGCATGCAGTGCACCAACAACCTGAAACAACAAGGTCTCGCACTACACAACTTCCACGACGTTTACGGCCGATTCCCGGCAGCCCTGAACATCGGGCAAAACTGGTACAGCTCCCAACAGCGGGAAGCCCCGCCGGCTGGCATGAACACCGCAACAGGTTTACCGAATGACGGCGCGTTCTTCAGCTGGGCGTACCAAATCGCGCCGTACATCGAGCAAGAAAACGCTTACAACATGTTCAATAAGAACCAATGGCCCTGGTGGCAGTACATCGCCGGGAAGCCGGCCACAAGCGCGAATACTGTGAACAGCATCGTGATCAAGACGATGATTTGCCCGTCTGACCCGCGCGGAAGTAGCTTGAAGTACGTGGATTCTGGTGGTGATGCTGCTCTGACCGATTACCTCGGCGTGAACGGCCGCAACCAATTTAAGGAGTCACCAGCTAATGGACAGGACGGTATTTTGTATGTCAACGCCGGGGTGAAGATGACCAGCATCACCGATGGCACGTCGAACACACTGTTGGTTGGTGAGCGACCACCATCGAACACCACGGTGTACGGTTGGATGTGGGCCGGGTCGGGTGACTACCCGTACTTCGGTAGCACCGACGTTGTGCTCGGCGTGCGAGAGCGGACGAGCCCGACAGCGACCCCAGACTTCTATCGCCCGGGCAAGTTGAATGATCCAAGCGACCTCGAGCGATACCACTTCTGGAGCCTCCACAACGGTGGGGGAATGTGGTTGTTGGGGGACGGTCACGTGCAGTTCATCAGCTACGCCGCCGGCACCCAGACCATCGGCACGGTGAACGGCATCCCGAATTACACAGTTCTAGAAGCCATGGCCACGCGATCCGGTGGTGAAGTGTTCACGAATCCATAATCGAACATTTTATGCTCTTTACACATCAGGGCGGTGGTGCGTTACCACCGCCCTGATGTTGTCATTTCCAACAAACTGGAGTTCTTCCACATGGGCCGTGCCATACGCATCTTGATTCTGGTCGCTGTTCTCGCTCCTGCTTGTTCCATTGTGGGTTGTCAGGATTCCAACTCGGTAGCGAACACCGAACTTGGTAAGGCCCCGGACATCCCGGCTGGTCGCGGGATGGATCCGTCAGGCAAAGGGCCGGTCGATCCGCGAGCACCTAAACAGCCGAAGAGGTAACCTAAGTTACCGAGCGGTTTGATTGATTTCGGACGGCCGGACCAATGCATCCTTGGCATCGTGCCAGTGCCGATCAGCCGCTGTTGTGAACCTTACACCGGCTCCAGAGTGAGCCGGAGCACTTGCGGGCGGCAGTTCCAGCGGATCGGTTCCTTCCCGCTGATGCCTCGACCCACCACCATCACCGTCCGATCCCATTCAAAAACTCCGCAGTCGTAGGCCCGGCCAAACACACTGGGCACAAAGATCGACCCCAGTAATGGCAAGCGGATGCCGCCACCGTGGACATGCCCTGCCAGAACAAGATCGCACATGGCATCGTGTGCTGTAGGGAAGTTGTCCGGCGAATGAGTGAGGTACAACCGGAACCCGGCCATCGGAGCTTTGTCGAACTCTTCCGACTTCGGCGAAGTCGGACTACCAACATCCTCCGACTTCAGCGAAGTCGGGTTACCGTAGTCCGATCTCGCCGAGATCGGAGTTATGTCCAGGCTACCGCTATCCTCCGACTTCAGCGAAGTCGGGTTACCGTAGTCCGATCTCGCCGAGATCGGATTGCCAACGAACCACGGGCGTTCGTCGCCAAACACGGTGATAGGTACCCCGCGAACGATCACCCGTTGCCAACAGTTACTCAACATGGTGTAGCCAAGTTGCTTCAACTCGGTGCGAATCTGCTCCGGCTGATGGTATTTGTCGTGGTTCCCCAAAAGGGCCAGCCCCACTTCGTTCCATTGCAATTGACCCAACAAAGGAGCCAACCACGTGTGGTGATTGTCGCTATCCACAAAGTCGCCAACCAGTGCAATGATGTCCGGCTTTGGTTGCTGCTTCATCAGTTCAAAAAGTTCGTCGAACCATGCTCGGCCTGGTGTGCCATGAAAATGCAAGTCGGACAGCATCAGGATGGTAAGGCCATCGAGTTCCTTGGGTAGCCAATTCAATTTGAGTTTCAGCTCGGTGAAATCGACATCGAAGGCTTGATTCAGTGGTGCTGCGGCCATCCAGCGATTCTTACCATCACCGATGGCCTTCGTGAGTTTGTGGATCGTCGAAGTTGAAGAGACAATCGAGTTTGGCTTGGGTCGAATAGCCCGCAAAAACGTGACGACTTTCGTGAAGATCGCCAAGCCGAGACACAGAATCAAGTAGGCCGTGACCACTGGGTGGTTCCCAACCCACCACCACCAAGCCATGATGGGATAGAGCAGAATGAGCAGGCCAGTGAGTAATCGCCACCGCTTCAGGAACGATTTATTGAGAGCCAGGGCGTACAGCGTGTTCAGCAGACGAACCAACCAAGCCGCATGACCTACCCAGGCCAACGCCACAAAGAGAAGCCAGACGATCATGCCCGCACCGGTTCTAGGTTCTCAACGAACTCGCGGGTGCAGTTTTCCCAACTGTAACGCACGGCTTCTTTCAGACACTCGTCTCGCTGGCCACTGGCCAGAGCCTTGGTGATGGCGAGTGACAAGTCGTTGTCGCAACAGCCCAGTTCCGGGCGAGTGATGATGTCCACCGGGCCCGTAGCAGGGAACGCGGCCACGGGGATCCCACTGGCGAGGGCTTCGATGACGACTAAGCCGAAGGTATCCGTCAGACTGGGGAACACGAACAGGTCGGCCATGGCGTAGCAACTGGCGAGGTCTTCGCCGGTTCGGTAGCCAAGGAACTTGGCGTCGGGGTACTGCTTCTCCAAGGCGGCGCGGGCGGGGCCATCTCCCACGATGACCTTGGTACCTGGTGTCTTGAGTTTTAGAAACGCCTCGACGTTTTTCTCGTTCGACACCCGCCCTACATAAAGCAACGTCGGGCCGGGATAGGGTGATGCCACCTTGGGCCGTGGGCGAAACAGCTTGCTGTCCACCCCTCGGCTCCACCGTTTGATGGGGGCTTTAAAACCATGCTTGATCAAGTCGGCTTCCAGGCTCTGCGTAGCCACCATCAGCGGTCTTGCCGGGTTGTGGAACCACTTCAAAAACGTGTAGGTTACACCTTCAGGGATGAAGGCCAGCTTCTTCAAGTACTCCGGAAACTTGGTGTGATACGACGTGCTGAACACCCAGCCTTGGCTTTGGCAGAACGCCCGCACAGCCAGCCCCAATGTCCCCTCGGTGGTGATGTGAACATGATCCGGCGCGAAGCTTTTCAACCGCTTGGCAATCGCTGCGCTGTACGGGAAGCTCAGGCGCACTTCGGGATAGAACGGCACGCTTAGCCCGAGCAAGCCGGTTGGTTCAATGATGTCGACTTCGTGGCCGAAGTCCCGTAACGTCTTCGCGGTCATGTCCGTGGTGCGGACGACGCCGTTGACTTGCGGATACCAGGCGTCCGTCACCATCGTGATGCGAGCCATACCCAACGCCACCAAAGGAAAGCGTTATCGTATGGTTCGTTACTGCGGCAGGTTGTTTTGGCGCTGGCCGAACCACTCCACCATCGCGCCGATCCAGTTCGGCTTGTGGCGTGACCACCAGCCAGGGCCAGGGTCGTTCAGGTAAACCGCATCACCAGCTTGGAGAGTGAGTTGATCCGCTGTGGCTGTGGCTTGCAGATCAACGCGAAGCACTTCCGCCGCACCGCCGCCTGCCACATTACCACGCAGCACCACTACCGACGACATCTCCGGTGTGATGGGTATCTCTAACCGGTTAAGGAACTCCAACACCGTCTCAGGCCCGGCATAAGGAACCAATCGCATCCGTTGGCGATCCGGCCCGTTCAAGTAGACGAACTGAGAACGAGCCTGCCGAAGTTTGACCGTGACTTTCGAGAGTGGCGCCCCAACCGTGTTGGCAATCCGTTGTCGGGCTTCTTCAATCGTGCAGCGTTCGACGATGGGTCGGCCATAATCACCAAGGTCAATGGTGCCATCAACATCAACAGAGGCAAGGCAATCGAGTTGAGCATGCTCGATAAAACGGACTTCAAGCACATCGGGCATGGCGATGGCATACGGCAGTGGGCCAGACACTGCGACCCCAGGCGATGTCGATTCTCGCTTGGGGATCGGCCCGCACCCGATGACTGCTGCCAGTACGATAAAAAACAGCCCGAGTCGCATCACATCGGTATCAATCGGCACAACCGGTGATGGAAGTTGAGCGAAAGTTGAACGCGAGGTATTTTCACTCAAGAACCGTGAAGAAACCAACACAAGGTGGACGGCACACTGACGTTGTGCCGTTCACCAAAGACACACTCATCCTCTGTATCGGTCTGGCTTTCTTTGAAGACCATGATCGGGTACTATGGAACATCACCTCAGTCGCAAGAGGGAGGTTGTCATGCGTGCAGTCATCACTTTTCTTGTACTCTCGCTTGTGCCTCTGGTGCTCATCGCTGCCCCCATTCCCAAGAAGTTGAAGACCCGCTCGACAATCGATCAACTCATTGGCA
The DNA here is from genome assembly GCA_038230995.1 of Gemmatales bacterium. Classification (GTDB taxonomy): domain Bacteria; phylum Planctomycetota; class Planctomycetia; order Gemmatales; family Gemmataceae; genus JALHQU01. The sequence goes on from JBBRME010000032.1 coordinate 28,058, forward strand.
ACTGGGTACTCACAAGCAAAAACGTCGGGTACAAGTTCATCATTGAGTACAAGCGAGACGGCGAGATGGAGTTCCGCCGCGAATTCAACAATCGCAAACTGGTCTACACCGGCACTTACACGTTTGGTGAACCGACGGACGAGTACCCGCTGGGCAGCATCACCTGGTTGCTGAAAGAAGGTGGTGGGCGTGAACGTGGCGAGACCTCGAAGATCACAAAGCTCACAGACACGCACTTGACCTTCGTTGACCCCGAAGGCTTAGTCGAGGAGTTCGAGCGGGAGTAAGTGCTGCACCTCGGCCCAGCGTTCCCGCACCTGATCCGGTGATGCCGTGCCCGTGACGCCGATCTGCTGAACGGTGATCGACGCAATCAAGTTCCCGAACACTGCCGCGTCACGCGATCCCCACTCCGCAATGTGCGCGCATGCAATCCCGGCGCTGCAACTGTCGCCCGCCCCGCAAATGTCAATTGGCCCGGCCACCGGAAACGCAGGCACCCGTTGGATCAGGTGTGCGTGGATGACATCGATCCCGTCCGCCCCGCGCGTCAGGTACACATCGCCCTGTACTAAAGCGGACAACGAAGATCCATCGGCACGGCCGACGGCCCGCGTTGCCTCGGCTTCGTTCGGCTTCACGCTCACGTTGCGGAACTCACCGATGCGTTCCCGGCTGTCCGCCAGCACGAACTTCGGTTGTCGGCTGGCGAGTTCGCAGATTGCTTGTCGAACCTCGGTCGTCACCACCCCACACTCGGCTTCACTGACTTGATCCAGCACCAGTACAGCATCGAAGCTCGCCCACTGTGTTTCGATGTGCTTTATTAAGTCACGGATGACACGCTGTGAAGTGGGTGTGCGGTTCTTGATGTCGAGCCGGTTAAGTTCCTTCACCACGCCCGTATCGTGCAGCATCGGTTTGCTATAGGTGGGGGTGACGCGATCCGGGCAGGTCAACAAGCAGGACGTATCCACAGCAGGCCTGTCGCGGAAGACTTTGCGCAGGCTGTACCCTTCGCCGTCGTCGCCCAGAAAACTGATGGGCACCACCTGCCCAACTCCGAGGGAAACGAGGTTGTTCAACACCGTGCCAAGCGCACCCGGATAACAGCGAACGCCGGACACTTGATAAG
>JBBRME010000033.1:0-29161 GCA_038230995.1 Gemmatales bacterium
AGCACCCGCACCGAGGAGTGCGGTGATAAGCAGTCCAACAAGGAGGGAAAACCGAAAACCCCTCGCTGACGCTTCCGGCTCGTTCAAACCTGGCCGCTGCCACAACAACAAACACAACATGGCCAGATTCAAACTAAGCGTGAACCAAGGGTTCACTTTCACGGCACCGAAGCAACCGCAGTCGCTTTGGCCGTTCCAAATCGCCAGCGTGTTTAAGAGTGCAAAGTTGCCAAAGAGCAGAACCGCCACCACCCACGCTGTCACCTTGGCCCGGCCTAACAGAAGCCAGAGGCCGAGGGCCAACTCCACCTGATTCGCGTAAAAAACTAGCGCAGGCGGATACACCGAGGCCGAGTCATCAGCCACTGGCCGCAGCAGATTCACCGCCACCGAACCGAGCAACACCAGCCCGGCGAGTAGCGAAGCGGCTCGCGCCCCCCCCCGATTTGCGCAGTGGAGTGGTCATCGGCATCGGTTGTGTTTCTACAGTCGACATACTCGGCATTAGACCAGTTCCCCGACACTATTGCAACTGGAAAACCAGAAATCAATCACCGTGGTGCAAGTATTCCGAAGAAAGAATTGATTTCGATATGGTCGTCATCTGGACAAAGGGAGTTGTCATCATTTGAGTCTTGTCGCTTCGATTGGACGAACTCGGGCACACAAACAGTCCCATTGTCCACGATTTTCAGTGTGAAAACACGTGTGCTGGCCAGAGTCTCGATTCGTCCAACTCGTCCAACTCGTCCAAACTGTGTCCACGGGGGGGTGTGAGGAAAACGGCTGGACACAGGACTCAGCACACACTGGGCACGGCCAGAGTGTTGTAGCACCTGAGACGTTGTGATACTTCCCCCAGCTTACCGAGTCCGCTTTTCTTCAAGCAGCTTCACCGGAAATGCCGAAGAGAAGAGAGAGCTTATTCTGCGCGACTCGATGGATGTGAGTCTGGGGTGGAAGTCATGCCAGGGATTCGGTCAACCCCGTGGATCTGTGTCGCGTTGCTCATCGCGACGGGGGTGGCCCACGCCCAAGAAGCGCCAGTGACGAAGTACTGGCCGCTGCCCAAGATCAGCTTCCCGATGGACGTGAATCAGATCGCTTCACTTAATCCACGTCCCACGTCTGTCCGGTTCTATTCAGCCCCGCGTGATGGCAAGTTCGAACTTGTAGCCAATAAGAAGCCCGACGACCTCGAACAGATTCAGGATAACGCCGACTCACGAGCCACACCCAAGCGTGGCTTCTCGTACACCGCCGAGCGCAGTTCCGAGAAGGAATTTGCGGTGCAGTACGAGTACTCCGATGGCGTACTCTCGCCGCCAACCTCACGCCTCTCGGCCCAATATCGCGTTCACTTCCTCTTGGAAGCACCAAGTATCTCAGCAAAGACGACCGGCGCGAATTCGATCCGCTGGAAGGTCGAAGATGATTACGTGGTACCAAGCACCATCCGCCTGGAAGGGCGATACCCTGGCCGCACGAACTGGCAATTCCTTAACACCGGCGAACTGCGTGCGGACGACAACTTCAGTTGGAAGAACTTGCCTGCGGATGAAACCCTCGAAGTCCGCGTGTTCGCCAAGAACCGTGCCGGACATGAGGGCCGCTCTAGCATCATGACCCTCGGTGCCAACGCTGGCAAAGCCCCACGACCTGAAGACGACAAAGTTCGCGCTCCCGGCTTTGGCGACAGTGGCACTAAGACCGGCCCACGAACCGGATCGGGTTTCGGTGCTGTTGAGGATCTGCCTAACACGAACCGCGTGAAGATCGAGTACATCAGCACCAACAAGCTGAAAGTGAAATCGAAGATCACGCACATCACGCGATCCGGCGTCAAGGAAGCTCAATTGTTCGTGCAGAACGAATCAAGCGACTGGCGTAAAGCTGGGAATCCGGTTGCGGCTAACTTCACGCAAGACACAGCCAACCCGTTGGTCGAGATTCCGTACGAAGCACCAAAGGATGGCATCTACCGCTTCATCATTCAGCCGATCAGCGGGGCGGGTACCAAGCCGGACGATCCACGACCCAGCGATCCAGCCCAATACATCGTGTTCGTAGATACCACACCACCGGCCATCAAACTCAAGAGCAACCGCGTGACCGGTGGTGGTTTGAATGGCCCACTCATTGAGATCGAGTGGGAGGCGAGCGACGCGATGGACAATCTTTTGCCCGATCCGATCACGCTACAGTTCAGTGACGATGACAAAAAAACGTGGAAACCGATCCACGGCACCAAGATGATTGCCAACAGTGGACGTCACACTTGGGAGATCACGGACAAGAACTTGTGGAAGTTCCACGTTCGAGCAACGGCGACGGATCAAGCGGGGAACTCGAAGTTTGACGAAACGAAGGAACCGATCCTGGTGGATCTCGATAAGCCTTCGGGTACTGTTGAAAAGGTGGACAGCAACGGCGAGGCCACCATCCGCAAGCAGACCATGATGGATCAACCATCCGGTGGCGGCGTCTATGGAGCTGGCTCGACCTCGGGTGTGCCCGCAACAATGCCGGTGACCAACACTACGCCGATTGCCGACAAACCAGCTCCCGGTACTGGTGGGCGAATGCCAATGTTTCCAGCCAAGCAAGAACCAGTAAAGCCTAAGCCGGAAGTGCAGCCAGTACCAAAGAAGATTACAACTCAGCCAATGCCAGATCCGATGAAGTTGATCGAAGCAGCACCTACGGTTGCGCTACCGTCGACGAGCCCGATCCCTGAGACAAAACCGGCGGGTGGGTTAGAGTTGCCACCGCTTCCGCCGCTGCCATCAGAGAAGAAGTAGGACCTGGATCTTTCTGGTATCGAATCCAAATCAACCCAGCCAGCAACACCATGCTGGCCCAGAAAAAGCTGCCGTAGGCCATCGGATAAATGTTGTCAGCAATGGGAATGCTCACCACATACAGCACTGTCACCACGACGATCACATCCCACGCAATGTTCCGCGCCCCAGCTTTGGCACTGTTTAACGCCTGATGAACCACAACATACATCGGGTAGATCATCCAGACCATGTAGTAGCCATAGGCGTAAGGCGTGCCGATGGTCATGAGGATGATGAGCATACCAAACTCGGCTGCATCTGTTCGACGAGTTCGCGCAGAGGACTTGGGCATGACACTCACGAAGATCAACCCGAGTAAGGTACAACAAACATAGGCGATGTACTGAGTCGTCTTCTGATCGAGCTTCAACGGACTGAGATAGATCGGTTCACCTAATCCCTTTGCCCAATGTGTTTGGAACTCCTTCAATCGTTCCTCTGCAGCCAAACGTTTCGCAGGGTCTGGGTCTGTGTTCATCGTAGTTTCCAACAGTACTCGCATCGGCTCTTCTGATTCACGGAGCATGACGTCCTCAGCGTTCATAGCCCCGCGACCAATCAACCGATAAGCCAACCCGAAGATTGATTGATTCTTGTAACTCACACTCAAACCGGGTCGCTGGCCAATCCCGTCTTCGTTGTTATTGAACAACATCCCGTTGGCCCAAACCTTCAACTCCATCGCAGTACGGTCAAACCCACGCACTAAGCCTGGCACCATGATGAAGAACATCACGCAACTGACAGCCATAGAGATGGCGGCTTTCCAACGTCGTCGCCAAACAAGGTAAACGATTACAACCACAGGGAAGGCTTTGATGGCCGCAGCGAGTGCAAACAACACCCCCGCCCAGCCACCCCGCCCAGCGCGATCCAACATCAGTCCACTGAGTACGAGCGCGAGTAAACCGACGTTGGGCTGACCAAGCAAGAACATGTCGTTGACGAAAAACAAACTCAAACACGAGGGGATTAAACGTAACCAGATCGACACATTTCCTGTGCCAGCTACCATCTGCACGCTGAGCTCAAGCACGACGGCGAATGCGATCGCATTCAACATCACAAGCACAATCAACATGCCAGTAGGCCCCAACAAGCTGAGAGGGGCCAATAAAATAGCTGCGGAAGGCGGGTACATGAACGGGAAGGCTTTGTTTACCTCGGCTGGATACAGCAATCGCGGTTGGCCGTGCTCATCAGTCAATTGACGGTCTTCAACGACGAGTCGTCCGGTGTAGTACCAGAGCGGATAGTCCTTGTTGCCATGATGTGGGAGTTCGTACTTGGGTGGAAATTCGGCAGAGTAGAGCGGCCAGTTCATCTTGTTGGGATGGCTCGCGTAGTTCAGCAGCGGTGCAATGGACATGACACCCACAGTGAACAAAAAAAGCAAAGCTTGAAACCATCTCGAACGGGAAACCATAGTTCGTAGTCCAACAGTAATCCAAGAGGCGTAAGCGTACCGTGTCCAACGGACTTGTGAAACCCGGATCGATCAACGACAGCCTGCCTGTAGCGAATACCACCGTGTTTATCACTGGGAAGTTGGCAGAGGAAGCACTACGGGCCGTGTTGAGAGAAACTACTCCAAATCCAGGAGAAACTTATGCCGTAGTAGTGATGCCCATCACCGTCGCTGCACTGCTCACCACACCTTGGATTGCCCGCCGGTTGGAACTCACACCAGATGTTCGGCGGGTCGTGCTGCCAGGTTTATGTCGGGGGGAACTCTCGGCTATCGCTACTTCGCCAGGCGTTGTTGTGGAACGTGGGCCATCGGAACTCCGAGCCTTACCCGAGTTTCTTGGGCAGAAATCGAAGCCCATCGATTACGGAAAGTATGACATTGAGATCATAGCAGAGATCAACCACGCCCCGTCGATGACCATTGACGCCATCATGACACGTGCAGAAAAGTACCGGCAGAGCGGGGCCAATATCATCGACCTCGGCTGCAACCCCGGTGAATGCTGGAGTGACATCGGGCTCTCGGTGCACGAACTACGGCTTCGTGGGTTGCGGGTTTCGGTTGATTCATTCAACGTACAGGAAGTGCGATTGGCTCTCGAAGCCGGTGCAGAGTTGGTACTGAGTGTGAACAGTTCTAACGTGAATGAAGCTCTGTCTTGGGCAAAGGACTTTTCTAAGGCGGGAGTGGTTGCCATACCCGATACTCCTGATGATTTGGAGTCTTTGGTACGTACCCATGAAACACTTCTCACGGCCGGTGTTGCACACCGACTCGATCCGATTCTGGAACCGATAGGCTTTGGTTTCGCCGCGAGTTTGGGGCGATATCAGGAGGTGCGCCGACTCTACCCTGATACAGAAATGCTTATGGGAGTTGGCAATCTCACGGAACTTACGGATGTCGATAGTGCCGGGGTCAATGTGCTCCTCGCTGGTATTTGTCAAGAGCTTGGCATCCGCAGCGTGCTCTGTACAGAGGTCATCAACTGGAGTCGATCAGCTGTGAAAGAGTTCGACCTCGCCCGGCGTTTGGTGTACCACGCTGTGAAACAGAAGGTGCTGCCAAAACGCTTAGAACCAAACCTCGTAGTGTTGCGCGACCCGAAACTTTACCCATACGGGCAAACCGAGTTGGAATCATTGGCCAATAAGATGACGGATAGCAACTATCGGCTCTTCGCTGAACGTGGGGAACTGCACGTTATGAACGGCTCGGTTTACTTGCGCGGTACCGACCCGTTCGAGTTGTTCGCTCAACTGCAGAAACTAGATTCAAAGCTCGATCTCAGCCACAGCTTTTACCTCGGCTACGAGTTCGCCAAAGCTGTTACGGCACTCACACTCGACAAGCAGTACACGCAGGATCGAGCCCTCAACTGGGGTTTCCTCTCGGTTGAAGAATTGAGTCATCGCAACCCCGGGATTGGCAATTCGTAGACGACTTGGCTCAACGGCTTTACACTACAATGGATTCGCTTTTGCTGTTCGTGTGCACCTTCGCCGCACGACCAGCCAGTTCCATCGCTTTATGCGGAGGTGCCATTATGGCCCGTCAATCTCGTTATGACAATTATCCAGACAACATGTTCGACAGATCGCGGATGTCTTTTGGCGATCACATCGAAGAACTACGCTCAAGACTTCTGAAAGCAATCTATGGACTGATGATCTGCCTCATTGGTGGGTTCGTCCTCGACTATATCGGCCAGCAGATGGACTGGCCGAACTTTGGCGTGGGTCGACCAATGCTTCGCATCATCACCGAGCCAGCCGAGAGCCAGGTTCGAGCTTTCATGGAGCGTCGCAACCAGAAGAACTCTGAGCGATTGCAGATCAAAGATGCAACGGATGAAGAACGCAAACGCGTGATGAAGAAATACGAGGAGGCTGATCGAGACATTAGTAAGCTCACCGACGAAGAGAAGCAAGTTTTGCGAGGGACACCAGCGCCTCTGCCAGTGCGCATCCCGGTGAAACAATTTGAAGAGACCTTCGGAATCAAAGCGATCGACTCAGCGTTGACCCACATGGACGTAACCATCCAGACATACCCACAGCATTTGCACTACCTCGCGACCTCCGGCGAGGGGTTCTACAGCACACGCCAGTACATGAAAACGCAAAGCGCTCAAGAAGCGTTCATGGTCTATTTCAAGGTGTGCATGCTCTGTGGATTCGTCATCGGCAGCCCGTGGATCTTCTATCAACTTTGGTCCTTCATCTCGGCTGGCTTGTATCCACACGAGAAGCAATACGTGCACATCTACTTGCCTGCCAGCATTGGTCTGTTTCTGGCTGGTGTCGTGCTTTGTCAGTTCGTCGTGCTGCCCGGTGCTGTCAAAGCACTGATTGCCTTCAATGACTGGATCGATCTCGACCCGGACTTGCGTATGAACGAATGGTTAGGCTTTGCGATCGTACTGCCTGTGGTATTTGGCTTGTCGTTTCAAACGCCATTGGTGATGTTTTTCATGACTCGCACTCGCCTGCTTACCTACAAGACATTCCTGAGCAAATGGCGTTACGCGGTATTCATCATTGCTGTCTTTACAGCAGTCATTACTCCTACGCCAGACGTGGTGACGATGATGTACCTTTTCGTGCCAATGATGGGACTCTTCATGCTCGGCGTGCTTTTATGCTACTGGTTCCCTGCAAAAACATGGTCGGACGAAGACGACGCTGAAACTCAAGTTGCCGTTTAGTTAACGATTGAGCACGAAGACTGCAACTAGCACACCCAAGGCAATCAGGAAAGTTGCCAATCCGATCATGATGCTGAACCAAGGCGATTTGGATTGTCTTGTTTCCTTCTCGTTTTCGTCCACCAAGGTCGTCGGCATGAGGTCAACGGGCTCTGGATAGTGGTTGGCAGCCCACACATCCGATGTCGCAATCTTATCGCGAGTTGTATTTGGATTTTTCGTGGGAAGCTTTGATGGCATCGCACCAGGTCGAATAGGTGCGGTGTCCGAGTTTTTGATTGTCGGCACCATGTTGCTTGATGCTGAGGTCGGAGTCGTGTCGTACACTCCACTGTTACTCGTCGATGCCGTCCGGGCACGGTTCTGACTCACTCGCCCAGCAATCGGGTTCTCACCCATCCGTAGAAGAACTGCTGGTGCCAAGATCGGCATGTCCTGCTCAGGCGGACTATCAATCGGTTGCGATGTCCAAGGTTCTAACGCTGCCATGACTTCGAGCGGTGACTGGTATCGATCCGCTGGGTTTTTCTCCATCATCTTTTCGAGTACAGCCAGCAACTCTGCAGGTACATCATTCCGGAACTGCTTGACGGGTTTTGGCTTTTGAGTTTGATGGGCCACAAGCTTTTGTGCCACGGTACCGTCAGGGAATGGCGAGCGACCCGTCAGCAGGAAGTAAAGTGTGCCGCCTAGGCCGTAAATATCGGCCCGCACATCAATCGGGTCATTGGTCGCCTGCTCAGGTGCTAGGTAGTCTGCAGTACCCAACACACATTTGTCATCCAGTCGAGCTGTAAGGTTGTCATTCCGGTGATCGAAAAACCGGGCCAACCCCATGTCCAGTACTTTGATCGTTCCCCGGCGATCCAATAGGAGATTTCCAGGCTTGATGTCTCGATGCACAACGCCCAAGTCGCTAGCGTGCTGCAGCCCTGCTGCAGCTTGAGCAACGTCATGAGCGGCACGAACTGGATCGTAGAACTGCTTGCGTTGAACATACTTCGTGATGATTTCCTGGAGGCTGTTGCCGTCCACGTATTCCATCACAAGAAAATGTACCGACTCAAACTTATCGATGTCGAAGGCACGCACAATGTTCGGGTGGTCGAGCGCTGCCACAGCACGAGCTTCACGATAGAAGCGATCGAGTGCTGTCGGGTCACTCGAAATTTTATCCACAGGTAGAACTTTCACCGCAACCAGACGCTTCATGAACTCGTGTTCGCAAAGGTACACTGCACCCATGCCACCAACACCAAGGAGCTCGAGAAGTCGATACTTTCCAGCGATTTGGAAGCGTTTGTACCGACCCAATTTCAGCTGTTTAGCTTGGAAGAACGTCAGCAAGCCATCACGTACAAGATGATCCGATAACTGATCAAGACTTCGATCCATCGAAAGGTTGACGTCAGAATAACGCGAGAGTTGATCGGAGGGAACCAGCCCACTTTTTCGGACGATGTCCAGGAAATCCACGACGGTTGCCGGCGCGGGCATAGTTGACCCTTCGGTCAGGACACTTGGAACATGGCGTTACAAGATCATGATGCTACAAAAAATGAAGCTCCGCAAGAGTTCAGCGAAGCTTTTCAACATCATCGTGCGAAATACCCGACACTTCACCCAAAGTTGTCGACCCGCGCTAATCGAAGTACACGCCAAACCGGTTGAATAAAGGTTTACGACGCAGTCGGTCGTGTTGAACACATCGACTGTAACAATTCGTTTAAGTCTTCAGAGATACGCACCTCGTCTTCTAAGAAGTCTTTCAGCCAAAGGTAATTGAGTTTTTGGGCCATCGAAACCAGCGGTAGCAGATCAGCCAAGCGAACGCGAACGGTCGCTTCAAATGTATCATCCCAACTGTTGGTTTCTTCTGGGGCACGGAACAACCGGAGATGTGGGGTCATGTTGGACACTCCTTGAACGACCTTCCTGCGAAAGCGTAAAACGGGTCAATCCTTCTATCGGCGCTAACCATGGCCCAACTGCAACCGTATCTATGAACCGAGACTTTACTATGAAGCTGACTGTCAAGTAGTACGGTTTACATTCGAGTTGAAGGGAAAACACCATCATGCCGACACTGGCGATTTTGGGTGCAGGCGGTTGGGGAACCGCCATTGCAGCATATCTGGCTCAACGGCCTGAGCATCATATTCGACTTTGGTGTGCAAATTCGGAGCGTGCAGAGAACTATCGAGTGACACGGGTGAATGATCGACAGTTACCCGGTGTCAAAATTCCCGAATCCGTTCTCTTGACGTCTAGCGAGCGTGCGGCCATCGATAAGGCTGACGCCTGGCTTGTAGCTGTGCCGATGGCGTATCTCCGCGAGACGATGCTGCGGTTCCTACCCTTTGTAGAACTAAAAACTCCGATCATCAGTCTGGTGAAAGGCATCGAGAACAGTACGTTCCTGCGTCCGACAGAAATCCTCGGCACCATCTTCAATACCGATCAACTGATCGTCCTCAGTGGGCCAAGCCATGCCGAAGAAGTGGCTCGTGGGTTGCCAACGTCGCTCGTTGTTGCCTCTGGCGATGCAGGTTTAGCTGCATGGGTACAGCAACACGTGGGTGGAGATAAGCTCAGGCTATATACAAATTCGGACGTTGTTGGTGTGGAGATGGCTGGTGCTCTCAAGAATGTGCTTGGTATTGCAGCAGGTATTTGCGACGGACTCAAATTCGGTGATAACGCCAAGGCCGCGCTGCTCACACGAGGACTTGTGGAGATGCAACGCTTCGGCGTCGCCAACGGGGCCAGCCCTGAGACATTCCATGGCTTGGCTGGCTTGGGCGATTTGATTACCACCTGCTTCAGCCAGCATGGCCGCAACCGCCGCGTGGGTCAGCGGTTGGCGCAAGGTGAAAGTCTCACTGAAATTACCAAAGGGCACCAAGTTGCCGAGGGAATCCTGACGGCACGCAGCGTTTACGAACGTGCTAAACAAATGCAGTTGGACTTACCAATCATGACTGGAGTCTATCGAGCACTTTACGAAGGACTCGTACCGCTTGAAGCGGTACAGTTGCTGATGGGTCGCCCGCAACGCTGTGAGACTCGTCCAACTTAGCGTTACTTAATGAATCCGATGCGATCAAGTGGGAAGAACACAAAAACGGCTCGACCCAGCATCAATCGCTGTGGCACTAAGCCCCAATCTCTGCCGTCGCTGCTTTGTGAACTGTTGTCGCCTAAGCAAAGGTAGTGTCCTGGTTGAACGTAAAAGGTATCGAGCTTGCTCCGATGACTTCGGTTATTCTGATTGAAGTTTTTCATCGTGTTCACATAGAAGTTATCTCGGTACACCTTCAACTTGGTGAAGATCACACTGCCTGTTGCTCCGAGGCTAACGGGTTCATTCACGTCGTTTGGAATCGTCCATCCTTCCTGACGTAGGTCCATCGCATCAAACTTCGGTACAGGTGGGACGTAGTTGGCTTGCTCGCCCAAGTCGATGCTCACGTTGTCGATCCACAGTCTCAATCGCGTGTCGATGTTTGCGAAACGTACTTGATGTTTGCCGGGTGCGAAAGTCACAGGTTTGGTGAACAGTGTGTTTCTGTCATCTCCGAGTACCACGCGATTCATGACAAGTTCTTTGTTTCCGTCTTGTCGATCCACTTCGATTTGTCCGGGGAACATCTTGAAGCGGGCCAACCCATTCTCGATCTCCACGCGATAGCGATGAGTTCCTTTCGAAAGTTCAACAACCACCACGTCGCTCATCCCACTGGTGGTTGCTTCGCAGTCCATCATCAAGTCGCCAACCCAATGATTGCTGTTATCCAGACTACCTTGAGCAGGCTGCACGCCATCACCAGTAAAAAACGCGCCGTTGTAACCCATGAAGTTCGTAATTCTTTGCGGCATCATGTTCGATGTTGGCCTCGTCCAGCCAAGGCCAGAGTTGAGTTCGTTAGCAGGTGCTGGCACTAAATGATGATATCGCAGCCAGTGCAAACCCGGCCCAACATGAGTAAACGCTTTCGGCGTGCGAACGTTATCCGCACTCCATGAATTGTCCGTTGCCCAACGGGGTTGCACACCAATTTCTGCGAGTTTCTTGGATTGATGATCGTTGTCGTACACGATCCTCCGCATCACCATCACTTGCTCATCACTCTTACGAAAGATCTGAAAGCCGTCGGGATCAACAAAACCGGAGTCTTGGTTTTTGTCAAACAGTTCCTGAGCAGCATCAACGTTCTGATAGCGGTAATCATTCCCCTGATCGTTCGCCTTCCAGAGATCCACGTCATTCTTTGGACGGGGGTAAAGCAACAGACCGAATTCATTCGAGACTGCCGGATCGTACTTCAATGCCCTCGAGATGTACAAATCCCCTCCGGAAATCGCCACTGTTTCACCACCCAAGCCCATGAGCCTCTTGATGTAGTTGGTGCCGACTTGATTTCTCTGTGGGCCACTGGGGAACTTGAAGACCACTACTTTCTCGCGGTCGTCGGTACTCAATGCCTTACCCACAATCACCCGGTCGCCGCTGGTCACGCCTTGATCGGTCAGGACTGTAGCGTTCGCATATAAGCAATTCGGACAGCAGTAGCCAACAGTACGATGCGGACGCTCAGTGATTTGTGGTTCCACTTCTTCGCTGGCATTCACATCGAAGCTATGGCCACATTCCTGGCAAGTGACCGATTTCTTGTAGCCATAAAGTGTCTCGCCCATGCTGCCAGTTGGGATGACGTAAGCATCCACCACAAACAACTTCATGACGAGAACGAGCACGATCACAAATACCAGTGTCTCTACCGTTTCGCGTAGGCTATCTCGTTTACCAATCGTCGTCATGTTGGTCACACCCTTTTTAATCGTACGCTTTAACATACTGAACAGACTCGACAACCCGAGTCGCGTCCAGATTCTTCGTCATTCGACTTGCCTCATCCCACAACAACCAAGTTGTGGGATGAGGCCAGTCGAACAACTCTCGTGGCGTCATAGTAGCCGCACGAATCGCATCTTGAAATCTCTGCCCGTGCTTACTTGCCCACGACACACAATCACACAGGAATAATCCCGAACCAGCAAGATATGGGCTATTCGCTAACTGGACCCGGCCATTTTCCAGCACGTCGATCTCGCTTCCCCAGTCGTTGTACCGTCCCGGTGTTGCACCAGCAAAACTGCTAGCATCCGAGATGAGCACTACTCGATTTTTCTTAACCCGACAGGCCACGCGGAACAGATCGTGCGGCAGATGATGGCCATCGGCAATCAGACTTAGGTGCAGGCCGTCTTCAGCAAGCATCGTCCACAACGGATTCTGATGACGATCCATCAACGTCGGCAATCCATTGCCGAAGTGCGTACACAACCTCGCACCCATCTGTATCGCTTCACGCAATTCTGCCGGTCTGGCAGCAGTGTGACCCAAAGCAACACGAACCCCCGACTCCACCAGGTTCTGAATGTTCCGCATCGTACCGTCAACTTCAGGCGCAACAGTAACTAAACGAATTCGTCCACCACTCGCTTCCTGCAGCTGGCAGAACTCGTTCCAATCGAATGCACGAGCATGCTCCTTCGGATGTGCGCCGCGGTAGCCGTCTTCAGCTGAAATTGCTGGCCCTTCGAGGTGTAACCCTGGACACGCACTGGCAATTTTTGGATCCGCTTCACATGCTTCGCGCAATGTCCGCAGCGAATGCAGCAACGTGCGATGACTTGCGGTAATCACTGTTGGGAAGAAACTGGCGGTGCCTCTTAGTTGATGAAGTTCAACAACTCGCCGTACATCCGCCACGCCGAGTGTGTCGTTCGTAAAGCCTATGCCGCCACCACCGTTCACCTGAATATCGTGACAGGCCGGTGTCAGAATCAATTGAGTTGGCTGATCGCTTGGCTCGCAACTCAAAATACATTCGTTCTCGATGACCCAATCTTTGGGTTGCTCATCCAACCACCAACGCGCAACAAGATTCATGACGTGCCCTGCGCTGCAAACGCCGGTGGTTCCGTCAGTGGACGGTAGTCGGTGTAAAACAATCCGCGAATCGTTGGTCCGGTGAGGGAATGGGTCACCCGCACCGGCATGTCTTGTTCGAGTGAGTTCAATTTGAACCGCATGGTGATGGTGTCATCGCCAGGGTAGTTCGGGTCGTAGGTGTGCAGGATCACTTCGGTTGTGCTTTCGTCGAAATCATAGCCGTAGATGAGTACCTGATGGTTCAGCCCCAGTTTCGTGAGTTGCCAACCGCGAATGTTAACCAACCCCACGGCCACTAACTGCCCGTCATCCAAGCCAGCGCGGATCTTCGGCCACTCCGTTTGAAGCGTGAGTTCCAACACTCCGGTTCGCCCGAACAAGCGCGGTGTCGTCCGATCCGGGCGGTTCTGCCAATCCCAATACTTGGCCCAACCGAAGGGCAAGCCCCAACTCGTCAACAGCCGATGGCAGATGTACTCGAACACCGGCTTCTCAGGAGATGGAGGAATCGTGCTGATGCCATGATGGTGCATATCCATCACCGTGAAGATCATTCCACCACACAAGCCACGACTGGCATCCGGCACGCCAAGTGTACCCAATGGGGAATGCATCAAGAACACCGGTGTGCCCGTCGGGTAGCTATTCGGCCACGGCAACCCGTGCGTACTTGGCAAGAAATCAGGCACGCGGACGGAGTGCATCATGATGGGTTACTTGAAGGCTTCGTAGTCTTTGCCCAGCAAACTCGAAGCAATCTTGAGCTTAAGGATTTCATCAGTGCCTTCGTAAATTCTGCAGACACGAACGTCCATGAGGTGCCGACCTGGGCGATAAAGCGTGCTCCAACCACGCCCACCGAAGACCTGCACGGCACGGTCGGCTGCATCCCACGCCGCATTGGTGATGAAGAATTTTGCCTTCGCCGCGAGGATGTCCGCCGCAGCTGACAACTCCTTGTCACCTGGATTGTCTTTCATCGCCTGCATCGCTTCGCAGGCTTGCATGAGCACAGCATCGGCGCTGAAGCGGTGCATCTCGATGGCTGCAATGTGATCCTGCACAAGTTGATGCTTGGCAATCGGTTTCCCATGTTGTTCGCGTACTTGACCGTAGTGCAGCACTTCTGTTAGGCAATCTTCGATGACACCGAGGCAGCCGGCGGCTACGCTGAGCCGACCACTCACCAACGTACCCATTGCAATTCGAAAGCCTTCACCCAGTTTACCCAACAGGTTTTCCTTGGGCACAAATACGTCGGTCATCTCGAACATGGCCGTGTTGGATGAATACATGCCCATCTTGGCGGTGAGGTTCTCCGCAGCAAAACCAGCAGCGTTCGTATCTACCACGAATGCACTAATCCGTCGTTCTGCACTCTCTGTCTTCGGGTAGGCAAACACCACAATTGCCGTGGCCACGCCACCGTTCGAGATGAGGTACTTCACCCCGCTGAGCTTGTACCCACCAGCGACAGGCTCGTAGGTACTCGTCATTTCTCGTGGGTTGCTACCGGCATCAGGTTCAGTCAGGCCGAAGGCGAGGATCGCTTCACCGGTCACAGCTTTCGGCAGATACTTCTGCTTGAGTGATTCGCTGCCCCAAGTTTGAATTGGGTACGCACCGATGCTGAGATGACCGGAGTAGAACGTTCGAACGCCGGTGCCTTCTCGGCCAATACGAACCAACGCGCGGAAGTAACTCACGGCGTCAGCCCCGCGTCCACCGTACTTGGGATCAATGTTGATGCCGAGCAGGTGGTACTTCTTGGCTAACTCAATCACTTGGTCATTGAAGCGGTGCTCGACGTAGCAAAGCTCTTCGTGTGGCCGAAGTTCTTCGCAGTACGCATCCGTATCGGCTAACAATCGTGTTCGATCAAAACTTGCCATGTTCGCACCCGGAGAGTGGTGATGTCTCATTCTACACCGCCTACTTCGCTTCCAAATCGAGTTGGATGGCTTGCACTACGTCGCGAGTTTCATCGTTCTGGATGAACACGATCAACTTCAAATTCTTCAACGCTAGTGGGCGATCTGCCTTGGGGAACTCGCCTTGTTCCTTGGCAAACTCATCAAGAAACTTCACAAGTTCGGTCTTCATGTCTTCCGTGTTCACGACGACGCTTTGCTCGGCTTCCTTTTTAGGCAAGGGGAAGCCCTTCACGCCACCGGGTATTGCTCTCACCACGTTGCTGTGAAAGCGAACCCCACTGGCCCCGTCGTACCGAACCGTTGGTTCGATGATTACGAACCGCAGCGATACCTTCTCCCCCGGCTTGTCAAGGTCGCTCACCTTTGCAGTAACTTTCAGTCCCTTGACATCTTTTTCGATGGTTACCGCGAGCTTGGCTCCTGGTGGAAGCTCAAGTTGTTCGTTCACAAGATCGGTGAGTTGCTTGTAACGATCTTTCCCTTCACCAGTGCCTGCTCCAGTTCGGCTCAGAGGCTTGCCGTTCACAAGCACTAACGGTGCAGCCAGCTTGTTGAACATCAGAAATTGGCGCGAAAGACTATCTTTGTTCATCAGCGGATCAGACGCACCTGCTGGCACGTGATACTCCAGCACCAAGGCTTCCGTGGGCTTGTAACTCTTGATGACGCCCTCAACGGCAGACGTAGCCGGGAAGCAGGTTTCTTCCTCAGAACCAGTGAAGAATTCTACGAGAGCCACGCGCTCAGTCTTGGCCTTCCGACCTACATAGGCCGGTGTGTCAAACGGTACTAACTGCTTTGCGAACTCCGTGGCATCGCGGGCTTCGAGTTTCAGGATCGATTGCTTGACTTTTTTGGCCTCGTCAAGTTTCTTTGCCTTTGTCAAAGCCAATGCGACCGCTTGTTGGATCTCGATCTGCACTGCCGTGCTGGCGTCATCGCCAGCCAGCCGCTCCGTACGTTGTGCTTGGGCCAATCCCAGTTCCGCAAAGCCTTCCTGCCCACCAAGTGTATTTGCAAGCTTCAGTGCGATGTTTTGTTCCCAGCGTGGGCCGTAGGCATTGGCTGACTTGGTAAGTTTGTCCACAATGCTGCGTGCTTCGGCGATCTCCAGCTTCTTCTCGGCAGCTTTGCCGAGGATAGCCAACCCTGCGGAAAATAGGTACGGGCCGTTCTCCAATGTGGCGAAGTCTTCGCGGGCCAAGTCCACATCGTCGGACAGTTTCTTCAACTTGGTGGGAAGCAGATCGACGACGGCGAGCTTGCCGCCCAAGTCCTTGATGGACCCGCTGATCTTTTTGCCGTCTTTAGCCAGCAGTCCTTGGAAAGCTAGGATTTCGCTGGTGTTCGCCATCACTGCGAATTCCACAGCATCGCCCTTCACCTTGAAGTTCTTGATGGTCAACTTCAACGGCTGCATGTTCGGCCCAGCAATCGCCGGATAGACGTCGGCAATATCGGCCTTCCAAGTTCCGTCTTGGTCGATGAACGTGGTTAACACATTGATGGCTTCGTTGGCTTGAAACTGAAAACGCCAGTTCCCTTTGGGCGTGATCGGATCAGCCGCTTGGCTGTACGACGACAATGCACAACCGAAAACAAGTAAGAAGAGCGAAATTCGCAGCATGACCATCACCCCAGCGGATGCACCAAGAATATGACGCCGGGTCCACCCTGGCACCTTGGGGTACGCAGCGAGCACGCCTCACGTTACGCTACTGCTCGAGTCTTGGTGGCGAAAGGGTACAACATGTCCAGCTTTCGGGAACGCTTGTTTCGGCCATATCGCTGGCGATTATGGGTACAGTTTGCGCTACTCGGGGCATTTGTGCTCTTCGTGCCCATACTGTTCACTTCGCAGCGATTACTCGACTCCAGCCGGGAAGTGCTGATCGCGCATGAGATCATCGATCTGAGCGATGAGTCGAACCTCCGCGTCAACGAGTTTCGTGAAGACCTGGCTTACTTGGCCATGGATGTCAAAACGAAAGTGAAGCTGGAGTACGACGAGTCGGACTTGAAGCCGGATCTGAAGCGACTCTCACAACGCATAGGCTTACCGGAGACACAGAATTGGATGCTGCCCACTACGGTGGTTGAGGCCCGGCGTCGCTATTTGCACTTCACCGATGCCGGGATCTTTCGCTTCGAGATGGACAAGGGCGAAATCCAAAACATCACCAGTAGCGTGCCAATCAGCACCGGGGCTGAAACTTTACAAGCGCTGAAGGAATGCTTCAGGGAAGCGGCCAATCGCATTACCGCCCCCACGCCGACGAATCGCTCTGGCTTCCATTACATACCTGGCGATCAAACCAGTTCCGGAAGAACTGTGTTAGCCTTCACTGAGAAACACGGCTTAGGTTACTACACGCTGCTGTTAGACTTCAGTCGATACATGTGGAACCGCCAACAGGTGTCCCCACGACACTTCTACTTTGTGATGGAGCCGAACGGGCGCGTACTCATTCGACCCGATATCAAAGCCACCGTTGAGCGGCCTGCTGTCGAAAGCATGATCGGTTGGGACTACCCCAAGTTTGCAGATCGAAGTTGGTTTGACACAACACTCACGCAGGCTGAGCGTAAACAACGTATTGCCGTGGCTGTACGTGATGGTGGTGCCCGCCTCAGTGCTGTCGAGCACTCAACATTGAGCTATAGCTACCAGAAGGGTTCGTTCAGTAACACGGCGAATCTCTCGGCGTTGCTCGGCAACGAAAAAGCTTCAGTAGCAACGAAAAAGCTGAATGCGATGCTCGCCACGGCCTTGGCGAACGACCACACCTTGCGTGCTGGTGAAGTCAACGCAATTGCAAGCTACATCGAATTGAGTCACCCCGATCCCGCCAAGCTCAAAGCCACCAGAGAGCGAGTGCTGGACTGGTGGAGGGAGACCTCCGGCGACCCGAAGGCGAAGATTGATTGGACAGCACCCATCATCTGCAAAGCCTTTCAAGGTCAATTGGTGCCACTGCGTGTGGACTTGAACGACGACTTCGATCCCGCTTGGTTCATCGTTGCCGCATCGATAGAAGAACTGAAGGAAGACATCGATGACCGCTTCAACAACATCTTCTGGCGTTGGGTGCTGCCCACGTTGCTGATCGCCAGCATCAGTGGGCTTGCACTGGTGTATATGGTCACACGCAGCCTGAATACACTCGCCGTGGCCGCAAGCAAACTTGATGACGAAAACCCCAAGCCGCTCCCACTGGGCGGGCCCTACGAAGTCAGCCAGTTGGCCAAGACTCTCAACAACTTAGCAAAAGATGTTCAAGAACGCGACCGCGAGCTACGAGACCGTGCAGCCCGGTATGAGACGATCCTCCGTGCGGCTGGCGAAGGAATCATCATCACAAGTTCCAACGGCACCATCGAAGAAGCGAACAAAGCAGCCGGGCGGATGTTCGGGATGAAGCCGGAGCAACTCATTGGCAAATCCGTCAACGATCTGATGAAGCAACCGCTGCAAGACGCCAGCGAACAGAGTTCGATGAATCAAGATCCCATGGCTACGGTCAAGGCACTGGATGCCGCAAAGGGTGTGCGGGCCGATGGCTCAACGTTCTGGCTCGACGTCAGTTTGAAACCGGTGCTGTTGCGTGACCGCGTCGTCAACACCATGATCTTCCGCGACATCAGCCTGCGAAAGGAATCCGAAGAACGTATCTGCAAGTTGAACGATGAGTTAGAAAACCGCGTGAAGGAACGCACCACGGAACTGGAAACCACAAACTCCAAGCTCGAAGTTGCACTGAAACAAGCCGAGACGGCCTCTCGGGCCAAGGATACCTTCGTGGCCAATATGAGCCACGAACTTCGCCAACCATTGCACATCATCATCGGTTTCACAGAGGCCATGCGGGAAGACGCCGCCGATCTCAAGGCCGAGGCCATGCTACCGGATTTGAACAAGGTTCTTGCTGCGGCCAAGCACTTGCTCGAACTCATCAACGACATTCTCGACATGGCCAAGATCGCCAGCGGGAAGATGGATCTTGCTCTTCAGACCTTCCCGGTTGAGAAACTCCTGACTGACGTGAAAACACTCATCGACCCGTTGGCATCGAAAAATAACAATCAGTTTGTTGTGTCTGTCGATCCGAACCTAACCGACATGAAAGCCGATGAACGCAGAGTCCGGCAAATCCTCATCAACCTGTTGAGTAACTCGTTCAAGTTCACGACAGAAGGCATCGTGAGTTTGAAGGTGTCGAAAGTTACCGATCAGGATAAAGACTGGGTTCGGTTCTCAGTGTCGGACAACGGCAAAGGCATGTCTGCCGAGCAAGTGGGCCGGCTGTTCCAACGGTTTTATCAAGCCGATAGCAGCACCACACGCGGGCAGGGGGGGACCGGGCTGGGCTTGGCCATCACACAGAGTTTTAACGAGTTGATGGGTGGTCAGCCCATCCGCGTGACCAGCCAGGTGAACATCGGCTCGGAGTTCATCATCACGCTGCCGTTGATCGTAGAGCCAAACACGGAACGCCCTCTTCCAAGAAAAGTTGAAGCTCAACCCCTTCAGCCGATCCCCATTGTTGCCACGGAAGCGGCGGATGGCCGCGTGGTGTTGGTGATTGACGATGACTCGATGGTGCGTGAGCTGATGGAACGCTTCCTCCGTAAGGAGGGGTTTGAAGTGGTTCTCGCCTCTAATGGGCTGGAGGGGTTGGCTCTAGCGAAGTCGCATCATCCATGCTTAATTACGCTCGATGTGATGATGCCGGATTCCGATGGTTGGGCTGTCCTTGGCGACCTCAAAGCCAACCCTGATACAGCCGACATCCCCGTTGTGATGCTTACGATTGTCGATGATCGCGGCCGTGGCTTTGCCCTTGGCGCCGCTGACTATCTGACCAAGCCGATCGACTGGCAACGCCTTGGCTCAATCCTGCGGAAGTACCTGAACCCCGAGCGAAATGAATCGATCTTGGTGATCGACGACAATCCAGACAATCGGGAACTCTTGTGCAAGCAACTTCAGCGTGACGGCTGGACAACAACTGAAGCCGAGAACGGTGAGCAAGGTCTCGCCGCATTTGAGCTGCACCGTCCGGGTTTGATTTTACTGGACTTGATGATGCCAGTCATGGATGGCTTCAGCTTCCTTGATGAACTCAACAAGCGACTCCCATATCACCGAATCCCGGTGGTCGTTATTACTGCGAAAGAACTGACACCACTCGATTTTGATCGCTTGAACGGTCGTGTGGCTCGCATCATCGAGAAAGGCGATTTTTCACAACTTGATCATGTCATGGAGTTGATCCGCCGCACAGCCAAAAGGCCAGCTTCACTTGCTGCCCACCAGGAACCCCGCCGCGAAGGCGAGACCAAGTAACGACACAACCGCGATGACATACATGGTAAGCGATGCCCGGCTCATAACCACGGCATCAGCTTCCACGACACGTTGAGCAGGTGTGGCGTCGGCAGGAGTAACGGTTGTCGATTCGAGTTCCAAATCGTCGTCGTTGTCCAACAACTCTGCAAAATCTTCGCGTTCGAACAAAGGCAGTTCTTCAAGCTTCGGCTGTGGTTTCACCACTTTTTTGATCTTGTACTTAGGCTGGGCTTGTGTTGTTGTTGTACCACTGGCTGTTGCGAGCAGTTGATTGATTTCGGCGTCCATGTCGAATGCCGTGGGCACGGGAGTCGATCCCCCGCAGTTGGGGCACGCGACCTGAGTGCCAGATTTGCGCCGCGACACTTTCAGTTTCTTTCGGCAGAGCGAGCAACGGAACTGGACTGGCATGGTGAACACTCTTCTCGTGTCGAGTTCGCCAACACTCTTGGCCTTGGATGGTTTATCCTAACACATGAGATCGCTTTTGCGTTGACCGTGGAGAGGAACATCGTGTTTTACATTCGATTGTTAGTAATCCTTGTTTTGCTATCACTTGTGCCCGAAGCACGGGCTGATGACGCAGTCATCTTCCCTGATGGATTTTACATCCGTGGGCGTGTGGAGAAAGAAGGAGTTCCCGCACAACTCGACAAAGTCTTCACTGCTACCACGACATTCACTTACTTGAGCAGCGGCCCACGCTTCGTGATCTTCACCCCACATGTCACGAAGGGTGCAAAGATCACGAAGAATATTCCCCCGGAAAAAACCCTCGATCTTCGTCGACCTGCACCAGTGCAATTGGCAAAGCTACCTGCTTCCGGGAACATGACGATTACGGACTTCAACGCCGATGCCCGGCGAACGTTGGACATCAAGTACGATCGCTTCCCGTCCGAGCAGATCATCCAAGTGCCGACGATCATGACGCCGAAGTTGATCCGGCTTGACTCGATCAAGTACCAATGGCGTGAAGTGCTGGATCCGAAAGACCTCGGCTACCCAACTGTACGCAAACTTTTGCTGAGTCATCCGGACATCAAAGATGGCTGGCTGCCTGTGGTTGAGCCACTGAAGCGGATGATCGTCGCCCAGTTCTTCAAAGAGATGGGCTGGCACGATAAAGCCAAACTGGAACTGAAACAACTGAAGCTCGATGCACCATGGGCCTGGAGCAAAGCAGCCAGCGAAAAATATGATGAACTGCTTGCCCAAGTTGAAGAGGCAGAGACAGCTTGGGTACTCGGCGAGGTAGAGTTGGCACTCGCTGGTGGGCAGTATCAAGCTGCAAGTCAGTTCCTGATGGGCTTTCAACCGAAGAATGCGAACCTCCGCGACATCACACGCTTGGCTGATCTAAAAGCCAAGGTGCAGGAGGTTCAACCAAAATATGAGCAGATCAAAGCCGCACTTCAAGAGATCATCGAGATTGAATCCGGTGGTCGGGAACGCAATGTTCTCCTCGGCCTCGCTGGTAGTGCCTTCGCACCCATCATACCTGCCAAGCAATTACCACCAGTGATGGAAGGGCTACTTCGCGGAGCAGAATCCGTGATGAATGAACTGCATCCTGACACGATCGAGCGGGTCAACAGCTTTCGTGAAATAGCAGCACAGAAAGAAACATCTAACGAAAAGAAGCTGGCCATCGCCGTGAGCGGCTGGTTGCTCGGAAAGAACGGCTCAACACCGTTGCCTCAGGAAGCGTATCGGTTGTGGCTGGCGCGCGAGATGATCTCCGACTACATCAGGCTATCTATTGGCAACGAACGCACTGGTGTGCTCAAACGCTATCTCGCCAGCAAAGAAGCTGTCTCGACGGATGTACTCGCTCAAATCGTAACGAACCTTCCGCCCATTGACCCACAAAACAACACAAACATGAAGGGTAAGAAGGTCAACCCGCGCGAGAGTGGCGCTACGGACACCTTCAAGATCGAAACCGGCCCAGTGCCGGAGGATGAAGGCGGCATGACCTACTATGTCCGCTTACCGCGCGAATATCACGTCGGTCGGAGTTATCCCGTGGTGCTGGCACTCCACACACCGGAGATGAATCCGGAGCAAATGATTGGCCAATTGGCGGTGGAGTGTGATCGGAACGGCTACATTCTCGCTGCACCAGCTTGGGGCACAGGCCGAGTGCAGAGCTACGACATGCTGGGCAATGAACACCGCTTTGCTACGACTTGCATTCGTGACTTGAGCCGACGATTCCAAATCGACCCTGATAAAGTCTTTGCTTTCGGATTTGCTGCAGGTGGCAACTTTGCTCTCGACCTGGCCATGAGCAAACCCCACCTTTTTGCAGGTGTGGTCAGCATGTCAGCGGATTTTAACGCTGCGTTCTACCGCGAATATTGGCGCAACGCCCAACGTTGCCCAGTGTACGCCGTGACTGGTGAGATGGCGGCTTCCTCGGTCGAAAACCACCGCCAGTTGTTCAGCCGATGGATGGACTTGGGCTTCTACGCGATTCTCAGCATCCACAAAGGACAAAGCCTGAAGTGGTATCAATCCGAACTTCCGATGATCTTCGACTGGATGAATCGCAAGACACGCGTTCGCGGGCTTGGCTCACTGCGGTTGGACAACAAGCGTTACGAACCGTGGCAGTCGTTCCGTGAGACAGACGATCGCTTTTACTGGGTCGGAGCGACCGAACTGAGCCAACGAAATCAGCTCAAAAACGGTGAGAAGCCCAATCCAAACTTGATACCGGCAACTTTCAATGCAGATATTCGCAACAACACGATTATTGTCAACGGTGTCAACGGAGTGAGGCAAATCACCATCTGGCTTGAAAAGGACATGATCGACTGGACGCAGAAAGTCAGCGTCAGTGTGGATACCAGTTTGCAGGGGATGAAGCCCACACTGATGACGCCCGACCCGCGCATCATGCTCGAAGAGCTTTACCGCACCGGGGATCGCAAGATGCTCTTCCTTGGCAAGCTGGACTTCAAGACGGGCGGGTAGCAAGCACCTGTAATACCTCTTGCAGGTCGTCCCATGCTGGGCGTCGAGCGGCCTCGTTTTTTAGCAAATACATCAAGCTATAAGTACACACCACCGGGATGGCCTCGTGCTTTTGAGTGGTGCTGCGCAATGCCGTAATTGGGGCTGCAGTGTTCAGTAGCGTTTGACTCGCCGCTGCACCTAGGCAACAGATGACCTTGGGTTGAACGAGGCGTATTTGCTCAACAAGGTATTGACGGCAGCGCTGGCATTCTTCGTTGGTCGGTTGGCGATTCTGAGGTGGTCGGCATTTGATGGTGCTGGTGATGTACACTTCGCTTCGATCCAACCCCATCTTGCCGAGCATACGGTCGAACAAAGCCCCGGTGTCGCCTTGCAACGGCAGACCGGTGCGGTCGTCGTCTTCCCCTGGTGCATCGCTGATGAAGAAAACACTGGCATCGATGGTTCCGGTACCGAACACTGTTTGCATTCGTGTTGAGAACAAGGCAGGACACAACCGGCACTGGCTCACGACCTTGGCGAGTTGTTGAAGTTCAACAACATTGCCTGGCACCACGGATGCGGAGTCAACTTGCTGTGTCGTGTTCGTTGGGTGTGCCAACACTGCTGCCCTGGGCTGCTGCACCGCACGTGGAATGTACTCCAGCCCGCTGTTCTTCAAGACTCGGATTTGTAATGCCAACTGCTCCGGGGTTATCACTTGGACAGTTCCTCCCACTGCTTGGCATATTCCTTTAAGAACTCCAGCCCGGCGTCTGGTTCGTACGTCTTGCCTACTTCACACAACGTGTATCGGTCGTACTTGATGCTCTTCAGCTTCTTGAACAGTTCGCGGTAGGGGTACTTCCCGGCTTTGTCGTTACCAAGGTCGTTGATGTGGCACGATTTGATCCAAGGCTCAAGGATCTTGAACGCTTCATCAATCTTGCCATCAATGATGTCAGTGGGATTTGAGTTCCATGTCACGCCTACAGACTTGTGCCCACAGGCTTCCATGATGGCCTTCATGCGCTTAGGTACTTGCGTGACCGCACCATGCACTTCCACCCAGATTTCTACACCCATATCCGCAGCGGCCTTGCCGCACTCCTGGAGTGCCTTGCCGATCTGTTCGCAGGCCATCTCCGGGGTGCTGCCTTTGGCCACGCCGTTGGGTCGAACTTTCACTCCGGTACCACCGAGATCTTTCACGAGTTTGATGAACTCTTTGCACTCGGTAATGTTCTTTTTCACCACGGCGGGGTCATCGGAGTGAAACTCACACACACTGCCGCTGCCCCAGAATACGACACCCGCATCGGCGAACTGCTTCTTCACCGCCTTGCGTTCGTCGGGCGTGAGCTTGGGTTCTACACCGTGCTTATGGGTCGTTCGGCACTCCACGGCTGCGATGCCAACGGTCTGGCAGGTTTTGAGGATCGTAGGCAAGTCCCATGAGGCAGGCACGTTATAGGTCACCAAGCCCAGTTTGAACTTTCGTTCTGTGGCTTCTGCGGCATGAAGGAACTGCGGAAGCATCACTGTCGCAGCGGAAGCAGCAAGAAAGTCTCGGCGGGAGTGTTTTGAACTCAACATGTTGGCATCACCAGGAGAGGTGCAGAAACGATACCGAAAAGAATTTTCGGAAACGAGACAATAATTCGCACGCTTCGCGCATCTTCTTTTTTGTAGAGCCGGTTGGCAATGGGGTTGGCAGCGTCCCCAAGGTCGACCGGCTCTGCTATTTTCTGCTAGCATCACCGGACCACATACCGGTGAACTATGACCACATTGGCCGACTTTTCAGCCCCGCTCATCGACGGCACACAAAAGAACCTCGCGGACTACACCAATCAGGTTGTCCTCGTGGTGAACGTCGCCAGTAAATGCGGCTTCACAGGGCAGTACGCTGGTTTGGAAAAGCTGTATCAATCGCATAAGGCGAATGGCTTCGTCATCCTTGGCTTCCCGTGCAATCAGTTCATGTTCCAAGAGCCGGGCGACGGGGCTGCCATCCAGCAGTTTTGCAGCCGGGTTTACCAGGTCACGTTTCCGATGTTTGCAAAAGTTGATGTAAACGGCAAGCAGACCCATCCGCTGTACCAATGGTTGAAGGACAATGCTCGTGGCTTTCTTGGCACCCGTTCGGTCAAGTGGAACTTCACGAAATTTCTAGTCGGCCGTACCGGTCAACCCGTGAAACGCTTCGGGAGTAGCACCACTCCCGAAGCCATCGGCCCAGTCGTGGAGGCACTGTTGAAGAGCTGACCTCCCCTTGCGGTGCTCACTCGGCTTGGTATACGCCATGCTTCCGCGCAAGAAGATTGAATATGATCGTCTCCGTTGTACCACATCAGGAGGATGAGGCCGTGCCTCTGCCTAAGCGTCAGGATGATACTTTCGAGGCAGCAGTGCTTACGGCCCCAACTCGCCCAAGTACTTCGTACAACGCCTACGAAGTGGATCACAGTGAGCACACCACCACGCGTCGGCGTAACGAGGAAGAGCGAATTTCCATCTTCTGGCGGCTCTTCGGCGGGGCGATGATCAGCGTGGCAGCGCTCATCGGTGTTACGCTTTACAACGGCCTGCAAATGAGCATCTCCGAACTTCGGAGTGAAGTAACACGCTTAAATGAAGCCAAATCCGAAGCCGCAAAGAAGGACGATCTCGCAAACCTGCGCGCTGTTGTCAATGGGCACGATGTCTTCAAAGTTGAACTCGACTCGCTCAAAGAGCGGGCCAACAAGGGCCGATTGGATCTGGACGGTCTCTCAAAAGAGAGCAAGGAACAAAACGCTACCGTGAAAGCCATGCTCACGACGCTTGAGTCTGTCAAAGAAAAGCTCTTGGCGATCACCACCGAGCACAAAACCTTGAAGGACGATACCTCGAAAGTCCGCCAAGATGTCGACAAGAACCAAGCGGCCGATCAGGAACGGAAAGAACGCCGCGATGCCCAGTACAAGGCCTACGAAGAGACCATCAAAGACATGGGAAAGTCGATCACCGAACTGCGCGAAAAAATCGCTCGGCTCGAAGGGGCGGCATCCCCAATGAAGCCTGTCGTGGAAACAGCTAAGAAGCCGAATTAGAGCTACCTAGGCCTTCGGCCTGGCTATGCTGTGGCGGCCCTTTGGGCCTCAAGAATTCATGGCCAAAGGCCCGTGACAGACTAGCCCAGGCCAGCGGCCTGGGAACATCTAACCAATCAGCTCTTTAATCGGTACGCCATCGCTTAACATCGGCAGTGGGCGTCCGCTGCCGTCAACCATCGTGTTCGCTTTGTAGTCCAACTTCAAGTGATGGAACGTCGTAGCCCAGAGGTCGTTCGGCGACAGTGGGCGATCCTTCGGCGTCTCGGCTTTGCTAGTCGTGCTGCCGACCAAGATGCCATCCTTAAAACCACCGCCGCTGGTCAGGATACTCATCGCCTGTGGCCAGTGGTCGCGGCCCGGTCGGCCCGTTTTCTTGTCGTACTCGATCTTCGGTGTGCGTCCAAATTCACCGGTGACCACCAGCAGCACTCGCTTGTTCAGCCCGCGGTCATACAAGTCCGAGATGAGGGCCGAGATGGCTTGATCGAGGAAACCGAGCTTGAACTTGGTGTCCTTGAAGATGTCGCAGTTGACCGCGTGGCTGTCCCAGTTGTACGTGCCATTTTCGATCATTTCCTTGCCACGCGGCGTGGCATTTTCAAGCACCATCGTCACCCAACTTACGCCGGCTTCCACCAAACGACGGGCCATCAAGCAGCGCTGGCCATAACGGTGATCGCCGTACTTTTCACGCAGAGCTTGCGGCTCCCGGCTGATGTCGAACGCTTCCTTGGCTGCGGGTGAAGTCAGCATGTCGAAGGCACGCCCACGGGCGGAGTCCAGCCCATCGGCCACACCCGTGCGATCCTCCGGCATCGCCCGGTCAAAGCGGGCCAGTAGCGATTTGCGATCAGCAAGCTGTGCTTCCGTGCCCTTCAATAACGAGAGATTGTTGACACTGAACTTCGGTTCCGATGGATCACCAATGAGGAAGAACGGATGCTGAGCGTGACCCAGATAGGAGCTGCCAAAGCTGAACGTATCGATCCCCTGTCGCCCAGCATCGACCCCCGCCACATAGTGCGGGAGTTGCTTGCCCTTGCCTTGTGCGGCGAGTGCTTTGGCGGCCATGGAGCCTACCATCGGATCGTCATTCACGAAGCCCGTTGGCTCCACTGGATTACGACCGGTGAGGAACTTTTTGTGCCCGCCGCCGTGATCTGCAAAGGTATGGGCCACGGATCGAATCAGGCTGAACTTGTCAGAAATCTTCGCTAAACTTGGCAGATGCTCGCAGATGTCGATCCCCGGCACTTTAGTGTGGATCGGCTTGAAGTCGCCCCGGTATTCGCTGGGTGCATCAGGTTTGAGGTCAAAGGTTTCCTGATGCGGTGGCCCACCGGGGAGCCAGATGAAAATCACGGCAGGGTCGTTCGTGGTCTTGCTTGGTTCAACGGCGCTTAATCGAAAAGGATTCACACCAGCAAGGACACCACCCAGGCCAATGGAGCCGAACTTCATCACGTCACGGCGATTCGGCCCAGGGCAGTGTGGCATGATTGACTCCGAACAAAAACGTTTCACAGGCAGGAGTTGAAGTGTAGCATTCCCTTTCGTTCATGTCATGTGGATTCAATCGACCCCCAGGGCTACTCAGAGATTGAAGTTTGGGAGTTGAGCATGTCGAGGGCGAGTCGGGGTTGTGCGGCGAGGTGTCGGGTGGCGGCGGGAACGCTGC
The DNA here is from genome assembly GCA_038230995.1 of Gemmatales bacterium. GTDB lineage: Bacteria > Planctomycetota > Planctomycetia > Gemmatales > Gemmataceae > JALHQU01. The sequence continues at coordinate 28,005 of JBBRME010000033.1, forward strand.
GTTGTTCCTTTTTTCGCAACAGATGGATCGCCACATTCCTCAGTGAGGCCAGGACCCGTGCGGCGTGACCCCGTCGCACCCGGCAGCGATCTTCCCGGAACGTTTCATCCCTCGTGTAGTGCAAGCCGTTCTCGATTCCCCAATGTGCCCGGATCAGTTCGAGCAGTCGCTCGGGACCGGCATTGTCCCGATGCAGACTGGTAATCCCGTAGACGACTTCGGTGCTGACCTTCCCCTTCTGCGTCCGGGTTCGTTCCAGACGGAACACCTGCTGCACCCCCCGGCCAGTCACGCAGGTACTCGTTCAGCCAGGTGGTCGTGGTCAGGGTCCGTCCTTCGATTCGGCCATGACCCTTACACCGCTGCGTGGCCGATTCGGTCTCGGCGTTCCACCGGGCCTGCAAGGTGGGGGGAAAAATCTTCGCCAGGGGTGGCGAAGGCGGTCTTCAGATCGGCCAGCAACTGCGACTGGTTCTCCTTGGCATACAGGATGTACTCTCCCTGTCGTTGCAGCACTTTTTCGCACACATCGGCGTGGGTGAACATCGCATCGGCGGTGACGACGGCCCCCTTCAGCGGCAACACTCCCAGCAGCCGCAACGCGGCCTTGTGTTCGTTGGTGGTCGCATCCACCCGCATCTGGGCAAGGACGGCCGAGGCTTGCGGAGCATATGCCGCGAGCAGATGGACACCCGGCGTCTCGCCATCACGCGACCCACGCAGGACTTTGCCGTCGATGGCCACGTGCTCCCAGCCTTGGGCGTGGCGATCCGTCAGCCACGCCCCGATGATCCGGTCGAGATGATCCGGATCGAGAGACGCCAGGAGATTGGTGAGGGTGTTGGCACAGGGCATCTGACCGTTGCGAAAGCCCAGGGCATGACCGAGGCGATGACCGCGAAGACGACCGAACTGGGCTATGGCGGCGATCGAAGTCGAACCGGCGAGGATCGCCACCAGAGCGAGGGCCAGCAGTGGCACGAGTGCGTACTGCCGACCGTGGCGGGAACGAGGGTCGGCGAGATCGGACAAGCGTTCAAGAAGAGATGGCGTCGGCATGGCGAACTCCCAAACAACGAGTTCTGCCCATAACCCAACTACCCAGATCACCCAACCCCAATGCTTGAGTAGCCCTGAATCGACCCCTTTACAACTCC
>JBBRME010000034.1:0-28781 GCA_038230995.1 Gemmatales bacterium
ACGGTTTCTGGTGACGTAATCGACAGGTTCACACCAGAACTATTACCATCCGGCACAAACTGCACTGCGGTGCCACTACCAGGAGAACCCTGCGGGCCAAAGAACTGGCCACCAGTCGGTGTGCTGAATTCCAGTCGATACGGGCCGGTGCCCGTGGCGTTGAGCGTATAGTTACCGGTGGCATTCGTAGTCGCGATGCCTTGTGGTGCGTTTGAGGCATCGAAGGCACGGACGATGATACCTTGAACACCTTGGTCAACAGGACCAGAGACAGTACCAGCACCGGTGTTCGTAATCGTCGAGGTGTCGAGCACCCCATTCGCGTTGAAATCGAGAAACGCCCGACCGGTGATCGTTCCGGCTGGGGTCAGGCGGTCTTCCAAGAGAACAACGTCGAGCTTTGGTTGTTCATCAATGTTCTTCTTTGGGTTGTTTTGCTTGCGGGAAGTTGACATCAGGGCCTCAAGCACGAAATATTCGTGTGATTGTTTTGTTTGTAGTTGATTGCGGACGCGTAAGATCGGTACCGTCACTGCTTCTTTAGAGCGCAGCTTAAAAAAAGCGCTACACGAAAGAAAAAACTCACGTGGATGCTAGCTTCGGCGTAACCGCAGGTGGACCAACAAGAGTACAGATGGGAGAATTTAGCATTCGCGTAAGATAGGCAAGATGCGGTCTTTTCAACGGTTTTACTCGCTTATGTCATTCAGTTTTGCTTTTGGACACCAAGCTGGGGTTTTTCAATCCTGCACTTCTGTCGATGCAAGTTCTAACCGAATGGATTCGGTCTTTCCTTTCGTCCCAAAGTCCTACGCGGGCTTGTGATGAATTCGCTCAGGAGGAGCTATGTTCAAACATTACGTCGCGGGACTGCTCGTGGCTCTTGGTGTGACCGCTGGAGTACAGGCACAAACCCCAAGTCGAGTTAACCGTCCAGCTTTTGTTCCTAGCAAAACGACCACGTCGGCAATTCAGCAAGTGAACGCGGATGTACCAGCCGTCACCGTACCAGTTGTCAAGGTACCAGCGATCTCTGCATCACCAGCAATGCCAGCCGTTGCAGCGCCAGCGCTGCCGCAGTGCTATGCGGATGACGTGAAAGCCGCCTGTGGTGAAACGATGTCCACCTGCGGGTGCGATACCCTCTGTGGCCCTCCCGGTCGTGTGTGGCTGGGCGCTGAGTACTTACTGTGGCAGACCAAGGGCAACTTTCTGCCAGCACTTGCAACAGGCGCTCCTGTCGGTACACCCCGCGCAGTTGCAGGCACGCTTGGCGGCCCTGGCACCACGACACTGATCGGCAACCGAGATTACGCCAACGATTGGCGGAGCGGCTTCCGCGTGTACGGTGGAGTGTGGCTAAACCCAAAACAAACGTGGGGAGTCGAAGGAGACTGGTTTTTCCTCGGCGATAGCAGCACTCGCGAAGTCGCCGCCTCGGACGGTAGCCAAATCGTAACGCGACCGTTCACCAATACGGTTCGCCGAAATACGGATGGCAGATTCACGGAAGTTGCACCATTCCAAGACACACAACTTGTGTCGTTCCCGAACATCCTTCGCGGTCAAGTTGCTGTGAACACGAACACGAGTGTTTACGGAGGCAGTGCTAACCTCGTTCGCAACTTGTTGTGCAACGAATGTGGTCGGCTTGATGCCTTGGTCGGTTGGCGCTACATGAACCTCACCGACACACTGAACATCCGCGAAGACCTTAATGGCTTGCCTGGCTCAGACAACGCCGGAGCTACCTTCGTCGTGCGAGATAACTTCAAGACAGTGAACCAGTTCAACGGCGTTAACCTTGGCTTGGCACACGAAAAGCGGTTTGGTAGCTTCTTCGTCGCTACTCGCGCTACTGTAGCACTGGGTAACACCAATACAGTTGTGAACATCGACGGCAGTACCGACATCACCAACGCCAACGGAGTCACAAACAGCTTCGTCGGTGGGTTGCTGACTCAGCCAAGCAACATCGGACGATACGAACTCAATAAGTTCGCCACAATCACTGAAGTGGGTGTGAAAGCTGGCGTGCAACTGACCGATAACCTGCGTGTGTATGCTGGTTACAACTTCATCTACTGGTCGGACGTGGTTCGCACAGGCGGCGTGATCGACCTCAGAGTGAATGCAAGCCAGATTCCTCCTCGCCTGAACCAAACCGGTGATCTGTACCCACGCTTCGAGCCGAAGTACACCGATTTCTGGGCACACGGAATCGTGATTGGTGCACAAGTCCGCTACTAAGCAGTTGTTGTTGAAGAAGTCACCACACGACCCAGCGAGAACTCTCAGCTGGGTCGTCTTGTTGTAGCGGCGATCGAGGTGACAGTATGTTTGAGTTCTTGAAACAGCTGCATTGGCGAAAAATTCTGTCGACGCCCTTCGCAACGCATCAGCGGGCTGTGATCCTCCGAAACGTGGCTCATTATTCGGCCCTCTCGGAAGATCTGAAATCCAGACTTGAAGATCGGCTACGTATCTTCCTGGCAGAAAAAACCTGGGTCGGTTGCGGTGGATTGACCGTAACTGATGAAATGAAACTGACTGTCTCGGCACTCGCGGTACTCGTCACGTTGGGATTCGAGAATGACTGGGACTTCCGCCGCGTGAAGTCCATCCTGCTTTATCCAACTTCGTTTCGCTCACCTCGACCAGAGGACGATTACGAAGACGACGAACTTGGCGAGACCATTGCCGATGGTCAGGCGTGGTATCGTGGGCCGGTCATTTTAAATTGGTCGCAAGTGATCGACGAAGCACGCCACCCTGACCATGGCTTCAACGTCGTGGTTCATGAGTTCACGCACCAACTTGACTTCCTGGATGGAAGTACCGATGGCACTCCGCCACTCGCCAATCAAACATTGATCTCGCAGTGGGCTACGGTCATGTCCGCGGCACTCGAACGACACCGTGTCGTACTTGCTTCCCGCCAACATGCTTTCTTCAGCCAGCAAGCCAGTGATTCGCCAACCGAGTTCTTTGCCGACAGTAGCGAGTCGTTTTTCTGCAGACCAAATGATCTTGCTGAACATGAACCCGACGTCTTCGCTTTGCTGCAATCCTATTTTCACCTCGATCCACGTCAGTGGCACCGCTAAACCCGGCTCACCTTCCAAGACGTTGGCTTACCATCCGCGTACGGCATCACGCCGTGAAACGGTCTTGCTGTGTCGTCGAACACCAGAGGCAGAAAATACCTGTCGCCTACCCAGAGTGGCAGTTCCATCACACGCTCCACGTCCACCCAATGCAGGTCGCCTTCGTCGTTAGAAGTCTTAACGTCCCCATTGAACTTGGTGATGCGAAAGATGAAGCCGAACCAATCTTCGCCGTTCTTTCCGAAGCCCGGCCACGACACTGTGCCAGCCAAATCCAGTTCATCAACAACGATGCCGGCCTCTTCCAGTAACTCGCGTTTCATCCCAGCAACAATGTCTTCATCGCGTTCAAGCTTGCCACCAAGGCCGTTGTATTTTCCGTAGTGCTGGTCGCTCGGCCCACGTGCATTGCGATGCACAAGGAGGACACGTTTCCTCGCCGCATCAAAAACATATCCCAGCGTGGCCAAGATCGGTGTGTACGGCATGAGCACTGTTCCCAAGAAGCCAAGAGACGCTATCGTGATGGCTCACCCACCATTCGGCACCGTATTTACAACGGAATCCCGATCATGAGCGACTCGAAGAAAGTGTACATCGAAACCGTTGGCTGCCAGATGAATGTTCTGGATAGCGAATTGGTTGTGGCCGCACTCAAGAAGCAAGGCTACCGGTTAACGGACGAACCTGCAGAAGCGGATGTACTCCTGTTCAACACCTGTTCAGTGCGGGAACTCGCCGAGGAAAAAACTTACTCCGCCGTTGGTCGAGTCGCACCTTACAAGCGCGAGAACCCCAACAAAGTCATCGGCGTCATCGGTTGCATGGCCCAGAAGGATCAAGAGCTGGTGCGCCAACGGGCACCGTATGTCGATCTTGTGGTCGGCACCGGTCAGCTAGCAAAGATTCCGGAACTGATCGAGGCCGTGAAGAAAACCGGGGCACCGCAGTATGCCCTGAGCTTGGGCCGAAAAGACGGGAACCGACACGACGTTGAAGCCAGCTTCGAGAGTTACGATCCATCACGCGATGCTGAGATGCGGACGACGCCCTTTCAGGCCTTCGTGCGGATTCAAATCGGCTGCGATAAGTTCTGCACCTATTGCGTGGTGCCGACGACACGTGGGCCAGAGCAGAGCCGACACCCAGCACAGATTGCCCAAGAAGTCCGCGTGCTGGCTGAACAAGGTGCCAAGGAAATTACCTTCATCGGCCAGACCGTCAACAGCTACGTCTACGACCACGGCGATGGTCGCAAAACTCGCCTCAGCGATCTTCTCCAACTCGTCCACGACATCCCCGGCATTGAACGGCTCAAGTTCGTGACCAACTTCCCAAAGGACATGTCGAACGATTTACTTGATGCAGTGCGAGACCTACCCAAAGTGGTGAAGTATCTGCATGTTCCGGTGCAATCGGGCTGCGACGAAATGCTGAAGAAGATGAAGCGGCTTTACACCGTGGCCGAGTACTGGGAGATGCTAAATCGTTGTCGGGAGCGCGTGCCCGGCGTGGCCGTGAGTAGTGACTTCATCGTTGGCTTTTGTGGCGAAACGGATGAATCGTTTCAGAAGACGTTACGCTTGATCGACGATGCCAAGTTCAAGAACAGCTTCATCTTCAAGTATAGCGAACGCCCAGGTACCAAGGCGGCGGAGCGCTACCCTGATGACATTCCCGACGAAGTCAAGAAACGCCGTAACAACGAACTGTTGGCGGTGCAGAACGCGAACAGCATGGCGGATCACCGTACCTGGATTGGCAAGTCCGTGAGTGTGCTGGTCGAAGGGCCCAGCAAGCACGCTCAACGGCAACTCGGCACACAAGGCGATGTGATCCAACTGACCGGGCACACGATGACCGACCACATCGCTGTGTTTGATGCCCCGACACGGCTGATCGGCCACACGATTACACTCGACATTGATGACGCCAGTGGCTTCACTCTGTTCGGTCGAGTTCGTACCGATGAAGTTGTAGGCCTGATTGACCATCCGTTGTCAGCGATGGTTCTCAAGCCCCGCCGTGTCACGCTCAACATCGTGTAAGGTGTCCTTCATGAGACTCATCCTCGTTCGCCATGCCGAAGCGTTGCCCCTCGGTGTTGATGGCGTAGATCGCGACGACCGCCGTCCACTGACTCCCAAGGGCCACGCCACGGCTCGTGCCCTTGCTGGTTTCTTCCGTTTTCGGGCCATTCCGTTTCAGCAGATCGTCACCAGTGGATACGTGCGCGCAACAGAAACAGCTGAGCCGTTGTTGGAAATCCATCCACACGAAATGGTGACGATTCCAGACTTTGCACCCGAGGCCTTTCGACCCAAGCGAGTGAGTGAAGCTCTGAACGAACTCGGCTCCAACACAGTCGTGGTCGTTGGGCATATGCCCAACTTGGGATCCTATGCTCGTTGGCTCCTTGGCTTGAAGAATCCGCTCGACTTCGAGAAAGGGGCCGCCCTTGGCTTGAAGTGCAAGGGCGGCATTCGAGCGGATGAAGCAGAATTGGAGTGGTACTTACCGCCTGAGCATTTCGAATAATTATTTCTTCATCACCCATTTTTTCCAGGCGAGATCGAGGTCTTCGGGCTTCCACTCTGCACCGGTGAGTGCGGTCATTGTGGTGGGGTCGCGGTTGTCATCCGACGGCTTATAGCCGTTCAATAACTTCTCAAACTTGGCTGGCTCTGGGCCGAACACCATGAATTCAACGAGGCTGGTTTGCAGTGCCGTGGTGTTCGTGTTTTTCATGTCCGCCCAACTGTCCGCTGCTGTGAACGTGGCCACTTTCGATTTGGTAAACAGCGTGGCGACCTTCATGCGATGAGCTTGGCTTCCTTTTCCGTTCGGCTCCGTTTTATTCATGATGGCTCGACCAAAGCCATCTTGCAACCACGTAGGCAGCGAGAACGGCACGGCTGGTGCCCCGGCTTTTTGATCCAGCACGGCGGCAGCAATCGTCTTGCCAGTTTCTTCGCGCAAGGCTAACTCGGAATACTTGGCGGACGATGGTAACCCAACGGTGACGCTTGGTTCTTCACCACGTAATCGCAGGGAGAACGACTCTTCCGCGTCAATCTTTCCGGAGCGCTGTTCAACGAGCTTCACGAACGGCACGTATTCTTTCGTGCGATCCACCAGCACATAGACAGTGAGCTTACCAGGCCAGGGTTTCTTTTTGTCGTCGTACTTCAGCGCTGAGCTTGCAGTACCAAAGACTTTCTCGGCGTACTCGGCGATGGGCTTGAGTTTCTCTGCTGTCAGAGTGGAATAGATCAGCAAGTTCTCCGTTTCGACCGTTGCGGTTTTGCCGAGCTTCGCCGTCTTGATCTGCTCCTCGGCCACAGCCTTTTGCTTTTTCAGTAAGTCCGCAACTTTCTCTTGCGCGTGCGTGTTCATCAGCACAACGCAGCTGAACAAAATGGCAAGAACCCCACTTCGAAACTCAGTCATGGCGAAACCCCGTTCGGAAGACTCTCAAGTATGATGTGCAAAGCGATTCGTAGAATTCAACAGTAGCTTGGACGAAACCACGATTTGATCGGTTCCCCGTGGCGAAGAAGAAACGGCTTCGAGTTCTTACAATTGCGGATCGGGAGCCGAGTGTTGATTCACTCTTGGCCGACTGTTTCTCCGCTGTGACTCGTCTAGATCAGCACCGAGCGATCACCCGACTGGCACGTTACACATCGACTCCGCAGCAGATCGCGAGTTTGCTTCAATCGTTGAAGTCGTCTGACTTGCAAGGTACGAGATTGACACTCGAGTTTTTGTTTCGGCTTGAGCTTCCATTACCACCTGCTTGTGTTGCGATTGCGACACAATTACTCACAGATCGTCGGGCACCGAACACACTACGTTTGTCTGTCGCTGGTAAGTTGTTGGATCAACAACCCGACAGGCTGGATCTGATTATGCCCGTCGTTCGGGCCATCACCACTGGCTTGTCGCGATCACGAGTCTTGCAACGGCTGCTGGAATTGCAAAGTCACGTCACGGTTTCCAAATCTCTCGATGCTCTCGTGGCTGAACAAGAACAACGGGTGAAGTTGCGTTGCCCGATCTGTCGGCAGGTGTGCCGACGCCCGGATTTGATCCTCCATTTGTGGACAGCCCATCGGTTATCGTTTGAAAACGGTGTCACGCTTGACCCACAAATGTCGATGCAACGTATCTTCGATCTCGCACTGACACCAACGGAAGCCAAGCCGATTGACATCGCTTTTCACCAGGCACTTCAACTTCGCCCGAACTGGCAGGAAGTGGATGTTTTGCGTGGGCTGACCACACGCCAATCGATCCGAGCAACAACCATACCTCCTACGCTGACGCGGCTAGCCGCTGACCATAACGCAGGCCTATGTGCCAAGTGTTTACTCGAACTGCCCGATGCACTTCCTGAGTTGCCGCCGCCGTTATCTCTGGGGGGTGGTCGGCTCAGTGGAGATGGCTACGCCGTAGAAGTGCGAGAATCGCAACTGGGTCGGGTGGTGCGAGTTGTTACGTTGAAGGGCACCGAAGAAGACGCACCAGCACCCACCAATCGCTACTCGCCTCGTTCTGCTGCGGTGTGGATCGCTTGCCCGTCGTTGCTCGTTGGCTTGCTCGTGGTCTTTCGTGTGCCGGCCACGTTCGGTGCGTTGCTGTTGTTGGTCTCAATCACTTTGCTTGTGAGTACTGGCACGTACATCCTTGTGCGGATGCTGCGGCCAAAACTCGTGAATCGTTCGGAGTTAGCACTGGATGTCGCGTGGCAGCGGCTAGCACATACGCTGGATGCCACGACAGCCTCCGCTCGTTGGCTGGTGCGATTGTGTCGAGCCAGTTGGAGCCACGGTGATGTTGACGAAAGACGAACGACGTTGTTTCATCTTGCCAATCAAGCTGAAATGTTGATCGACACTTCACCAGTACATGAGCAAGCGCTTGCTGCCTGCCGACTCCTGCAAATTGTGGATGAAACCGACCAAAACGGCGAGCGTACACGAATACTGTTGCAGTTCTTCAAGGATTTTTTGGAAGGGCAACGAACGCCAATCTTCCTAGAAGCAATCGCCGAGATGCTGCAAGATCAAGCGTTTTACCTAGCCGCAGAGCGCCGACGACACCCACCGTTGGCGGTGGTCGCCGCCTTTGAAGCTGGCTGGACACCGGATGACTTGCGCGTGTTGTTTCACACATTGCCGTACACCCGGCAATGGCTTGGCCAGCCCAGTGAATTACTTCTTCGACAACTCTACAGCTTGTGGAACTGGCGATTGAAAAAGCCTTGGGCCACGTTGGGCACCGGTGTGACCATTCTGGAATTAACCGCGAAGCAACCCTCCGTTGCACGGCGAGTGTTGCAGCGTTATCCCTCGGCCACCATGAAGATTGTGCTGGATGATGCAACAGAGAAAGAACTCGGGGATGTCGTGCTGACCGAAGCCGGCTTGGCCATCCGCGGACATGTTTTCTTGGATGCCAACTTGTTACGTGTGGAGCGTTCAAGCCGCGGTGTTGGATGGACACTCCTAGGAAGTACTGAGCCGTTGCAACTTGATCGCGGGCTCTCACGGAGCACCGTGGAAGGACTACAACGCTGGGTTTGCTGGTTCGCGGAACATGCTGAACGCTGGGCGACGACGACGGACATTCGGCCAACTCCTCGCACACGTCGGCTGCTCAAATCATTGCTGTGTGAATGCCCAGAGTGTGGCACACTCAACGTCGTCCGGCGTGGGAGATTGAGTGAAGTGTGGTCGGAGCCTGCAAAATGACCAATCTGCAAACAGTCACCATCGGCCTTGGTTTGTTGGGAGGGACCGTTGGGGCAATCGGTGCTTTGGCCGTGGTGCGTCGGCAGGGGTTGCAAGGCGATGCGATTTCGCATGCCGCGTTGCCGGGGGTGGCCGTAGCGTTTTTGTTGGGTGCAACGTCGCCTTGGTGGGTGGCCGTTGGCGGGGCAGTGGCTGGTTGGTTAGCCATGTGGTTGGTTGGTTCCATCACTAAACAAAGCCGAATCCCTTTCGACACGGCCTTGGCAGGTGCGCTGGCGGTGTTCTTCGGATTTGGCTTAGTCTTGATGACGTTCCTGCAAAAACTGGTTGGGCGCGAGGCACGCGACGGTTGGGAACAAACGTTGAAACCACATGCCCAAGAGGCGTTTCATCAAGGGCTTGATCGATACTTGTTCGGTCAGGCGGCGTTATTGTCGATGGAAGATGTGCAACTGCTCGCCATCTTCGGTGTTGTGGCGAGTGTACTGATCACCATCTTTTGGAAGGACATTCAACTCTACTGTTTCGATGCGGACTACGCACGGAGCTTGGGTCGCCCGGCGAGTGCCGTACAGTTTTTGCTGACGACGCTGCTCGTGTTCACCGTCGTACTCGGTCTGCGTTCCGTTGGTGTCGTGCTGATGAGTGCGCTTCTGATTGCACCAACGGTTGCAGCCCGAGCGTGGACATCCCGCTTGAGCCGAGTGGTAGTTTTGGCCGCGTTATTCGGTGCTTGCTGCGGTGTGGGTGGAGTGTTACTCAGCCACTATGCCAGCCAGCCCGGGGCCACGCTGCCAACCGGGCCAACGGTGGTGCTGGTAGCCAGCATGTTCACCATTGCATCGCTGGCCTTCGGCATCAACGGTGGCTGGCTAACTAGCCGCCCGCGAGTTGCTGCCGGGCCGCTGCCAACACAGCCTCTGTCGTGAAGCCGAAGAGTTTGAGCAAATCCTTGAGTGGAGCAGATGCACCAAAGCCGTGCATGCCAATCATTGCTCCAGTTGTACCTGCGTAGCGTTCCCACCCGAACGTGGTACCCATCTCCACGCAAACTCGTTTGGTGAGTTTTGGTGGTAGCACGCTGTCGCGGTACTCTTGTGGTTGCCGCTCGAAGAGTTCCCAACTTGGCAGGCTAACGACGCGAACCTTCGTCCCTTCAGCAGCAAGCTTCTCTGCTGCTTCCACGCACAGTGGAACTTCCGACCCCGTACCGATGAGCAACAGTTCCGGTGCGCCGTTGTAATCTTTCAACACATAGCCACCCTTTTGCACACCGGCAGCCGGCGCAAACACTGTGCGATCCATCGTTGGCAAGTTTTGGCGTGACAACGCGAGTACCACGGGGTGCTTGGTTTCCGTGAGTGCAACGCGATAGGCCTCACTCGCTTCGTTCGCATCGGCCGGACGAAGAACAATGACACCGGGTATCGCCCGCAGGCTTGCAATCTGCTCGATCGGTTGGTGCGTTGGCCCGTCTTCCCCCACACCAATGCTGTCGTGAGTGAAGATGTAAAGAACCGGTACTTCAATGATCGAGCCAAGGCGAATGGCAGCACGGCCGTAGTCACTGAAGATCAAAAAGCCTGCGGCATAGCTCCGCAGCCCAGAGAGGGCCATGCCATTGCAAATCGCCCCCATGGCATGTTCACGCACACCGAAGTTCACATTCCGCCCGGCAGGAGTTTTTGCCTGATAGTCCCCTGCCCCGTCGAACGTCAACCGGCTCTTATTCGACTTAGCCAAGTCGGCTGAACCACCGACCATCCAAGGCACGACCTTGGCCACGGCATTCAGAACTTTCCCGCTACTCTCGCGGGTAGCCAAGCCCTTCGAGTCTGCTGGGAACACTGGCAGAGAGTTCTCCCAGCCTGCCGGCAAGGTACCATCGAAGAGTTGCTGAACCTGCTTGGCCAACTCTGCGTGTTCTTTGGCGTACTTGGCGAAGCTTTCGCTCCAGGCTTTTGCAGCCGCAGCACCACGGGTCGCGATGTTCTGCTTGAAGTGCACATACACCTCGGCAGGCACTTCAAACTTGCCGTACGTCCAGCCATAGTTCTTCTTCGCCGCCGTGATTTCGTCTTCACCAAGTGGCTCGCCGTGGGCGTGCTCGGTGTCCTGCTTGTGTGGTGCGCCGAAGCCGATCAGCGTTTTGATGCACACAATCGTTGGCTTGCCAACGGTTGCCTTCCCAGCTTCGATGGCTTGGTTCACCGCTGCGAGATCATTCCCATCGGATACGCTCAGCACGTTCCAACCGTATGCAGCAAACCGTTGTGGCACACTCTCGGTAAACGCGATGCTCGTTCGCCCATCAATAGTAATGCTGTTGTCATCGTAAAGCAGCACGAGGTTATCGAGTTGCAAGTGCCCGGCGAGGCTACAGGCTTCGCTGGCAATGCCTTCCATCAAGCAGCCATCGCCGCAGATGGTATACACATGATGATCGAACAGGCTCTCGTAACCCGGCTTGGCGTAATTCGCCGCGATCCACTTCTGGGCGATAGCCATGCCCACGGCGTTGCCAATGCCCTGCCCGAGTGGGCCAGTCGTTGTTTCCACACCGCTCGTCAAATGGTGTTCCGGGTGACCAGGTGTCACGCTATTGAGTTGACGAAACTTCTTGATTTCATCCATCGTGATGGACTTGCGATGCCCATCACCTTGCACGCCACAGATGTGCAGCAAGCTATACAGCAACATGGATGCATGGCCGTTGCTCAGCACGAAACGATCACGATTCGGCCAAAGCGGCTGGGCCGGGTCGAAGTTCATCACACGATTGAAGAGCGTGTAACCAACCGGTGCCAGGCCCATCGGTGCGCCGGGGTGGCCGGAGTTGGCCTGCTGCACGGCATCCATGCTCAGTGTGCGGATCGCATTGACGCAGAGTGTATCAATAAGCTGGAACGATTCTTCGGCCATAAGTGTGCTCGTTATGTGTGCTGACCGTGGAAAGATAGCGGGCGACGCGAACAGGGCAACAGTCTCAGGTAGCCCTTCGGACTATCTTCAACTTTACCTGCTCCGCAACAAAAGTTTTGTCCCCAGCGCCAGCAAAGCGGATCTTCATGCGACGCATCGCCCCGAAACCGCTGATGTCGAGCACTGTGCCGATACCGTACTCCGCATGTTGCACCACCAAACCGGGTACATATTCGCTCGCTTGATTTGTACTGGTTGATGGTGTTAGCGTCGGCTTGATCGGTGGTAGCGGGCGAGACATTGCACCAGCCCGCCAAGGCTCAAAGGCTGTTCGGGCGACGTTCAAGTGACCTGCAACATCCGTGCGCTGCACTTCATTCGGCAGTTCATCGAGAAACAAACTGGGCACTTGATAGTTCAACTGCCCACGAAACTCACGCATCCGCGCGTGTGTCAGGTGCAGTTTCTTCATCGCACGGGTCATGCCCACAAAGCAAAGTCTGCGTTCTTCTTCCAGTTCATCGTCCTTTCCGCTCTCGATGCTTCGACTGTGCGGTAGCATACCCTGTTCACAGGCCATGACGTAGACAACAGGGAACTCCAACCCCTTGGCACTGTGTAATGTCATGACGCTGACACAATCTGCGTTGACATCATGGCTATCGACATCGGCTGAGAGTGCGATTTGCTCGAGAAAGTCAATGAGTGTTTTGGTACTGTCCTGATCGTAGTACTGCTTCGCTGCGGTGATGAGTTCATCTATGTTGGCCAGCCGTTCAATGTCGTCTTCTTCACCGCGGTCGACCAAGGCCTTGCGGTAGCCCGTTTTTTCCAGGATCTCCTGAATCAACTCGTGCGGTGGCAAGTCGATTTTGGTTCGGAGTTCCGTCATGAGCCGATAAAAGTCCCGTAGTCCGGTCGCAGCCTTGCCTTTGATTTCTGTGATTCTTGGCACTTGCCCGCAGGCCGTGGTGAGTGACATCTCGTTGTCACTGGCCCATTTCACGAGTCGATCAAGGCTCACCTTGCCGATGCCGCGCACCGGTTCATTCACAACACGCATGAAGCTCACCGAGTCATTTGGGTTGCTCAACAGCCGCAGGTAAGCCAACACATCCTTGTTTTCCTTCCGATCAAAAAACGCCAATCCTTTGACGATCTGAAACGGCACGCCATGCTTCACGAAGGCGGATTCCAGACTTCGCGTGAGTGCATTGATTCGCAGGAAAATGGCGTGATCGCGATAGTGATATTTCTTGGTGGCAACTGTGTCCTTGATCCGCTTCACGATGCCTTCGGCTTCGTCCAGGCCGTTGTCGTAGGTCAGCACTTCCACGGCATCGCCTTCGGGATTATCCGTGACCAGTGTCTTTTTCTTGCGCTGCTTGTTGTGATCGATGACCGTACTTGCGGCGTGGAGGATGGCCTTGGTGCTGCGATAGTTCTGTTGAAGTGTGATGACGGTGGCGTTGGGGAAGTCTCGTTCAAAGTCCAAGATGTTGCGAAGATCGGAGCCGCGCCATTTGTAAATCGATTGATCGGGGTCACCGACCACGCAGATGTTTGGGTGGTTGAGGCTTAAGCGTTTGGCCAGTTCGTATTGAGCCTGGTTGGTGTCCTGATATTCGTCGATCAGCAAGTACTTGAAGCGTGCATCGAGTTCCGCACGAAGCACTTCGTTGTACTTCAGGGCCAAGGCAGGCAGATAGAGAAGATCATCGAAGTCCATCGCGCTGGCGGTGCGTAGCTTTTTCTCGTAGGCCGCGTAGACCTTGGCCACCGTTTGGCTGAAGAAGTCTCGGGCCGTAGCTTCCAACTGCTTTGGTGTTTGCAAGGCGTTCTTGGCTTTGCTGATGGCACCGCCGAGGCGATCCGGCGTGAATTTGACGTTATCAATTCCAGCACTCTCAAGGGCGTCCTTGATGATTCGATTGCGGTCGTCTGTGTCGTAGATCGTGAAGTTTTTGTCGATATTCAGTCGATCTGCATACTGCCGAAGGAGGCGAGCGCCAAGGCTGTGGAACGTGCTGATCCAAACGCGGTTACCCGGTGCCAAGGTATCGACACGATGCTTCATCTCACCGGCGGCTTTGTTGGTAAACGTGATCGCCAAAATCTGCCAGGGCTTGACCCCGCTTTGCAGTAGATACGCAACCCGACGTGTGATGACCCGAGTTTTGCCGGAACCGGCCCCTGCAAGAATGAGCAGCGGGCCGTCTTGGTGTTCAACGGCTTTGCGTTGCTCCGGCGTGAGATCCGTGACCAAAGAACTCGATTCAAAAAGCATGACGCACTCCGTGTCCATGTCGATTGTATCGCCAGGACATTCGGGTGCGTCATGTCGTGCTTACTGTGCCTTGGGGCTTTTGAAACCTTTGGGTGGTTCCGTCTTGCTGCCTTCACCCGGTGCGCCGTAAGCGGGAGGAGCACCCTTGCCAGTGTTCATAACGGGTGGCGATCCTGAGCTAAACGTCTTCTCGCCGCAGCCGACGATACAAACAGCACAAATCAGCAGTGCCAAACCAACCAAATATCGCATCAAAAGTCACCTCGGAAGAAAATGGAATCATTAAACGACCGCACTGCTGGAGTTACCAATCGCTTCCAAGTGTCTCCCGACGGTTCGGTGTTATCGCTGCCCACCACGTGGCACCCGAAATGCTTTGCGTGACAGAGCGAACGCTACCGTCGCCCATGGCGACAAGCATGTTGGAAATGTGGATTTGCTGCGTGAGCGATGGGTTGCACAGTGAACCGAATTCATCTTGTGGAACCGTTTGGAACTTCGAATTCGCCCCGACCACACCGACGATACTGGAATTCGAGCCGTAACCTACAGTTCCATCAGCCGAGCCATATCCGAACGTTGGCATGTAGCTGACGTTCCAGTTGGCATGTCCCCAAAGTGTGGCCCATGATGTGCCACAGGTGCGGAATTTCTCTGCAAAGTAGATCGTGTTCGAAGTCCCGTCTTTGATCGTAACGGATGTGAGAAATGTGCTCATGTTGGCTTGTCCATTGTCTCCTGCACTCGGCTTCCCAAAAACTTGGAAATTCGCACCGTAGTTGCCCACCATCCAAAGGCCAGCGGAGTCTTCGTTCGGCACCCAGCCCGGCGTCCAAATACCCGCCGTCGACCAAGTCACATCCGATGGACATAAGTAGGTTTTGATCGGGTAAGTCGCTGCCATCCGGGTGAGCGAGCCGGTCGTAGGAATCTGAAAGTAAGCACTGCCATTTGAAATGTTGAACAGGTTATCCTGCTCGATGTACGGTAGCACGAAGTAAAAGAGGGAACCAGTACCCCGCGCACCCATGTTGGACGGATCGAAATTCGAGGCTAATGGCGGCAGTTTACTGTTTGCTGTTTCGTAGTTGGCACAGGCTAGGGCAATTTGCTTCATGTTGTTGCTGCAGCTCATCTTGGCTGCAGCTTCTCGCACCTTTTGTACAGCAGGCAGAAGTAGCCCGATAAGGATGGCGATGATGGCAATGACGACGAGCAACTCAATGAGCGTGAAAGCTCGACGTTGAGGAACGGAGGAATGCTTCATAAAAAACCGTGTGGAGAGATAGATGGCCAACTTATCTTGCCTCTTTTTCCCGGACGACACAAGTGAAAAACCACAGAGTTCGGCTGTCGAAATCGTAAAAACTGCTTCAATTCGATCTAGGCAATAGCTGGAATCACACTATCATTCCGGTTTGTTTCTTCACACCACGACTCGACCGACCATGTACGCGATTATTGAAGACGGAAGCCGACAGTACCGCGCCGAGGAAGGCAAAACTCTGGTCATCGACCACCGCGAGTGCGAAAAGGGCCAGACTCTGGAATTGCACAGCGTTCTTCTCATCGAGAAGGACGGCACCGCTTCCATCGGCCAACCAAAGTTGGTCGGTGCCAAGGTCGTGGTAGAAGTCGTGGATTTCCCCACGATCAAAGTTCAATCACAACTCTTTCGACGCCGGAAGAATTCAAAACGCCTGCGTGGTCACACACAACCGTACGTCCGCGTGAAGGTCAAGCAAATCATTGGTTAAGGCAAAAATCACACGATTTGATGGAATCTCTTAGCAGATTCCATCAAATCGTGATTTTAAGAGTACACGTTTCCTGTCATTTCTCTCCATACTCTTTTCTTTTGTGCTACTTGATTAACACATGTCTTGCTCCCAAGCCGAGTGAGAGTTGCAGATGCTCCCCGTTGATGACCCGAGCCAGACATATCGAACTGCACCAAAGTCATTAATTAAACCCTCGCACAAAAATGCTTGTTTGGTGTATATCTACCCGACTGGCCCAAATATGGGTTCGAGATACGTTCTTGAGTCGAATGCGATCACAGAAATCGGTAGAACAGACGATTGTCAGGTCTTCAATCAAGATCCTTCTGTCTCTCGGCTCCATGCAAGGCTCGATCTTCGCGCCGACGGGTTCTATGTCACGGATTTAGCAAGCACGAACGGCACATACGTCAACAATGCCAAAATCAAAGAATGTCGGCTCGAAGATGGCGATTCTGTTCGCGTTGGCAACTGCCTCTATCGCTTCTTGGAGAGTGGAAATCTGGAGATGGTTTACCATGAGGAGATCTATCGCTTGACGGTGATCGATTCGCTGACAAACCTCCACAATCGTCGCTACATGAACGATACACTAGAACGTGAATATTCGCGGGCGTTGCGTTATGAACGGCCGCTATCGGTGGTGATGTTTGACATCGATCGATTCAAGCAAGTCAATGATCTTCACGGACACCTCGCAGGTGATTTCGTCCTTCGAGATCTTGCATCGTTGGTGAAGCAGGTCATCCGAAAGGACGAACTCTTCTGTCGTTATGGCGGTGAAGAGTTCTGTGTGATTCTGCCTGAAACACCTTTGCAAGAAGCCCATGAAGCTGCTGAACGCTATCGCAAAGTTGTAGAACAGCATGTTTTTCTCTACCAGGATGTCCGCTTGCCAGTGACCATCAGTTTGGGTGTTGCAATGTTCGATGCGTCATTGACATCCATTGAGGCCTTGATTGAAGCAGCAGACTCGAAACTGTATGAAGCCAAACGGCTTGGTCGGAACTGCGTGGTTTGCTAACACTGAAACTTCGGCTGATGTGCATCCCAACGGAACAAATCGGCCTGCCACTTTGATGAGCCACAGAAGGCTAAATCGGCCAGGAGTTCTCCAACGACTGGGGCAAACTTGTAGCCATGACCACTGAAACCACATGCCACAGTCACGTTCGACAGGCTCGGTAAACGATCAATCAAAAAGTGTCGACTTGGCGTGAGTGTGTATTGGCATACCTCGCTGGTCAGTGGCTTGGGATCAACAACGGGCAAATGCAACCTAAGGAAATTGGTGACGGGCTCAAGATCAAGGTCATTGACCGACCAATTGACTTCCTTGGGATGAGCAACTTCTGGTGCTCCGTAATGCTGCGAGATCTTCCAACCGAATGCATCGGGTAGTTCTTCGAGTCCGTAGTACGACCCGTTCGTTGTCTCGTAGAGGAAGATTGGCATGCTCGCTTCAGTAGCGACTGGTTTCGAAAACCAGTGCTGCACCTGACGCATGACCGTTAGGAGTAAGTGAGCGTCGTTCAAAAGCGACTTCGTCCAGGCACCAGCCGTGACGATCAATTGCTTGCATTCAAACACACCTTGCGTTGTCTCCAAGATAACGACCCCTTCTTTTGGTGCGATTTTCAACAACTCGCACTTTGGAAGGATCGACGCCAGACCCGTTGATTCCGCTAAACGCAATTGTGTGAGCACTCCACGTTCCACGGCCAAGACACCAGCCTGCTTTTCAAGTACGCCAACCGTCTCCTGTTCAACGCGGAACATGGGATATCGAGCTTGAATCTGCAATGAATTCAAATGTTCCACTGGTAAGTTATGTTCTTCGGCGGCCTGAAGAACTCCGCGAATCATCGAAGAAGTAGTCGTGCCGAGGCTCAAGCATGGCTGCCGCGAGAGCAGCTCTTCACCGCTTTGTTCCGAGAGTCGATCCCACAGCTCTAAGCTTCGCTTGGCCAGCGGTACATAAGCAGGGTGCTCGTAGTACGCTGTGCGGATGATCCGCGAACGCCCATGTGAACTGCCACGGTGGTGACCAAGATCAAATTGCTCGATACCCAGAACGCGGTACCCTCGCTGAGCGAGTGTGGCCAACCCGGCAGACCCCATGGCCCCGAGGCCGACAATGATCGCATCGTATGACACCATGCTGAATTTCGACTCACTTGGGTTTCACAATGTCCATTTTGGACAATTTCAACTTTTTGTGCAACAACACCGACCAAACGCGTGTAGAGTCATACAGTGTTATAACAGGTGCGAGAAAAACCATGCTGCAACTTCAGCGACGAGTCGGATTCACACTCATCGAACTACTCGTAGTCATCGCCATCATCGCTATCCTTATCGGTTTACTACTGCCAGCAGTGCAGAAAGTTCGTGAAGCGGCAGCACGGATGTCTTGCAGCAACAATCTCAAGCAAATTGGCTTGGGCTTACACAACTATGAAAGCACTTACGGCAAACTGCCACCGGGCTATACCTCTTCCACAGCGAGCTTGAACGGTGATAACCTCGGCCCAGGCTGGGGTTGGGGTGCGCACTTATTGCCGTACATCGAGCAAGATAACCTTTTTCGCCAGATCAATCTCGGTCTCGACATCACTCATTCATCACACGCTACGTTGCGAACGACTGTTCTGCGGCCGTATCGCTGTCCTTCTGATTCACCGAAAGCCGATCTCTTTAACGTGCCAAGTGAAACTGGTGGAATTCTCTGTCAACTCGCTTTTAGTAACTATGTCGGCTGCGGAGGGACATACGAAGTCTCTGGCTTTCCGGATAACAACACAGGAATTGCTCTTCGCAATTCAGCATATCGGCTCACTGATGTGAAAGATGGCACAAGCAACACGATGTTTGTGACAGAGCGACAATCTTCGTTGTCACCCATGACGACTTGGGTCGGTGCAGTGACCGGAGCCATCAACCCACCTCTGAACCCCGGTTTAGAAGACGAGCTTGGCCAGACCTTCGTGTTGATGCAGACAGGCGAACTCGATGAATCGAGGACACCGAATAACCCGCTAGGTCACGTGGAAGATGCAAGCAGCCGACACACAGGCGGAGTCAATGCTGTGTTTGGCGACGGTTCGGTTCGCTTCATCCGCAACACAATCGCTCCGTTCCAATGGGTTGGCATCGGCACCCGCAACGGCGGTGAAGTTCTAGGTGATTTCTAAATTATGCTGACTCGAAGAACTGTGATGGTTGCCGTCGGTGGCCTGGGTATCAGCGTGGCTGCCGGTGCTGGACTGTGGCTGTTACTGAGCAAGCGTGACGACTCTTTTGCTACTTTCTCCGGTCATCCCGGTGTGGTGCGTGGCATTGCATTTATTGAAGGCGGGAAGTCGATTGTTTCAGTCGGCGATCAAGGTCACATCCAGGCATGGAACATTGCCAGTCGGCAATCCATCTTCAAGAACAGCACGGCCATCGTGAACCTCAATGCCATTGCGGTCAGTGGATCTGGCAATGAATTCGCCACAGTTGGCAAAGACGGTTTCCTGAGCGTATGGGCCACTTCTACTGGCAATTTGATCGTCAGTCAGGAAATCGCCAAGAAGCCTCTCGAGTGTTTGGCCTGGCATCCGAAGAGCGATTTCATTGCTACGGGTGGCTTCGAAAAAGATGTAATGCTGCTCACGCGGCAAGATCTCAAAAACACCAAGCGATTAAAGGGACATACAAAGCACGTTCACGGCGTTGCATTTGAAGCAGATGGAAAACGACTGCTGAGCGGTTCGGAAGATGGGACAGTCCTTGTTTGGAACGCTGCCGGCGGAAGTAAGCTCGGTTCACTTTCCCTGGGCCTTCACCACATCAACGGGATGTGTCCAGCGCTAAATTCAAATCGGATTATCGTCTGCGTTGCCGGTGATGGTGTGGCGATGATCGAGGGTCAACCATCGCAAAAACTCAATCGCTCCTTCGAAGGGTGCGGGTTAGCGACCTGTTTGGCCGTATCTACCGACGGTACAACCCTTGTGACAGGCCACGAAAACGGCGACCTGCGAGTGTGGAACGAGAGCGGAGGTGCAGTACGCAAGATACTTGTTGGCCACTCCACAAACGTCAAGTGTGTGGCCATTTCGCCAGATGTCACAACCATCGCTAGCGGTTGTGCAGATGGCCTAGTTAAGCTCTGGTCAATGGTCAACTAGCGTATACCTTCTGCGCTGCTGAAACGCCAATGCCGGTAGCTCCCCCCAACACGCTTTCCATGGCCGCCAGAGCTTGAAGTACAACTCCGGGTCGGCTGTTGTACCCCATCAAACCAATTCGCCAGGCCACGCCCTTAAACTCACCAAGTCCACCACCAACCTCAATACTAAATTCGTTGAGCAAGCGTTTACGCCCGGCCAGTTCATCGAAGCCGGTCGGCAAGCGAACGGCGTTCAACTGCGGAAGTTGATGATGCGGATCAGCGATGTACTGCAAGCCAAGTGCGATCAGCCCCGCTTTCAGGGCTTCATGATTCTTCAAGTGTCGTGCCCAACGTGCATCAAGCCCTTCCTCGACGATGATGCGAAGGCCTTCACGCAAGGCATAGATCGAACTGATCGGTGCAGTGTGGTGGTACATCCGCTCCGGGCCCCAGTAGGTTTCCAATAAATTGAGGTCGAGGTACCAACTCTGCGGTTTTGTTTTGCGAGCTTTGAGTGCGGCAATAGCACGGTCGCTGAAGGTCAGCGGTGCTAACCCCGGCGGGCAACCCAACCCCTTTTGCGAACAACTGTAGGCCGCATCGATATGCCAGTCGTCCACACGGATCGGCGTACAGCCCAACGATGTCACACAATCGACGATCAGCAACACATCCAATTCACGACAGAGTTTGCCAATTTCTTCAATTGGTTGCCAAGCCCCGGTGCTTGTCTCAGCACTCACGATGCCCAGCACTTTTGGGCGAACTTGTTGAAGTGTTTCGCGCAGTTGTTGCACATCAAACACATTTCCCCATGGTGCCTTCAGCGTTGTCACTTTCGCTGCGCTACGCTCTGCCATCTCAATCATTCGATTACCAAAGTACCCTGCCGCTGCAATCACGACGGAATCACCTGGCTCCACAAGGTTCGTGAAACATGCTTCCATCCCGGCGGTGCCAGTCGCCGAGATGGCCAGTGTCATTCGATTTTTGGTGATGAAGACTTGGCGAAGCAATTCTGCCGTGTCGTCCATCATTTCAAGAAATTGCGGATCGAGGTGCCCAAGCAACGGTGTGGACATCACCCCGAGCACACGTGGGTGGGCATCACAAGGGCCAGGGCCGAGGAGCAGACGCGGTGTTGGTGCGAGTTGGCTTGCAATGGCCATGAAGTACCTGCTGAAGAAGGGTCATCAGCAGTATCTGAATTTATGTCACTTTGCCTAGCTGCGCATCCGGCGAAGCATCTCTTGTTGAGCGTGCTCCTTCGCTCGGTCACGGTTTCGACGTGAAATGCCAGGTGTGTATTGAGGCGTTGGTGGCTTATCCCCGCCAAAGGAAAGTGCAAAGCGTTTAAGTAGGGAATCCCAGAAGTCATCCTGCTTCTGTTCCGTGGGGTATGGGGCCACAACAAGATTTGGATCGACCTTCGGATAGTTCCCTTGGAACGGTGTCGTTTGCTTATCGCCATAGCCAGGCAGCGGATTACCAACTTTGGGCAATTTGGTACCAACGGTAGGAAGTCGCGTTCCAACCGGTTGCACGCTTGACAGACCAACTGGCTTGCCCGGCATTGTTGGATCACCGGTTCCCTGGGCGAAAGTAGCGCACGGGATGATCAACAGACAACTCAAAGCAGAATACAGTGCGCGCATGATCTGATCTCCGACGAACATCGCCGGAAATGCCATAACTCCTGGGGCATGTCAAGCATATTAGGACAACAACCGCTGCAGTGCTTCACGATATTTGTCACTTGAGCCGCTAATAACCTGTTCAGGCAGGTTTGGTGGTGGGCTAGCTTTGTCCCAAGAAGTCGTCTCCAGCCAGTCGCGGAGAAACTGCTTATCGAACGAAGGCGGGCTGATGCCGGGGCGGTAGCTGATCGCGTCCCAATAGCGTGAACTGTCAGGTGTCAGCACCTCATCAATCAAGATGATCTCACCATTTGGCAGTGTACCCCATTCGAGTTTCGTATCAGCTAAGATCAAGCCTCGTTCCTCGGCATACTTAGCCGCTCGACGATACACATCCAAAGTGCGCGTCTTCAACTCCGTTGCCTCCTTCGTACCGACGGACTTCGCCACGACATCAAAACTCACGTTCTCGTCGTGCCCGCTCTCGGCCTTGGTGGCCGGGGTGAAGATCGGTTCTGGCAGGCGGCTGCTCTCCTGCATCCCGGCAGGTAACGGCACCCCACACACAGTTTGCGATTTCTGATATTCCTTCCACCCGCTGCCAGCCAAATACCCGCGTGCCACACACTCAAAGGGAATCACACTGGTCTTGCGTACCAGCATGGCCCTGTCGGCATACATGGCGAAATCCTTCGGCAGTTCCGTCGTGGTCGAATGATTCGGCACGTTCAACCACTTTAACCAGAACTTGGTGAGTGTTGTGAGCCAGACTCCTTTGCCCGGTATGCCTTGGGGCATAATCCAGTCGAATGCACTGATGCGATCCGTGGCCACAATAACGAGATGTTCGCCAAGATCGTAGACATCACGCACCTTGCCGGACCGCTTGGCGTAGCCGGGCACATTCGATTCAAGCAACGCTGTCATGGGTGTGTCAGTGGGTGTTGAACAACTGAATGAGTTCGGTCAGGTTGGTGAGTTTGTCGAGTTCCCAACAACGGGCCAGCATCTCGCTGGCCTTGGTTGAGCCGTATTTCGACTCGACGACCCGCCGAAACTTTGCTTCAACTTCGGAATCGGTCATTGGGTTATGGGCATGGCCACGCGGGAACTCGACTTCCTTCACAAGCCTTCGACCATCGTTCAAGATCAGCGTGATTCTGTTGGGGATGCCATTGGGGTAACGTGCATCCAATGTTGGATCGTGCAATACTTTCACCTTACCGGTGAACGCCACGAGAGTTGGATCAGTGAAGCGGGCTTCATCAAACGTATCAAGGGTTACGTCGCCATCAAAAAGCGCCGCGGCGGTGCAGTACGGCAGGCTGTGATCCGCTGTCTCGCGGGTGCGTGGAGTCCAGGCTTGCGGGTACTTGCCGATGATGTTGTAGCTGGCCTCGAATGTCTCGATCTGGATGGTTTCCACAACCGAAACATCACCGTTGAGTTCACTCCGCAACTGCAACGCCGCATCAATAGCACTCTGGCTGTGGTACTCCGCCGGCCAATATTTGATGTAGGTCTTGTTGATCATGAAGCCGTCGGTGTTCTTCGCTTCACCACCAAGTGGTGGGAGGTCGAATGCCTGCTTGCTGACGAGTTTGAAGAAGCCGAGGTCGCCTTCAAAGATTGGTGCCGGGCCACTCAAACCATCAGCAGCAAGCATTGCGGCAAACACGCCGTTACGTGCTGCGTTGGCGAAAGCGCAGCCTTTCCAATCGCTCAGTTCACCCGAACGAGTCTGTCGCAATGCAGTATTACATACCCCAGCGATGCCGATGGCATGGGTGGTCTGCACTTCTGTCAGATTCATTAGCTTTGATGCGGCGATGGTGCTGGAGATAGCACCATAGGTTACGTGATCGACACCATGCTTTCGCAAGCTGGCTGCATCGCAAAAGCGGCACTGGATTTCGTAGGCAAGCACCGCAGCCGTGATGAAGTCTCGACCGGTTCGTTGGTACGCTTCACCGACTGAGAAGACCGCAGCAAGGTTGTCGGAAGGGTGTGCCGGTTCCAGGCTCAAGTACGTATCGTTGAAATCGAGATAACGAATCAGCAGACCGTTGACGAACGTAGCCCACTCAATGGATGAAGTTCCCCCGCCAATCAAGCTGGCGCCCGGATTTCCACTCACGCGACTGGCACAGTGGCGGGCTACTGCAAAGGCAGAACTGGGCATGGCCCCGACGGCCGTAGCAAAACTATCGATCACTCGGCGTTTGGTTTCGTGGATCGCTTCCGGCGTGAGAGCGTCATATCTGAGTTCGACAGCATATTGGGCCAGTCGCTCGGCCAACGGAATCATGGTTCGTCTCGGTGTTGCGCGTTGGCTATCTTAGAAGCCGAGCCAGAATACAGGAGTAGTCTTCCTGATGCGTGCCACATCAAACCCGACTGAAGGCTGGGGTTGTATCACTTTCCTCAACCACGGCGGGCTTGTCGATTTGTACTGTTGTGTCGATCACTGTCGGCTCGCCACGTTTGCGACGAACGAACTTCGCCAAACGTGTGAGTCCTTCTCGCAACCGACCATCTTCCACAGCGAAGCTTACGCGAATCAACGATTGACCCGAGGGGCTGAAGTCTTCCCCGCAACCAACAAGTACCTGCTCATCGGCAAGTAACTCCGAAGCAAACTGACGAGAGGTTTCACACAACTCGGCCACACTCACCCAGCAAGTGAAACCACCATTGGGTTCGGACGAGGTAAGCCCCATCCCTTCAAGGCGATCCAAAGTGTAGCGGCGTTTGCTGCGAAACTTTTCTTGTAGCGGAAGCGTTTGCTCGTGTTCTGCTTGTAGTGCCCGCAGTGCGGCCTGTTGACAAGGCGTTGGCACAGCAGAACCGGTGAGTTGTGCACACTTCGTCATCATGTGAATGAGTGCTGCGGGGGCAGACGCCCAACCCACACGGAGCGAGCCTAAGCCAAGGCTGGCTGTTACTCCACCAAGGAGGATCCAACGGCGGTTGAACTCGTTCACACGGTCCAGTGGATCACTACCCAAATCGTATCGGAATCGCCCAAAGGATTGATCGCAGACCACCAGGACATCGTGCCGCTTTGCGAGCCACGCGAGGTGTTCTAGGTCTTCTTTCAGGAACGTGCCACCCGTCGGGTTGTTCGGCTCGGCCAGCACGATCATCCTCGCACCGTTCATAGCCCGCGCAAGTGAATCGAACAAGAACCGTGTGTGTCCGGTCTCGTTCCAGGTTGGCACCCAACGCACCTTGGCCCCGACACTCGCACAACTGCGGCGGAACAACGGTGAAGAGGGATCGAACAGCACGACCGATTCGCCAGCATTAACAAAGGAACGCAGTGCTGCTGAAAGCGCTCTACTTGCACCTGCCTGGATAAGAACTTGGTTTGTGTTGCAGGTTTGTTGCGTCACATATTCCCGCAATTCCGGCAAGCCTTGCTGATGAGCCATGCCTTGACGATCCGCACTGAAGCGCCAACCACCAATGGGCGACTCCCACTGTGGTGCGCCCAAATTCAAATTCATGACTGCTGGACTTGAAACCAAAGGAGTATCATTGCTGCCCCCACGCAAGAGCATTGCCGACGCGTAGCGTGCGTAATCCGGGGAGCCACCCGTTAGCGCTTCATCTGCTCGAATCCATGATGACAAGCCAAGTGTGCGAAGTGATCGTTGAACGAAATACGGTTGTGCCACGCCACGGCCTCCTGCCGATGTTGAGCGGGTATTGTGCCCTTATTTGTGGCGAAGTGTAAAGCCGAACTGATCAGTTCAGCGACTTCACTTTGTTCCAAGGCAGTCGGGCCAGTAATTGCTCGCGGGGCTTCTTACCAAGAGGCGACATCAAATAGTAGTACACCAGCATGCAAAGACCAAGCGGGATCATGATGAACGGCCAGCGATGTGGCCATGTACTGAGCACGAAAAGTAACACAGCTAAGCCGACGAGGAAACTACCCATCCGCAGCGACCACATCACCGTTTCGATCAAGATCCGTTTGAGTTCATCATGCCGGGTGGCACTGTAGACCAGCCCGATCACAATCAAGATAAACGGGAAGTGCAGCAGGAATTTCCAATCCGGATCAATGGCAGCGAAGAGCATCATGCAACCCCCGCTGACGTTGGTGTTGCATCAGCTGGTTGATCTTCGTCCTTCACCATTGGCCCGGAGAGTGCATCGTAGACGGCCAGGATGTTGAGCACTCCAGCAATGATGGTCAGCACCCAACCGAGATCGTACATCCGGTTGCCATCTGCCTGGAGTTTGTTGAGCGTGGCTTCCGACACCGGCTGCATCATGTGGCCAAGGAATGGCCGTGGAGCAGGTGTCCAATTTGGTGTGTCATCAACACCTTGCGACATCGGAATCGGTTCAGTTGTCAAGTACTGAATCACAGCAGGCCAGGCGACCACACCAATGAAAAACTGACCAGCAAACTCTTTACGATAAGCCAAGTCTCGCGGAAAGTCTGCCAGTACACCTACGACGGGCAGTTTGATAACGACACTTTGATTACTTGCGTTGGCCAGCCAAACGTTTTTCCAATCGCCCAAGGCCATGCCATAGAAGAACATGCCGTAGAGGCACACGAAGTAGATGATTCCCTTGGCATACCGCCGTTGCGTGATTTGCCCAAGACCGGGAATCAAGTACGACAGAAAGGCCGCTAGCCAATCATGCTTCGGCGGGTCGGGCAAACTCATCAGTGCGGATTCCGTTGGCAGCGTGACTCAACTGATCATAGGCCGGTTGGCAGAACTGGCCAAGTGACATACCCAAGCCCACGGGCGCACCAGTATCCGGAAGCCAGCATCAGTAGCACTCCCGTCCAGCCAAGGCATGCCTTCATTGTTGGTCGAGTCAGCAAATGACCAATCGGACCGAACCAGCCAAGTACCCACTCCAGCAACCAGTTGACGCTGAAGAGAGGCCACATCAGCACAGGCACATTTCGACTTTTCTTGGCTTCGATGGTCGATGCCACTACAGTCGCCGTGGCAAACGGATTCACATCGAAAGTTGCCGAGATCGAATCGTAGTCCGGCAGAGGTTCAGGTTCCGGGGCCTTGTAGCCGTACGGCATTGCGGGTGCATCGACCCCACGCAAGGTGCCCGTCATCACCGTTGGTTCGTACAGCATGGAAGGCGTTGGCGTGGCTTCTGAATAACTCGATGCGACGGCAACGGGTTCCGGGGCTGGTGCCATGACAAAGTTCGGGCGTTGCACCGGCATCGGGGCATCAGCACGCCAACTTGTGTTGGTGCGGGCCACCGGAGCATCCATCGTCGGTAACGGAGCCGTTTGGGCCGGGTCATTCGAATGGATGGGCAGTGCCAACATTCGTTGAAGAAGAGCATCGAGTTCGTCGAGTTGCTGACGAGTGAGATCATTCGGACTGGTCGGCATAGCCATAACCGCGAATCCTTCCACGGGTTGATATCGAAGTTTATTACAAACTCCCATTCCAGCGAAAGCCCAAGTTCGCAGTTCGACTACGCCGCTTGTGTTCCGTTGACACAAAGACTACATTTTCCACGACTTTTCATCCCTCCTCAATTGACTTGCCATGATTCCATCGGATGAACCCAGCGTCGATGCCTTGGCGCCGAATGCTGAGGCCGCGAAGAAGGGCCTGGCGCTCCTCATCAAACAGATGTTCCTCGCCTTGCATCAATCGGCAGAGGGCGACTTGCTTTTTGGGCAGTGTCAGGGTAGCGGCAAAGAACCCTATTCCTGTTCCGTGGACTACGCCCGACCGGATCAGCCGACGTACCGCTGTAGTTGCCCAAGTCGGCAGTTCCCCTGCAAGCATTGCCTCGGCCTGCTTTACGCCTTCGCCCAGAAGAAACCGTTTAGCGCGGCAGAGGTACCTGCTGACCTGCAAGCCAAGCGAGAGAAGCTGACCACGCGAGCAGAGAAGAAAGCCGACGAACCCGCCAAGCCAAAGAAAGTGAACACGGGCGCATTAGCCAAGAAAGTGAAAGCCCAACTCGATGGCCTCGATACGTTGGAGAAGCTCACACACGAGCTCGTGAGAATCGGCATCGGCAACATGAACGCCAAACTGGCGAGCCAGTTGAGCGAGCAAGCCAAGAAACTTGGTGATGTTTACCTGCCGGGGGCACGAGCCGCACTGTTGACTTACACGCAACTGTTCCAAGACGACGCTGGCACGTTTCAAGAAAAAGGAATCTCTGAAAAGCTCTCCTCAGAAGCCCTCGATCAACTCACGCGGTTGAATGCCCTGATCAAGCAAGGCCGGACTTACCTCACCAAGCAACTCGAAGACCCAGCCCTTGCCTTACCCACCGATTCCGCCATCGCTGCATGGCTCGGCCATGCCTGGCAACTCACGGAACTGAAGGCAGCCGGGTTGGTGGAAGTCGATGTTGAACTCGTGCAACTGGCCTTTCACTCACACTTCAACGAGGCCCGGCAGGAATACATCGACTCCGGCTTGTGGATGACGCTGGGTACTGGGGTCATTCGCACCACGCAAACGCTGCGGCCCATCAAAGCAGTGAAGTACATCAAGAGTGAAGACAGCTTCTTTCAGGTGGCCCAGATCAAAGAACTTTGCGTTTACCCCGGTGTGGTGAATCCCCGTATCCGTTGGGATGCCATGACCTCGCGGCCCCTCGTTTCTGCTGACTTGGTGACGATTCGCAAACAGGCGAAGGCCGACTTTGCCAGTGTCATCAAGGAAGTAAAAAACGTCCTCAAGCAACCCTTGGCCGACCGCTGTCCGGTTATTGCGCTGCACTTCAAAACACTTGGCACGGTTGGCGATCAACTGGTGTTGGAAGATGCCAAAGGTCAACGTCTGGTACTCAGCGACGACGGCGTCGCCGAGGAACC
Source organism: Gemmatales bacterium (assembly GCA_038230995.1). GTDB lineage: Bacteria > Planctomycetota > Planctomycetia > Gemmatales > Gemmataceae > JALHQU01. Next base: position 28,497 of record JBBRME010000034.1, read on the forward strand.
ACCCAGTGTGGCCTTGCTTTCACTGCTGCCGCAAAACGTGGTGGCCGATCAAGTGATGATCGTGCGCTTCCGGCACGACATGGACACGATGCAACTGCGAATCAAGCCGTTGAGCCTAGTCACGGAAAAAGAAATCATCAGGCTGACGCTCTAACGGGTTCGGTCTTGAGAGTTTTCCGCTCACTCCGTGAGCGGTGATCAAGCCAGAAAAACCACCCGCTCACGGAGTGAGCGGAAAACAAAAATACCCGGTGAAACGTGAGTATTCCCTTAGTTCGACAAGCC
>JBBRME010000035.1:0-28401 GCA_038230995.1 Gemmatales bacterium
CAGTGTGGGCACTGGTAGTCGGTCTGGGCTAGGTTGAAGATGTGCGTGAGTTCGTGCCGCATCACGCGGCCCCAGTTGAACGGCTTGGCCAGTCCCTTGGCCTTGGGGCTGGCCATGGCCACCACGCGCCCGGTACAGGCACCGATGGTGTGCAGGTCGGGCAACCCCACGGTGCGACCACTGAACATTTCGTGGCTATTGAAGATCTCGATGACGAACTTGCCTTCGGGTTCAAACTGAAACTGCTGCTTCAACTCCGCGTGCGTCTCTTCAAGGAAATCGGCCATCCATTCGCCCAGCAGCGCATCGGTCTTCTCGTCGTACTTCAGGGTGTAATGGGCGGTCTCCACGGTCTTGTAGTTGTCGAGGTGGGCCAGCACCTTGCGACTGTTCGACACGCGGATGTTGAAGGGGTCGGCCTTGAAGGCTTCATCCAGCAGTACTCGGCCGTCTTTCTCGTTGCCCAGTCGCAGGTACAACATGCCCAGACCGGTGCGTGGGGCACTCAGTACCGGGCGCAGTTCGTACGACTTCTTGTAGTACTCCTCGGCCTTGGCGTACTGCTTGCGGTCTTCCAGCACTTTGGCGAGCTCGTCGTAGAACTGACCGGGTTTGCTGTCGAAAGTGTTCACAAATTTGACGACTGTATCGAAGTCAGCGGTCTTCTTTTCCAGAACATACACCCCAGCCAAACGACCAAGTGTTGCACTGTCCTTGGGGCTGATCGCCTTGGCTTCCAGCAGCACTTTCTCGGCAGCGGGGAGGTCGCCTGCTGTCAGGTAGATCTCGGCCTTCACCCGCAACGCACCGATGTGCTTAGGGTTCTGCTTGAGGGCTTGCTCGGCATAGGCGTCCGCATCTTTGAGGTCGAACTTCACGAGAGCGGCGAGGGCTTTGCCAACCAACGGGTCAGCGGCCTTGGGGTTGATCTTCAGCACGGCATCGAAGGCATCGATGGCATCGGGCCGGTTGTACTTCTCTAACAACAACATCCCTGCGAACTGCTCGGCAGGCCAGTAATCCGCGTCCTGCTTTGTAGCATCCTTGATGACTTCATTCAGGATGAATGCGAACTGTTTCGAATTGCGAATCCAGCGGGCGTACTCGGCGGCACACTCCGAGACGTACACAAGCTCTTCCGGTGTCAGTTTGTCGGCCTGGTTGTAGTAGCGCACGGCCCAGCGGAACGCTTCCTTGGCCTCGTCCACCTTGCCGCGATCTCGCAGCAGGCGGGCCTTGGTATAGCGGGCCAGCACATGGTTGGAGTTCATGACCAATGCCGCATCGGTGTCCTTCTCGGCATCGTCCCAATCGCCTTGGAAGAAGAGCAGGTTGGCACGGGCTGCAAGGGCGTCCGCACTTTTAGGATTGGCCTTCACTGCTTCGGTCAGCAGCTCGCGGGCCTTGGCGTAGTCGCCCACCAGTTCGTAGCTCTTGGCCAACCCGATGGCACAGTTCGGTGCTACTTTCGGATCAGCTTTGGCGAGGTCAGCAAACGCGGTGCGGGCTTCGTCATAATTGCCGCGGAGGAGCCGGGCGTTGGCCTCCTCCAGCGGTGTACTCGGTTTCTTGGATGTAGCTTTTTGGGCGTGGCCAAGAGACAATATGAGGAATCCAACGGTAACGAAAGCGGCGATACGAAGAGCCTGCATGGACGTCTCCTGAAACGAGCACACTTCAACCGTATCGGTCGGGGGGTAACAACGCAACTGTTGGTGTGAAATCTGATGACGTGATTGGCTTCGGAATTGTGTTGGTGAGGGGTGGTGAGTGTGTTGGTTGATGTTGAGCCTGCTTGCGTGAGCAGCAGGAGTATTGATGTACAGCTCCTGCTTGCGTGAGCAGCAGGAGTATTGATGTACAAATCCTGCTTGCGTGAGCAGCAGGAGTATTGATGTACAAATCCTGCTTGCGTGAGCAGCAGGAGTATTGATGTACAGCTCCTGCTTGCCTGAGCAGCAGGAGTATTGATGTACAGCTTCTGCTGCTCACGCAAGCAGGCTCAACTTTCTAAAACTGGAGCCAAAGAACATGCGATTCAGTCTTTGCTTCCTTTTGCTGCTACCAATGGCGACCCCGGGCACACACGAAGATTTTGATCGCCTTGGTACCAAGCGCGATGGATTGATCTCAGCGAGTGAAGCCGAGGCCGTCGAACGAGCATCGCGTCCGAAAAAATGACAGGCAAACTGGATAAATCGCTGTCGATCACTTCACTTCACAGGTGACTGCAAGTAGTCTTGCAATGACAGATCTTACGCGGCGACCCAACGACGGAGATGCTTGTGGCATCGACTGCTCCGGCACAAGCACACGACCTCATCGAGCTCATCCGAAAGAGCGGAGTACTGACGTCCGTTGAAATTGCTACGTTGCCACAGCTCCCAAGCGATGTGATGCAAGCGGCCACCATCCTCGTGCAGCAGGGTGTGCTCACGAAGTTTCAAGCCCGCATGTTGCTGGCGGGCAAATCACGTGGTTTTCGCCTTGGCAGCTACGTCATACGAGAGCAGATCGGCACGGGGGGTATGGGGTCGGTCTTCCTGGCCGAGCATCAGGAAATCAAACGTCGTGTTGCCATCAAGGTTCTCAACTTCATCGCCGCCGAGAATCAGCTTTCACTTGAGCGATTCCTGCGTGAAGCAAAGATAGCGGCAAGCCTTGATCACCCGAACATCGTGAAGCTGTTCGATGTAGCTCGTGAAGGGGATACACGCTACCTCGTGATGGAATACATCGAAGGTTTAACGCTCGAAGAAATGATTCAAAAGGGGCCGGTGCCCACCTCGCGGGCCGTCGATTACATCATTCAGGCTGCTATGGGCCTGCAACACGCCTATGAACGCGGCATCGTCCACCGCGACATCAAGCCTGCAAACCTCATTGTTGGTAAGGACGAAGTGGTACGCATTCTCGACATGGGCCTTGCCCGACCAGTTGAACAAAATCATGGCTCGCTCACAGAGCATTTGGATCGTGGGGCCGTGGTGGGCACTGCGGATTACGTGGCCCCCGAACAGGCACTGAACGAACCGAACGTCGATGTGCGAGCCGACATCTACAGCCTGGGCGTGACATTTTTTGCTCTTGTTGCCGGTCGTCCTCCCTTTGATGGAAGCACTGCGAACAAGCTCCTTTCGCACCAATTGAAGACGGCGCCATCGTTGACATCGCTGGACAAAACGTTTCCATCGAAGCTGTCGCAGATCATCATCAAGATGATGGAAAAGAAACCCGGCAACCGATACCAGACTCCGGCAGAGTTGATTCAAGCCTTAGAGCCTTGGCTGAGTGATGCACCTAAAATCAATTCGCCAAATACGCCAACGCCTTCACGTGGTCATACCAAGCCACTGGCTCATCGGGCGTTGTCCAAAGCAAATCTTCGTCCAATAGCGGCTGTGAAGTCCACAAAAGCATGGCTCTTGCCCGTGATCATCGGCTCGGTATTGGCGGCGCTTGTGGCTGGCATCCTCGCTGTGTTCGCATTGAGTGGTGGTAAGCCGAACCCAACAAAACCGGAAAACGTTTCTCCACCAAGGGGCACCATCCAGGAACCAGATAGCACGGTGACTGATCCAACATTGGCAACCAAGCCAGTATTACCAACTGTAGAGACAGTGGATCGTGTGCTTTACTCGCTCGACCTCTCAGAGGTCAAGCCGTTCCGCCTGACGATGGGCTACGAAACCCTGAAGACGAAAAATGGTGACGGCGAGTTACCTCTGAAGTGGATGATAAAAACATGGAAGGCCACCGATGAAGTCATCGGCTTTGCTGAGTCCATGAACGGTATGAATGCGATTGGCACTAAGACGATTAAAGGCAACGGCATCCTCTTCTCACCGGATATCGCACTCGATGGTGCTGAGCGAGTTCGTGTGACCATTGAGTATCAATCGAAGTCAGAAGAGAAGCGAGTGACGATGCGTTTCCGCGAACTGCAAGACAAGCCTGCACCGGAAACGACCAATGCTAACATCCCTGCGGCTGGCACTTGGACGGTCATAGAAAAGATCATCCCGACAGCGAAAATGAAGACCGCTCGGGTCGAGTTTCACAATAGTGACGACAGCCCCAATAGCGATTTCCGCATCCGCAAGTTCACGATGAGTGCTGTTGAGCTTAAGAAGTAGCGTAAACAGGTGGCGGAACATCCTTTCATTCGACGGAGTTTCTCCTAAGACACGACAGACTGAATCTGCTACGAGATGACGATGCTCCGCCGGATCGCCAAGAAAATAACCACGAAGATCTTCAACAGCCACGTTTTTCGTGAGGCCATTCGGGCCGCGATACTATCGGATGAGACCCGCACACAGCTTCAGAAAGCCTTTGAAGAAGTTGTCGAATCGCCTAGCTTTGGCAAGAAGATCAGCCCACATCTTTTTGGTTTGCTGCTGAGCCCTGAGTTGCAAGGCATGGATCCTATCGGCGTGGCCAGCCGGGTCGATCGTGGCACACAGTTATTGTTGGCCCAACAGTACCGTGAACGAGTTCAGCGAAACGACCCGACATTGAGTTGGATCGATGCTGGCTTTCGGGCCTTCAGCCCCAGCGACGAAGACGGCCTGCTGCTTTTTACCTTCACCCTCATCGGTACAGGGCCGAGAACTGTCGTGGAATTGGGTGCAGGGGCCGGGTACGACGGCCTGAGTACGAACTGGATCATCAACCACGGTTTTCATGGCTTGTTGATTGAAGCCGAGCAAGACTTCGCAGCTAAGGCGAAGCTCTTCTACGAAACACGTGCCGAGACGTGCCTCACCCCACCACATGTGGAGTGCGCCAGTGTGTCAGGCCAGAACGTGGATCGTTTGTTGAAATCGCACGGCTTCACCGGTGAGACAGACTTGCTGAGTATCGACCTTGATGGCTTGGACTATTGGGTCTGGAAGGGGATGACCGTCCTTCAACCGCGTGTGGTGGCCGTGAAGTACCACCCGGCCTGGGGGCCTGATGAGGCCCGCACCATCCCCGATGCGAATGAGTTCAGGTACAGCGAAGATAAGTCGGCCTACGGCGGAGCAAGCCTTCTAGCGTTTGAAAAGTTGGGCAAGGAAAAAGGCTACCATCTTGTTGGCTTCAACCGTGCTGGCAGCGTCGCGATCTTCCTACGAGACGATCTGAAAAACCCGCGACTGCCCGTGCAACCTGTGACAGCAGGCTTGGCACTGGATCGCCACAGGTTATTGCGAGAAAGCCTGCGACCGATGATTCAGAAATTGAACTGGGTCACGGTGTAGTTGCATTTTTTTCCGTCTGCGAACCAAAAGGCTTGTGTCGATATCGCACACACTCACCTACGACGAAGATGGCTGGGGCCGTGACGTCTCCCGGTGCAAGTGACAATGCCATGTCACCAAGTGTGCCCGTGCGAACTTGTTCGTTCTGTAACGTTCCTGATTCAATAATGGCGACCGGTGTTTGCAGTGACAGCCCATTGTCGCAAAGCTTGGCTGCAATGCGGGCGATGTAGCGTGAGGCCATGTAGAACACCAAGCCCGGCAGTCGGGCGAGGGCCTGCCAATCGAGTGTGCATTCCGGCGAATCTGGATCGTGATGACCGGTGACGAAAGCCACCGCTTGGCCGACATCGCGGTGCGTCAGCGGGATGCCAGCAGCAGCACAGGCGCCGATGGCAGATGTGACGCCCGGCACGAACTCAAATGGAATACCAGCTTCGGCCAGGATCTCGGCTTCCTCACCACCACGCCCGAACACACAGGGATCACCACACTTCAACCGACAGATACTCTTGCCTTCTCTGGCCAAGCGAATCATGGCATCGTTGATCGTTTCTTGCCGCGTGGAACCAGTGCAGTAGCCACGCTTGCCAACGGAGAGAACTTCTGCGTGCGCGGACACTTCTTCAAGCAGCTCTTGCAAGATCAACGCATCATGCAAAACGACATCGGCACGTTGTAGGATTCGCAAGCCACGCAACGTGATGAGATCGGCTGAACCCGGCCCAGCCCCGACCAAGTAAACCGTCCCGCTTATCGGCATCCAACCCACGACGAACTCCACATCTGTCGTACTACAAAATGCCAAGATGCGAAATCATAGACAACAGATCAATAGCTAGGTGAACAGTCAGATCTACGCACTTGAAGCAAGTTCGTCATAAAATGTTAGCTCACTCCCGTGGATTCCGTGCATGACCAAGATCAACGCCCCCGCTGCTATCGCTCGTTTGATGCGATTTCTTGCGGTGCCCGGCATCACCGGCGAAGAGAAACATATCGCGAAAGACATCGTCGCTGCACTGCGCGAAGTTGGTGTACCAGCAAAGGCCATCAAGTACGATAACGCCAACGAACTCATACCGCTGCCCACTCAAACGGGCAACCTGATCGTGCAATTGCCAGGGCGTGGTGAACTCACGAACGCTCCCCGGCAACTGTTCATGACGCACATGGACACCGTGCCATTGTGTGCAGGTGCGATGCCGAAGCACACCGGCAAAAAGATCGTCAACATGGCGAACACTGCTCTGGGTGGCGACAACCGGACAGGCTGTGCGGTGTTGGTGACTTTAGCGGCGGAACTGCTGGCATCCACAGTAGATCACGCCCCGCTGACATTACTGTTTACGGTGCGTGAAGAGAGCGGATTGTTCGGCGCACGTTACGTGAAACCTGCGGATCTTGGTGAAGTGTCGATGGGCTTCAACTTCGATGGTCGTAGCGCCGGGGATGCTATCCTGGGTGCGGTGGGAGCTGATCGTTGGGAAGTGGAAATCTTCGGCAAAGCGAGTCACGCCGGTGTCGCCCCGGAACGTGGCATTAGTGCAATGTTGATTCTCGCCTTAGCGATGGCTGAAGTGAAAAAGAAGGGTTGGTGGGGCAAGATCAGGAAGGATGGCCGCGAAGGCACAAGTAACGTTGGTCCTGTGGGCAACAAACAGGGTGGTAGCGCGGGCGATGCCACCAACGTGGTCACGGATTATGTGCTGGTGAAGGGTGAGAGCCGCAGCCACGATTCCAAATTCTTCAAGGAAATTACACAGGCTTATAAAGATGCCTTCAACTGGGCCTGCCATGAAGTGTGGGATCACGAAGGAAACATCGGCAAAGTGAAGTTCACTGCGCGGTCGGACTATCATCCGTTCCGCATCAAGGACAAGGCACCGGTGGTACGCAAAGCTGTTGCAGGAATTGAAGCGATTGGCCGCGTACCGAACTTGCGGGTGGCTAACGGTGGCTTGGATGCTAACTGGATGCTCAAGCATGGCATTCCGACGGTGACCTTCGGGGCAGGGCAAAACGAAATTCACACCGTCAAGGAATGGGTCGATCTGGTCGAATTTGAAGCCGGTTGCCAACTGGCCCTGGCGATCGCAACACAAGTGTAACAAGCATCAGATAGATTGGACTTTAGTCTCGTCTATATCACGGAGAAAGTATCTTGATCCCCACGAGAGTTGAGTCATGAAGATTCTGTGTACGATCCTTGGCCTCGCAGTGTTCCTGACGTCGGCCAGTGTGTTCGCAGAAGGGAAGGGAGCAAAACCGGCACCCGCGACGACGGAAGAAACCGAAACCGCCATGGCCCTGAGCAAAAATGGCCAAACTGCTGAGGTAGAATTGGGGTTGGCGGAATCGGCTCGCATCAGTGTGAGCATCGAAAAAGCAACCGATAAGATGTTGCTGACTCTGTGCAAACAGCCAATGCTCGGTAAGCTCGATTTACGTGATGCTACCAACGTCACGACTGCGGGCTTTGGTTATCTGAAGGAACTGCCGAATTTACAAACGCTACTCATCTGCCAGGGCGACATCTCGCCTGCGGAAGCGATGGCGATCAGCAAACTCAACTCCGTTACCACGTTGTCGCTCTCCGGTTGCAAGACCAACGACATTGCCGTGGGCAACTTCAAGCGGATGAAGGATCTTGTGGAAATCGATCTCACAGGAACGAAACTCAGCGAGAAAGCAGTCACACCGCTACTGGAACTGAAGAAACTGCAACGGGTAAATTTGTCCGGAACGAACGTCACTGATGCAGCGCTCAGCCAGTGGATGGCACTTGAAAAACTGGAGCTGCTGCAAGTGGTAGGCACCAAAGTGACCCGCGAGGGAATGGACAAAGCCGAGGAAGAACTGAAAACATCGAAGCGAAAGCTGAAGATTGAATGGTAACGAAGAATAGAATACAGCGAACGATTCGACGGGTCTTTTGGAATGAAGATTGTCCAGTATCCGCACCCTGCCTTGCGGGCTAAATGCAAACCGCTGACCGCGCTGGATGAAGGTATCCGTACCACCGCCAGCCAGATGCTGGAACTCATGCACGACGCAGATGGGTTGGGCCTCGCAGCCCCGCAGGTGGGGTTGGACTATCAACTCGTGGTGATGAGCATCCCCACGGGCGATGAAACGCCAGACCTCGAAGTGGTGGCGATCAATCCCGTCATCGTGGAGACAAAGGGGGCTGAGAAAGACCGCGAAGGTTGCCTCAGCTTCCCCGGTCTGTATCAGGATGTCCGCCGGTTCAAAACCATCAAAGCTCAATACTACGGCCTTGATGGACATCTCCATGAAATGACGTGCTCCGATCTCGCCGCCCGTCTCTGGCAACACGAAATCGACCACCTGCACGGCACCTTGTTCATCGACAAGATGACCGAAGAAGCCCGCCGACGCAGCAAACGATTTCTGGAGTCGTTCATTGCGGAGTTCGAGGAAGATGTAAAAAAGGGTAAGTTGCCCCCGGAGACGGCTCCGAAGTTCTAGAACCCATGTACCAGGCCTTTGACTTGGGCTAATCTGTTACGGGCCTTCGGCCCTGAAGTTCAAGAGGCCCAAAGGGCCGTGAAAGGTTAGCCTAGGCCAACGGCCTAGGTACCTTTCTTCAATAAGGATCCTGCATGTTGGTGGATTTGCTTGGCCTGAAGATGAACGTGGATGGGGTGACGTTTCACCTCTGGTCGCCGTGGCGTTGCACCGCCTTGGAGTTACGCCTGTTCGATGCCGTCAAGCAAACACCCGGCTTGACCACGGACAACCCGCCTGATGAACTCTGCCTGTCACTAAAAACTGAAAAGCAGTGGGCCACGGCCAGCGAGCACTTACAGCGTGTGCTCAAGGGTTGGCAGGAAGAATCGAGCGATGCTGGTGCGGAACGTCGCACCTGGCGCTGGTTGATCGAAGCCGATAGCGATGCTGACGGATACGACCTGCACGGCGAGAAATCTGTCTTCTGGGCTTATCTACGAGTGGCTTTGGAGCGTGGTGGCCCTGGTGATGGTGAGAAGACGGAAGACGTGGACTTCAGCGGCTTCGGCATCAGCTTCTGGAACGAGGACGGTGAGGAGTCGTAACTTCTTTCCATCATGGCAATCACTTCACGTAGCTTCGCTTCACGGAGGCAGTAGCGCAGTTCGAGCAAACGCCTTTGACAACGAGGTCGTACCCGGCCACACGAAACTGCTTCAGCGCTGCCACGGCTTGCACAGCCTTGGCAATCGAATCTTCCGTAAACTCGATCATCGTGTTGCACTGTTCGCACACAAGATGCTCGTGCCACGGGTAGCCGTAGTCGTGGTCATAAACAGTACGTTGGCCGATCTCGATCTTACGGAGCAGACCGGCTTCCACCAGTTTGGCCAAGGTGCGATAGACCGTTGCCCGGCTCACTTGCTTTTGCTTTTCCGATAAATCCACAAGCAGCTCTTCGGGGTCGAAGTGGCTGTGCTTGGCGAAGATATGTTCGATGAGTTCCTGCTGTTGGGGCGTGTAGCGCTGGGGCCGCGGTCGGCTGGCCAGGTACTCACGGAATCGATCTTCCGGAGTCTGCGACACGGAAACAGCAGGCAGGCTCACGGTACAGTTACTCGTTTCGGTCGGAGAGTTGATCCAGCAGGAAGCACTCGGCCATCCACCAACGATCCGGTGTGTCGAGTTTCCCCGTGGCGATCATTGCCTTCATCTGGTTGACGAGTTCCCAGCGGATGCTGGGGTCGCCTGGGGCGGGGGCAGTGTCTGTGAGGTCGTTTGTTGCAGAGTGATCATCGGGTAATCCAAGGTGTGTAGACATGGCGATCCGATGGCGAATCGAGCGTGGCCAGACGTGCGGGGCTGGCCAGTCGTTTCGGTGGGGTGTCGGGGTGGTCGATTCCTGGTGCGTTCGCCAAATCATCCGTGATCATCTCGAAAGCAAGGGTGACGAACAATCGGCTGCTTCGAGTTCGAGGCTTATGGCGTTGTAAGAGTTACGCAATGATGAAAAACATCGCTGCGTTCTACCATTACAACCGACAAAGCACACGTACAGGTTGGCAGATGTTCACTAACATTCCGCTTGCATTCTACTCTTTAACATCGGCGCGAAGTGAAGGATCGTCTAAGGAATTCTTCGCATATTCAACTGGGTTATCTAGGTTGAGATTCCTGATGGCGCGGTTTTTTGAGATGTGCCCAAGGTACCCACAAGACGCAGATTGCCAGAAATTCTTTCATCAAAATTACCGAAACAGCTCATGTTCGCTGCGTTAACTCTTCAGAAAAGTTATCCGGACTTACCTGCACTACCTATTTAGCCACCATTCTTCAGCAAGCGCAAACGAAAGTGTCATCCCTGCTCCACCTGGCGAGGCGATCAGTGTGCATCCCGGTTGTACTTCTGCGGTGTATTGCAACCTGTCGGGATGTTTGACGTAATGACCATGCCAACGGCGAGCAATGGTACTGTCCGGCAGCATGATGAGAGTCTTCAAGTAATCGAGAATGCGAGTGTTGATGAACTCCGAATCGAACGGGCTGATGTCCAAGCCATAGTGATGCGAATCGCCGATAACGACCTCGCCAAGGGCATTTTGACTCGCCATCACGTGAATTCCGTTGCTCAGTTCCTCGGCATGTGTCTGCTGGAATCGACGTCGCAACGCCTGCATTGTTGGGCATCCGGCGAACGCCGCGTAGTGCAACAGTGTCAACCCACCTGCTATGTGCGGGCCAATACGCCAACCGTCCGGTTGTGGTGGCGTAGCGAGCATTTGCAGCTTGCACAGGCGTAAACCAGAGGCTGCATACTCGCGCGGGAAGAGTGTTTGCATATCGGCCCCGCTGCACACGAGACACTCCTGAAACGACCACGATTCACCCGTAGTGGTGCTCAGCGTACCGTTGTGCACCTGCGTGACGGTGGTGTTCCAGTGAAACTCAACGCCATGCTTCGTGTGTAAATACGCAGCGATCTGCTTGGCTGCTTGCCGAGGCTCGACGCAACATTCCACTGGGCTGTAGAGAGCCGAACGTGCGCGATCCGTAACGATCTGCGGGAAACGATTCTTGAGTTCCGCGCGAGTGAGCAGTTGCGCATCAACACCTGCAGTTTCAGCAGACGAAACGAACTCTTTCAAAACTTGTTCTTCGTCGGCTTCTGTTGCAATGTGGAGCGAGCCGCATTCGTTGACCCAGACTCCAGCACGGTCACGAAGCGTAAGCCAGTGTGCACGCGAACGAATAGCACGTTGGTAATCCACACCAAGGCGTTGGCCGATCGGCCACACCATACCAAAGTTGCGTATCGTTGCCCCTTGAGCTTCTGCATCGCGATCCAGCACCACGACGCGGCGTCCTTGCAGTGCAGCGAACCAAGCGTGTGCCAACCCGACAATGCCAGCACCAACAATCACCACATCCGACTTCATCAGGCGACTCCGTTGTACTCAATTGCTGTGCTGGCACGAATCTTCAATGACCCAGAGACTTGCACCTTGACTAACCCGCGTGTTGGCTGGGCGATTCGTTGCTTCATGACGGCAAGCGCTGCTTCTGCCATCGCCTCGGCCGGGTAGTCGTAACTCGTCAGACCGATGCTGAATTCGTCGCTCAGAGGAAGGTTATCAAAGCCAACGATGGCAACATCCTGCGGGATGCGTTTCTTCCGTTGAAGTAACTCCATCATCAAACCGAGGGCGAGGTAATCGTGATAACACACAACGCCGTCCAGTCGGTGTTCCAACACCAGGCGGGTGATTTCGGCCACCCCTTCCCGTGAAGGAATGTCGATCGGTTGATACAGCACCGTGGTGTCGAGCTTTGCGTCGCCGTTTTCGTGCATCGCCAGCAGATAGCCCGCGACGCGATCATCGTGACTACTCGTGGGCGAGGCCACCACAAGACCTACGCGCCGGCAACCACGTTCCAGCAAGTGGTGCGTGCAGGCGCGGGCGGCACCGAGATCATCAATCGCAACCACATCGGCCGGGAAAGTATGGCGTTTGCGAAGTCCTCGTTCGAGCAACACCACGCTCATTTCGGCTTCCCGGCACCCTGCAAGAAACGCTTCTTCGGCATGTGTCTCTGCTTCGCAGGTGCGCGATGGCAGCAAAAACACACCCTTTAATCCTTCCTCGCGCGCCTGGTGTGCGGCAAGAGAAGCCTCGGCGACAGTTAGGCCGGGATGAATCGAGAAAGCATCGAACTTTAAGTGCATGGGCCATCGTCGAGCAAGGGCCACAAAGCCGGACTGTGCAACGCTCATGCTGTGCGTGAGGAAGTTGTTCGGCGTGAGGCGGAGTTGCAACGCCCAACTATCAGCTGTGGGCGGCGGTACACGATAACAACCTGAACGCTCGCGGGCTTGCACCAACCCCTTGTCTTGCAGCACTTGTAAGGCACGCGAAGCCGTGACTGTTGAGATGGCGTAGCGTGCCGCAATGTCTCGAACGCTCGGGATCTTCTTGCCTTCCCATGCCCCGGTGTGCAGTTCCTTTTCAATGCTCTTGGCGATATCGAGGTACTTGGGTGTTTTCTGATCAAGGAGCATGAGCGAACCACTTTGTGGTGGGGGAGCGCGGAGACTGTATCACAGCAGGTGCGTCTGTACTAGACGCTGGAGTCTGCAGAAGGAATTGTGATCCTCTCCCCTCGATGCATGAACAGGACAAGGTGAAAATCTCTGTCACACAATCTGGCTCCACGTTCTGCCATCTTCGGCCAGCATGGCATCGGCACAGGCTGGCCCCTGACTCCCGATCGCGTATTCCATTGGTGGCTGCTCACTGGTTTCCGTGGCGGCAATGATCGGATCCATAATCTCCCAGGCTCGTTCGATCTCGTCGCTCCGCATGAACAGGCTGGCGTCGCCCTGGATCGCATCGAGCAATAATCGCTCATACGCCTCGGGCATCGCCTTGCTTTGGTACGCCTCCTTGTAGTTGAAGTGCAAGTCGCGCGGTTGCAAACTCACACCATCGACATCCGGCACCTTGGTCTGGAAGTTGAGGCTGATACCTTCGTTGGGTTGCAGTTCCAGCTTGATGCGATTGCACTGCATCATTTGACCAGGCGGCAGCGGGAACATAAGGTGCGGCGGGCATCGCAACTGAATCATCACTTCGCTGTACCGGCTCTTAAGACCCTTGCCACTGCGGATGTAGAACGGCACATTCTTCCAGCGGTTGTTGTTCACATTGAGCCGCACTGCTGCATAGGTGGGTGTGCGGGTGTCCGCCGGTACGCCCGGCTCCGTGCGGTAGCCAGCGTAGTGCCCAGCCACCACTTGTTGACGTGCCTCTTCAACACTGGATACCGAGATGCTGTCCAGCACCTTCACCTTCTCGTTCCGCAGGCTGTCGGCGTTGTACCGGCTTGGGCTTTCCATCGCCACAAGGCTCAGCACTTGCAGCAGGTGGCTCTGGAACATGTCACGGAGCACGCCTGACGTGTTGTAGTACGCCCCGCGCTTGCCTACCGTTACCGTCTCGGCCACGGTGATCTGCACGTGGTCGATGTACTGGTAGTTCCACAATGGCTCAAAGAGGGTATTCGCAAAGCGGAAGATCAGGATGTTCTGCACCGTGTCCTTACCAAGGTAATGGTCGATGCGGTAAAGCTGGTTCTCATTCCAGTGCTGGTGCAGCGTGGTGTTCAAGGCTTGGGCAGTTTTGAGGTCGTGCCCGAACGGCTTCTCGACGACTAACCGACGGAAGCCACCCACTTCCTTGTTCAACCCGGCTTCACCCATCGCTGTGCTGACCTGCGGATACAACTCCGGCGAAATGCTGAGGTAGTAAACCCGCCGGCCACCGCTGGTGCCTTCGTTTGTCTCGAACCATTGTTGAATCGGAGCCACCCCATCGGGCTTGGTCACATCAGCAGGCACATAAAACAAGCGAGACGCGAAGGTACTCCATTCGGTCGGGTTCCATTCTTCACCATTGCTTTTGAAGGCCTCCCGGACTTTTGGTTCGATTTGCTCCCGAAAACTCTCGTTGGTGAATTCGCTGCGGGCTACGCCGAGAATCTTGCACTCGGCAGGCAAGCGGTTCTTCCGGGCAAGGTTGAATAAAGCTGGGATCAACTTCCGACCCGTAAGGTCGCCGGAGGCTCCAAAAATGACAAGTGTCAGCGGTGCGGCCATGCGATGAATTTCCTTGTTCGTGTGTCTCTGGTGTTTTACGAATAGCGTGGGATTGGAGAGGGGGCATTTGGGAGGGCGAACCTCCCGTTGAGCCGAAGTAACGGCTCGGCAGGAGCCTCGCCCTCCCAAAATGCAGATTGGGACGAAACGAATAGAATCACAACATGCATGATGCCGTTACCCACTGCCGAAGTGTGCAGCTCGACCCCGAGCGCTTGCCCCGTCACATTGCCATCATCATGGATGGCAACGGACGTTGGGCCGTGGAACGCGGCGGTCAACGCATCGAAGGGCATTTACGCGGGGCTGATATTGTGCGGCAGACTGTGACCGAGTGCTGCAAGCTCGGTATTGGTCAGCTCACGCTGTACTGCTTCAGTGCCGAGAATTGGAAGCGACCCGCCGCCGAAGTTGAATTCCTGATGAACCTGCTGAAGCAGTATCTGCTGGACGAACGGCAGTTGCTTCTCGATGAAAACATCCGCTTTCAGATCATTGGTCGGCGTGAGGGCATCCGTGCCGATGTGCAGCACGAGATGGACGAGAGCCTACGCCTCACAGCCGGCAACACCGGGCTGACGCTGTGCCTGGCCATCAACTACGGCAGCCGGGCAGAGATCGTGGACGCGGTGCGAAAGCTGGCCACGGAAGTGCACGGCGGTACACGCACGGTGGACGAGATTGACGAGTCGGCCATCTCCGGGGCACTTGATACCGCAGGCCACCGTGACCCGGATTTGTTGATCCGTACCGCCGGCGAGATGCGGCTGAGCAACTTCTTACTTTGGCAGATCAGTTACGCGGAATTGTGGGTGACGCCGAAGTGCTGGCCGGACTTTGACCAAGCCACGTTGCATGAAGCCTGCCGAAGTTTCGCCCAGCGTGACCGCCGCTTCGGCGGACTGGTGAACATCCAAGGCGCGGTGTAGATCAAGAAGTTGTTTAACCACAGAGGCACAAAAGCACAGAGTTAAAAGCAGAGATCTGTTCACCGCAGAGAAAACCAGAGGGCACGAGAGAAAACAAAACCAGTTCGGCGCAAAAAAACTGTCTGGCTTTGGTCTTCTCCTGTTCTCTCCTGCTTTCTCTGCGGCAAATCCTCTTCACAGCACAGAGCACAGGAGGACACGAGAGCAAACAAAACCAGTTCGGCGCAAAAACACTGTCTGGCTTTGGTCTTCTCCTGTTCTCTCCTGCTTTCTCTGCGGTAAATCCTCTTCACAGCACAGAGCACAGGAGGACACGAGAGAACGCATAACCAAATCTCCTTCAATTCAATCTCTGCTTTTGATCTTTCTCCTGTGCTCTCTGGTTTTCTCTGCGGTGAATCGTCTTGTTTCTTCTCTGTGTCTCCGTGCCTCTGTGGTTAGCCGTTCTCAAAACAACTCTTTCACCAATTCGCCTTGGTCCAGCACTTCCATCGGTCGGCCATCCGGGGTGCTGATTTGCTTGCGTGGATCGATGCCCAGCGAGTCCAAGATGGTGTAACAGACATCCGCCGGGCTGACCGGGCGCTGTGTGGCATACCCCCCGTGTTTGTCGGTCTTGCCCACGACTTGGCCTGCTTTCACCCCTGCCCCGGCGAACAGCAGGCTCCCGGCTTGGCCCCAGTGATCGCGTCCGCCGTCCTTGTTGATCTTCGGTGATCGGCCGAACTCGCCCATGACCACAACGAGCGTATCGTCGAGCGTGCCCCGTTCTGCCATGTCGCTGATGAGTGTCGAGACGGACTGATCAAACTCCGGCAGCTTCTTGTCGAGCGATTCGAAAATCTTGCCGTGGTGATCCCACCCACCGTAGTTCACGGTGGCGAAGCGGACACCCGCTTCGATCACCCGTCGGGCCAAGAGCATCGACTGTCCGGCGGTGTTGCGGCCATAGCGGTCACGCAGTTTGGTCGGTTCATCTTCGATGTCGAAGGCCGCACGGGCTTCACGCGACAGGATCATATCAGCGGCGCGCTGATGGAACTCGTCGTACGTGGCAATCTGATCGTTGCCCTCGATGGACTTGGCAAGGTTGTCCACCGATTTCAACAGACTTTCGCGACGAACCTGGCTGACCTTACTCACGCTGTTCGGCGCGGTCAGGTCTTGCACCTTGTAGTTCGCCTGGTTGGGATCACCGGCACGGAAGCTCTCGTACCGCCCACCGAGGAAAGCACTCTTGCCGAGCTCCCACGTGAAGCTGGGGTTCTTCGGGATTGAAACATACGGCGGCATGGTGGACGTGAAGCCGTAGTGATGAGCAGCGACCGCGCCGACAGCCGGGTAGTCGCCAAACGGCGAGCCGAACCGCCCGGACATAACCCAGTTGGTGGCCGTCTCGTGGTGGTCGTTGTTGTGCGAGCCGGACCGCACCAGCGTGAGTTGATCCATGCACCGGGCTAGTAATGGCAGCTTTTCGCTGATCTGCACGCCGGGTACGTTCGATGGAATGGGCCGGTACTTCCCGGCAATCTCAGCCGGGGCATCGGGCTTCATGTCGAAGGTGTCGTGATGGCTGAGCCCACCACCGAGGTACACCAGCAACACGGACTTCGCCCGCGACTTGCGTGGCTTCACCGCTTCCTTGGCTTGGGCTTCCGCCTGCAACAAGAAAGGCAGCGACAACAGTCCGCAGGCACCAACTTGAAGTAAGTTCCGGCGTGACAGGCCATCGCAGCGCAAATCAGTTCGACGATCCAAAGCAACATTCAGCATGGCGGAACCCAGAACGGTTCAGGAAGGTAGCTGAATAGTATCACAGAAACGACTGCTTCGGGAAGTGAAAGAGATTGGACATGGCAGCTATTCCCCAGTGCGACCTTCTTTTAAGATGTCCGCACGCTTCTGCTGGGTGGAATCCATGCGATGCTTCATCTTCCTGACATTCGCGATGCTAATCGAACTGGTCTGCCTGAAATGACCCCAGCCCCGTGGCGAGAGTTCCTGACTGCCCCGTTAGTACCGGTGGCCTTAGCTGCCACGTTGGGTGTGCTTGCTGCTCCAATTCTTCCCGTACCTTCTTGGGTCATTGTTCTCGTAGCTGTACTCGGTTATGTACTCACTTGGTTCACCCGCAACGTCTCCTCACGCTCAACCATTCTTCTGCTCTCCGCTGTTGCACTCACGGCAGTTGCCTACACACGCTGGCCAGTCGAATCAACGCAACAGAGTGCCGCACTCTTTGCTGAACGAGCAAACGGGCCGATCGTGCTACGTGGACTTCTCGCGGAAGAACCACTCAGACAGAAACGCAGCAACAGCGATCCACTGGAACCTGTACGACGTGGAGATACCGATCGTGCCATCATCGAACTGGAAGCCGTGCAAACTGTTGAAGGTTGGCAGCCAGCTAACGGTCGCATTCGCCTCTGGGTGGAACATCAAAGTACTTTGAACGATCCACCGCTCTTGGGTTTGCGAGTCGGCGATGGTGTCCAGATCACAGGTCGATTTCGCCAGAACGAAGGCCCAAAGAACCCTGGCGAGCGAGACAACAGACAACGCGATGTTGAACAGCGCATTCTCGGCGACGTTGCCGTCAAGCAAGCGGAAGGAAGCATCGTGCGGCTGGACGACGGCGGTTGGAGCATCGCCAAACTCCTTGGCACGCTGCGGTTCTACGCCATCGACACGCTTGACCACACGCTGCCGGCCACATCGACCGGTGTTGCACGCGCCTTGTTCTTGGGCGACGGCAGCGCCATGGAACGCCAGGAGTGGGAGAGCTACATTCGTACCGGCACCGTGCACGTGCTGGCCATATCGGGCCAGCACCTCGTGTTGCTGGCGGCGTTTTTGTGGATCGTGTTGGGGAGTCTGGGCGTGCCATCAACACGAGCTGCGTGGCTGGTGGTTTTCGTTGTTGTGACCTATGCGATGCTCACGGGTTTGAGGCCATCTGCGTTGCGGGCTGCGGTCATGGTGTTCACTGCGTGTGGTGCTATTGTGCTGCGGCGACCCTGGCACTTGCCGAATAGTTTTGCACTGGCGTGGTTAATCGTTTTGATCCAACAACCAGCGAACGTGATGGACTTGGGCGGTCGGCTTTCCTTCCTCAGTGTGTTTGTGTTGATCTGGGGAGTCGGCCGGTGGTTTGTGCCAAGAACCAAAGACCCCCTCGACAAATTGATCGATGAATCTCGTCCACTATGGTTGAGGGTTGTGCGGTCGATACTCAAAGCCATCGGTGTGATGTATGCAGTGAATGCCGTATTGTTCGTGGCCAATACGCCGTTGTTGATCACAGAGCAAAACGTCGCTTCACCGGTCGGGTTAGTCGTTGGCCCGCTGCTGGTTCTACTGACATCGGTAGCACTTGTTGCTGGGTTTTTATTGTTGTTGCTTGCCTGGCTGCCCGTAGTGAGTCACGCTCTTGCTTTCATCACCAACATTTGCCTGCAAGCCTGTTCCGTCAGCGTTCACGCAGCCGACATGATCCCGGGTGGTACCCTGTGGCTGCCGGCATTACCGTACTGGTGGCTCATCTGCTTTTATGGAATTGCGACTGTTGTGGTGCTGGCGGACTGGAACGTTGCTCGTCTCTGGTTGTTCGGTTTATCGGCTTGGGTGCTTTTGGCGGTGTTATTCCTCGGCTGGCCGACGAATACGAACGATGAACTCCGTGTAACTTTTCTCGCTGTTGGGCATGGCACCTGTGTCGTGATTGAATCGCCTGATGGTCGGTGCCTCTTGTACGATACTGGCAGCCTTGCTGGGCCGGATGTTGTGCGTAAAGTGGTCGCGCCGTACCTTTGGCATCGTGGGCACCGCCGGATTGATGAGGTGTTCATCTCCCATGCTGATGCGGATCACTTCAATGGTCTCGGTCAACTGGCTCGGAGATTTCCAATAGGTCAAGTTACGCTGACGCCGAGCTTCTCGACAAAACCAACGAATGAAGTCGCAGAGATCTTGTCGGTTCTTGCAGAACGACGCATCCCGCATCGCACGGCACAAGCGGGCGACCAGTTTCACTCCGGCGACGTCTCAATGGAAGTGCTTCATCCACCGCCCGTTGGGCCGCCTGGCGTCGAAAACGAACGAAGCCTCGTGATCGTCCTGAAACATGCTGGGCATCGGATCTTGTTGACAGGCGATTTGGAAAAAGCTGGTACCGCGTTGGTCACGCAGTTACCGCGTGTGCAGGCTGATGTCATCCAGGCCCCGCATCACGGAAGTCAGTCAGCTTACACGCCTGAGTTTCGTGCGTGGGCAGGTGGCAAGCTGGTGATTGCCACACGGGGCGACTTGTTCCGCAATACCATCACCGAGCTACACAGCGGCACAACAACATTGGACACGCATACTGCCGGCGCCATCACGATCCGCAGCCATCGCACCGGATTGCTGGTGGAATGCTTCCGAGAGCAGAGCGTCACGGTCGTGAAATAAAAATCCCCACCGCGTAGGGTGGGGATTTGAGAGTTTATCGCTCACGAAATGAGCCGAACTCGATTAGCGACTCGCCTTCAGATCCATCTTCTTCGAAGGTGTTTGTTGAATTGGGATCAACTTGTCGATGTCTGAGATTTTCTCGCCACCGGCGCGGGTGGCCATACCACGGAAGACGGCCGGGTCGATCCCTTCACGGATAGTACGCACAGTTCCGTCGGCCATGAGCACCGTGGAGGTACGGGTACCGTCCGGTCGCTTGTACATGAATGGCTTGGATGGATCACTCGACTTGTCGTCCACGCCCATGAGAGTTGCCCCACCGCCAGCGATCCATGGTCGATCAATGCCAGGCGGTACTTGAATCAAGAAGATGGTGTTCGACAGGCCATCGGTGATGTCGTCAAATTTGCTACCGTGGTCATACCCCATGAGGCCGACCTTTTTAGCGAGTGCAGGATCCTTCGGATCGTATCGTGCGGAGTCGAGCCCCACACCTGCGAGTGCTACGAAGTTCGTTGCACCAAGGGTACGGCCATCGGAAACGAGTTCGCTGTTCGCCCGCCATGCCGTTGAAGGATAATCAGGAACGAGCAGTTCCGGGATCCATGTTTCAGCAGCTTCGAGGTTCTTCGCACCGTACCAAGGTTGACCTTCGATATCGACTTTGTCGTAGATGGCAGTCCGGTTGCTCATCGATTTCAGTAGTGGAACAAAGAAGCTGCATCGATCTTCCGGGCCATAAGGCAGTGGCTCACTACCACCCGGCACAATGCGTTCCCGCCCAGCGGTCCGGGCTACAGCCCCTTGTGGCAGGGTCATGTCGCGGGTCATGGTCTTCTTCACGACGTCATCAAACGTTTTGCCTTCAATCTCGCGCTTCGCGAGCGAGAAGATGTTGGCCTCACCAGAGAACATGGCCATCTTGCCGGTGAGCACGGCTCCGCCACGCAGCATTGGGCCGGCAAGGTTGATGTCGAACTGATCCTTTGTCCAGATGAACTCGCCGGAGACGGTGACAGTGGTGTCCGAGCGAGAGTAGATCACTTTTGAACCATTATTACTAGCGCTGCCGGGATTCGTACCCCCACCACCCATTGGCCCACCTGGGAACATTCCTCCCGGGCCTCCCGGGAACATTCCTCCTGGAGGGCCACCTGGCCGTCCCCCACCGCCACTGCCGGGTGGTGGGGGTGGTGGTGGCGGAGGTGGTGCCTGAGCATCGTCGTCATCGGACGGACGACCACTACTGTTGCTATTCCGTGGGCTTGATGCATCCGAGCCTTTGCCACCCCGACTACCACCTGAAGCAGGCGGTGGTGGGCCAGCGGGCCCTCCGGGCCCTCCTGGGCCACCGGGGAACATTCCACCGGGTGGGCCACTCGGCATCCCAGGCATACCCGGCATACCAGGCGCTCCGGGTGCACCACTATTTTGATCCGTTGATGTTGTATCGCCGTCGATGATATTCAAAGGCTCGCGGAATCTTGATGAATAGTAAGCCTTGAGCACGTTGAACATCGGCGTCAAGTTTTCGTCGATGGCTTTCTTCGCTTCATTCTCTGAAGTGTAATCGAGGTAAGCCGTCATCGTTCCGCGTGTATTGTTAAGTTTTGTGAGAGCAAAACCCACAACACGGAGCTTTGCCAGGATGTTCATCATGGCGACTGAAGTGATTGCTGAACTCAGATCCTTCAGGCTCAACGAGTTCAGTCCACGTTGATCGACCATCTCAGCGAAGGCCAGCGCCACTGGTTCTTTGTCTATGTCCTGCAACTGGTTCATGGCTTTTTTAAGGGCAGGCTCAACGGTGCGATAGGTCGGGTTTGAAGTAATCGACTTTCGTGGAGCCTTGGGTGCACCGCCCTCTGCCCCCCCACCGGCAAATGGGCTGCCTGGGCCAACTCCAGCAGGTGCACCGATGCCTGGGCCAACTCCAGCAGGTGCCCCTACGCCTGGACCAACTCCGGCTGGTGCACCGACGCCTGGGCCAACTCCAGCAGGTGCACCGATGCCTGGGCCAACTCCGGCTGGTGCACCGACGCCTGGGCCAACTCCAGCTGGTGAGCCAACGCCTGGACCAACTCCGGCTGGTGAGCCAACGCCTGGGCCAACTCCAGCTGGTGAGCCAACGCCTGGCGCACCTGGTGAGCCACCTGTACCGTCCGCTGGTACATTCGGCACGATTGTTGGCTCATTGAAGTCGCTCTTGTACGGCGGGAAACCACTCGCGCTGAGGTCATTAAAGAACCGTTCAAACAGATTCTTCTCTGCCAACACGATTGTGCGCGAATCGTACAGGCCGATTGCGTAACTCACTTCTTTAACCTTCATGCCCGGGATTGGCAGGCCGAGCAAATCGCCAATGTTCATCGACATTTCAACACCGGAAACGAAAGCGTTCGACAAGACGTAGCGATAGAGATACTTGCCCTTCAGTACTGGTGTGTCCGGTCGCCCCAAACCTTCGAGCGAGTTTAACCATGCTGGATCAAGGTCGTTCTTCGTGCGCAGGAGCACAAACGGTAAACGATCCGAGCCGACGTAGCTGTGGATGACTTCAGAAAGTTCGCGGTAATTGAACTTGAACGACGTTTCGAAAAGTTCAGCATTGGTGCGGCTAAAGAATGCCGAGCGAAGTGTGTTGGCCGAAGTTGTGATTTCATTCATGCGGATGTGCAAGGCAGACTTCGCATCGCCGGGCAATAGGTTCGTCAAGTCAGACCCAGCAAACTTGGATTTCAGTTGGCCTGGCTCTGTTGGCTTCGGAGGGTCCTGGCCTGCTGGTTTTTCGGGGTTGCCACCCGGGTTCGCTGGGCCAACGCCCATCGGCGGATTCACGCCCGGTCCATTTGGGTTGGGGTTCTCCGATCCCGGCGTCGGGATGGATCCTTCAGGATTCTGACCTTCGGGGTAGCCACCACCCGGAGGAGTACCGCGATTTGGATCAACAGCTGGCTGCTGATTTGGTGGTGGTGTGGTGTTGGTTTTCGATTGTTTGTCCTTATCACCACCACCGAAGATCACGAAAGCACCGATGGCCAGGCCCGCAAGTGCAAGAACACCAATCAGGGCACCGACCAGAACCTTTGTGTTGCCGCCTTTGGCAGCAGCTTTCTTGCCGCCCTTTTTGCTGCTTTTCTTTGGTGCGGGTGTATCGCCGTCGTCATCATCCGCAACAACAGCGGCTTTGCTGCCCTTCTTGGGCTTCGGGTCGTCGGCCATGGCCGCAGGTTGTTCCAGGATAAATCGGTTCTTGCACCGGCTGCATTCGATCTTCTTGCCAAAGGATGCCGTCTTGGCCGTCACTTTGGCGTCGCAGCTTGGGCAATTCACGGTGATGCTGTCAGTAGCCATAGTTCTCCCGCCGAAGGGGTGGTCGCCCCCGGTCGCCAACCCTGATTCGTCGGGTCAGTCAGATAGGTAGTGATATCTTAAACGGATTGGTGCGGGCTTGGCAAAGCCAAATTCCGGCGAGAGTGACAATCGGAACAAGAAACTGTGCGGAAAAATCGGCTCACAGCGGGAGAATCTTCACGCGATCAACCCGTGGAGCGGCCCGCCACGGGCAGCAAGGGCATCCACTCGACGGGTGATTTCCGGGTCTTCCACCAGTGGCGGGGCCATGTGCGGCTTCCAGCGGGCATCGAACACCAGAGGGCCGGGGCCACCGTGGTGCTTGCGAAAAGTTCGACCGCCCACGACTAACGCATCCGCTGCCGGGTTGATGCGGGTGAACACGCTCCAGAGCCAGTTGTTCAGCGTGCGGGCACTGAACTCGGCATCATCGACCAGGCAGACCAGTGGATAGTTTTTTAGTTTGGAGTCGTGAGTTTGTAGTTGGTAGCAAAGCTTCTCGAAGTTCGATTCGTATTCCCCACTGCCAAGACCGGTGTGCTTCGGCCCGCTGATGCACAGGACCCCTGGGAAGGCCAAACGGACATCGGGGAAGTCCGCTGACAGCCCGATGTCACTAGGCACGACAGTGCCGAGTTCTCGCTTGATCGACCCTGCCGCAGCGATGACGAGTTTGCTCCCTCGGTTCAATCCCTCACCGGCGGAGTAGTCCAGCGTGTCGATGGTGGTGCTGGTCTGGAAGTGCAAATCACGCTGCCAGTTCACACGCAGCAGCAAGTGGCGAAGCATCGCCGGGATGTCGTGCACGTCCAACTCCGGATCATCTTCCTTCGCCACAATCAGCAACACTTTCGCCAAACTGAGTTGACCCTGCCCAAGGATGGCATTCGCAATCGTCAGCAGTTCCTGTGGCTCCCGTTCCTTCGCATAAGGCACATAACGCTCACTGCCGATGGCCAACAACAACGGGTGCACTCCGGCCGCATCCACCGCATTCACCCCCTTCACACCCGGTAGCACCGTGGGAATCACCGGGCCGGTGAGATCGTGGATGAACTCGCCGAAGCTGGTGTCTTCCTGCGGGGGTCGGCCCACCACGGTGAAGCCCCAGATCGCCCCGGGCCGGTGGTATACCTGCTCCACGGTCATCACCGGGAAGTCGTGTACGAGGCTGTAATACCCGAGGTGGTCGCCGAACGGCCCCTCCGGCTTGGTGCGATGGGTTTCGATGTATCCACTCAGAACGAAGTCCGCATTCGCAGGCATCGCGATGCCGTTCGCGGCCATTGCCAACGGCATCCGGTAGCCCATCAGCGCCCCGGCAAACGCGAGTTCCGGCAACCCCTCCGGCAACGGCATCACCGCACTCACAGGTAGGGCCGGGTGCCCGGCCACGATCACGTTGACCGGCAATCGCTGGCCCTTTGCTTGGGCGGCGGCATGGTGCACGCCGATGCCCCGGTGAATCTGGTAATGGATGCCCACTTCACGCAGCGGATCAAAGTCGTTCCCGCTGATCTGCACCCGGTACATGCCGAGGTTGCTGCTCCGCCAACCGGGTTTGTCCGGGTGTTCGGAATACACTCCGGGCAGTGTCACAAAGGCCCCGCCGTCCATCGGCCAGCAAACAAGTTGAGGGAGTTGGTTCAGCGGTATGGTGTGCTGAAGAATCGGCGCATTCCTGCCGACCCGTTTGGGCAGCAAACGGTACATCTGCAAAGGCAGGCCAAGGTACTTCCACGGTTGCTTGAGTGCCCGGCTGGGGTCGATCTTGAGATCCACCAAACGCCGTACCCCGGCCAAGGTACTGCGAAAGAGAAAGTGCATCCGTTCAACGGAACCATACAGGTTCGCCAGCATCGGAAAGCCGGTGTTCTTCGGGTTGGTGAACAACACCGCCGGCCCACCCTTGGCGTACAACCGCCGCTGGATCTCTGCCATCTCCAGATGTGGATCCACCGGGTGACTCACGCGCACGAGGTGCCCGTGCTTCTCCAGGTCGTCAACAGCGTCCGTCAGGTTGCGATGCTTCATGGGTCGAACAATACCTCAGTCACTTGCTATCCGTCCGTTGGCGGGTTAGCATAACACCATGATCCGAATTCACTTTCCGACAGATGAAACGAAACGCCAAGCACTCGGTCGCTTGGCCGGGCGGTTCTCGTTCAAGAGTTGGGCCAGCGGCGAAGTGCTGGTGCCAGAAGAGGCGCTCAGCTTTCTTGCCGTTGAAGGGATTCCGTTTTCCGTAGAGGGGCCAGCGACTTATGAGCAGACGACTACGTCGCTTCGAGGTGCTGTTACCGCTGCGGTTTAACGACGGAACCGCCGTGCCCGAAGAAACCATTGCTGATACGCTTCTCGAATTCGAGTCTCAATTTGGTGCTGTTTCCTGCGAAACGCAGACCATTCGTGGCCGCTGGCGTGCCGACGGTGTAACGTATCGCGACGACTTGATTCGTGTTTTTGTCGATGTTGAAGACTTGGATGAGTATCGAGAATACTTTGTTTCGACCAAAGAGCGGTTGAAGCAACGGTTCGACCAACTCGACATCTGGATGACGACTTACCTCATCGAAGTCCTCTGAACCATCCCGCCCAATCCGATTCTTCCATCTCATCGGCAAGGTTTCCGCGTCTTGTTAAGTTTGAACCGTAGCCACCGGGCCAGTCTTCACCACAATCGTCTTATCTGCACTCCGGATACGATCTGCACCCATGCACCGACAGTATCACCGCTGGTGGAGTCCATCGCTCCACCGAGACATGGAACTCCTCGAATTCGGCCACAGCGGGGCCACCATCGTCGTGTTCCCCACCTCCTTCGGCAGCTTCCATGAATGGGAAGACCGCGGGATGATGAACGTCATCGGCCACGGCATTCGCCAAGGCTGGTGGCACGTGATGATGGTCAGCAGCGTCGATAACGAAGCCTGGTACTGCAAATGGAAACATGCCGGTGCCCGTGCCTGGCGGCAACGGCAGTACGAAGACTACCTGCTCAATGAAGTGCTGCCCTTCGCCAAGAGCCGGAACCCCAACCCGTTTACCATCACGCTGGGGGCCAGCTTCGGGGCGTATCATGCGATCGATTTAGGCCTTCGGAACCCGGACCGTATCAATCGTATCGTTTCGCTGAGCGGCCTGTGCGACATCAGGCGGTTCGCGGACGGCCATCACGAAGAGATCATCTACCAACACAACCCCGTTGAGTACATCGGCGGCGAACATGACCATTGGCGGTTGCATCACCTGCGTCAGCAGGAGATCATCCTCGCCGTGGGCAAAGAAGATAAACTGGTCCATCAGAACCGCGAACTCAGCGGCAAACTGTGGAGCAAAGGCATCGGCAATGCCCTGCGGGAGTGGGACGGTATGGCCCACGACTGGCCCGTGTGGGAAAAACAACTGTCGATGTACATCGGCGGCGCGAACTGAGAAGTTAAGAAGCCTAAGAATATTCACCGCAGAGAAAGAAGAGGGCACAGGAGAAAAATCAATGATAAGAATTCATTCAATTGGTTTTCTCTCGTGCTCTCTTCTTTCTCTGCGGTGAATCCTGCTTTTGTTTTTCTGATATGCCTCTGCGGTTCAAATATTGAGAACTCATCATGAAAAAAGTCGGTCTTCTCTGCGGGCGCGAGTGGAGCTTCCCGCCCAGGTTCATCGAGGAAGTCAACGGCCGCAATGCCGGTGTGACCGCCGAGTTCATCAAGCTCGGTGGCACCGCCATGGACGAACCGAATCCGTATTCGGTGATCGTCGACCGCATCTCGCACGAGGTGCCGTACTACCGCAGCTACCTCAAGCACGCCGTGCTGGAGGGCGTGCACGTCATCAACAATCCGTTCATGTGGACGGCGGACGACAAGTTCTTCGGGGCATCGCTCTGCACCAAGCTGGGCCTCGCCCATCCCAAAACCATCGTGATGCCGAACAAGGACTACATTCCGGGCATCGTGCGGGAAGAAAGCCTGCGCAACCTGATGTACCCGTTGGACTGGAACTACATCGTCAGCCAGATCGGGCTGCCGTGCATCCTGAAGGATGCTCACGGCGGAGGCTGGCGCGGGGTGTACAAGTGCGACACCATTGATGAACTCATCAAGGCGTACGACGAGTCCGGCCTGATGACGATGATCGCCCAGCAGTTCATCCCGTGGGAGCAGTACGTCCGCTGCATGTGCCTGGGGCAGAAGGACGTGCTCATCATGCCGTACGACACCCACAACCGTCGGTACATCCCCGATGAAAACTACCTCAGCCCGAAGCTGAAGGAACGCATCCACAACGACTGCCTGACGCTGGTGAAGGCCCTTGGCTACGACATGAATACGGTGGAATGGGCCGTGCTGGACGGGGTGCCGTATGCGATTGACTTCATGAACCCCGCCCCGGACATGGATTTGAACAACCTGACGCCGACGTACTACGAATGGTGCGTCAAGCACATGGCCGACCTGGTGATCGACCTAGCCAAGAACCCCAAGCCGCAAAGCAAGGAACTGAGGTGGACGAGGTTGTTTTAGGTTGGCAAATTTGGGTATGAGCAGTTCATTCGATGTCTTCTCTTGAGCCCCGGATGGGGCGACGGATTTTAGCCTGGGGTTACTAAGCGCAGCGCGGGAACCCCAGGTGAAATGAGAGACATGATGTGTCGAAAGTTGGCCCGAAGAGAGGCTTCTATCCTTCTCTTGACTTTAGTAGTTTACTGATCGAGATCTTTAGACCGTAAGTACCGACAGTGCGAACTCGACTGTTCACTTTGTCAACCAGATACGGTAGCCCCGATATTGGCATTTTAACAATATTTTGATTAAGTGTTGGAATCGGCTCCCAGTAGATAACCCATCCCCACTCATGTTCTTCGATTTCATCTTCAATAATGCGCAATTGAATCCCAATTGTCTCGGCACGTCTGGACAAATGAATACCGACAAGATTCTTCACAAAATCTAAAGTGATCATTGACGACACCGTATATAAAATATCTTGGTAGGAACGGTAAAGGGGACAGTCACCTTTTCCGTTGACTTTTTCATTCGCCGTCATTACTTTTCGATAAATCTCATCGCAGCGGCGATAGTTATTTGCCCGCCACGTCCCACAGCTTGATCGTGTTGTCCCCGCTCCCCGAGGCCAGCGTCTTGCCGTCCGGGCTGTACGCCACGGACATCACATTGCCCGTGTGCCCCGTGAGGGTGGCCTGCTCCTTGCCCGTCGCCACGTCCCACAGCTTGATCGTCTTGTCAAGGCTCCCCGAGGCCAGCGTCTTGCCGTCCGGGCTGTACGCCAC
>JBBRME010000036.1:0-27859 GCA_038230995.1 Gemmatales bacterium
CGGAGTTGCCGTTCATCCAGCGATGGCGATAAAGAGCCATGCCGCTGCCGAATCCCTTCGGCTCGTGTGTCGTTCCTCATGAACGACGGCTATAGCGTCACGCGAACTTGTAACACTTATTTCGAGACAGGCCCTTAGTACTTGGTTAGCATGAGCTTTTGAACATGAAGAACGTGTTCACAATATATAGCTATCACGAAATAGGTCCTCCAATTTTGGCTGGCGGTAGGATCGTCGCCTATGAAGAAATCAGACATCGCCGAAGGGATTCTGCAACGATTTCAGCACGCTGGCTTCCTGCCTGAATAAGGCCACAGCGACATCAATGCGCCGCCACTGAGGGCATGACCGCAGGATACAGCGGTGGTTCACATCAGAGGATGGCACGATCCAGCATTAACACCCGGACTTTGGGAACAGGACTCTCCGCATGCAATTCTCCGCATTCTTCGGGCGGAGCTGGCCGTGTAAGCACCTCAATTCCGACCTTCATGTGGCGTTGGACAGCATGGTGGAACAAGGTCTACCAAGTGATTCAGAGCCACCGTTACGATGGTCGATCAAGAATACCCGACGCTTGGCGTGCAACTTGCTTCAGCAAGAATATCAGGTCTGTTACCACCGAGTGGCTAAGTTGCTTCACCAGTTGGGCTGCAGCTAGCAAGCCAACCGCAATACGGTCAAAGGCAAGCAGCATTCCGCCGCAACGCCCAGTTTAAATTCATATGTTCAGCGGTCATCAACGACGAAGTCAACCGGTGATTACATCTGTTGTCAATTGCTCCAAAACATTTACAGATTCGCCAAGACGGGCCTGCAACATCGCGTCCCACCAGTCGAGGCAGCGGGTGCGGGTGGCTGTGTCGTTCGCTTGCTCGGCCTGCTCATAGAGACGCAGGAGAAGTGGTATGAGACCATATGTCCTGTGGCTATCCAGCAACTGATCCCTTCGCGAGGAGTCCAGAAGCGCACCAGCGATCTGCTGACATACTGCCTCCATGACGTCGTCGAGCTGCAACAGCGAACCTGTGTGATTGCGAATGGCACGGACAAACGCTGACGGATCGCGGGCAAACTCGCGGCTGCCAACGAACTTTAATGTAAGCGCCCGACCC
Source organism: Gemmatales bacterium (assembly GCA_038230995.1). Taxonomy (GTDB): domain Bacteria; phylum Planctomycetota; class Planctomycetia; order Gemmatales; family Gemmataceae; genus JALHQU01. The sequence goes on from JBBRME010000036.1 coordinate 1,116, forward strand.
TCCTCGCTACACAGAAAACCCGGGTGACGAAGGAAGCAAACTGCCTCTTCTCGAACTTTATCATCCAAGTCATTGACCAGCCGTTCTAGCAGAGTGACACAACGAGATCTAAACATTGCATCGTCCCACCAACTGGCAGCGACTTTCGCTACTCCAAGACGCTGAGCGACGCTGCCAGTGAACAAATCGTTGATGGCGTCGAACGCTATGCGCTGTTGAAGATACTCTGCCGTCAACAACGCGGCCCCACTCGTCGCGACGGCGGGATTCGTCGACTGGATCATGCGACGCAAGATCGGCATGACCAGATCCGTGTGCGAGGCAAGAGTGTATCGAAGAAATTCGCTAATCCAACGCGAGCTAAGTACTTCGTCCACACCGTCGCATGCCGCGAGAACAAGTTCAATAGCTCGGACACGATCGATGTTGAGGATCGGCAGGCAGGCGCGTATTGCGGCCACACGCACGGCGGGATGCGGGTCGGCGGCGGCCTGCCGGATTGTCGGCTCGAACAGTTCCATCAATTCGTTGCGTTCCCAGAGCAACATGCCGATGACGCCAATTGCCTTGCCCCGAATGCAATTGATGGAAATGCTGTCGTAGTCGGGTTCCCCATTCGTCGTGTAGGACCAATCGGGAGCCGGGTGCGGATGTTCGATTGCGTACTGGCGGACGATCTCCAAGGAACGAGCCGTCGTTAGACAGGAATGTCGACCATCCATGAGCCAACAAAATGCTGATGCGAGGCGTTCATCGGTTTGGTAGGCGACATATTCTATCAGCGCACGTACGTCGTCATCAGTTGCACATTCCCGCTCCGTGCAATCTGCATTCTGTGAGGTGACCTTAGCTGCAGAATGGACTGCATTCGACAGATAGCCACTGTAGGCAGTCATGGGAATTCGGAGAGCCAACCGTGCAAACCGTGATGGGTTAAGGTTTGCCTGTTCACCGAACGAACGTGCAAAACCTTCTGCGCTGGTATCCACCAATGCTGATCGGCCGTGATGCCAGTCTTTTCGAGCGTTGAGCTTCGGATTGCCGATGATTCTGAGCCAACCGTTATCAGTAATCTTTGCCGCCTTGTTCCCACGGATCGCACTAGAGACAAAACCACCTTCACTGTGATGGCTCACAAAATTGTCCGCCGTTTGATTGAACTTGCGAGCCAGCACTCCCATCTGCGAGCGGGCCGTGACACTCAATCTGTATTCTGGCAGGCTTGGCAAAAGTGCATGCTGAGTGAGTCCGTAGTTGTTCAACCACGTTCTAGAGGTACGGTGTCGCTGGATAGCCCAACGGTAGCTCGACCGCTCTGCCCGGCTGTAGTAGCTCAGGATCGTTTGCTCAAGTCTTGCGTAGCACGCGTCCGAACACGATACTGCATGACGGCAAATGATTGCCTGTGCAATACCCCAGCTTCGAGTATTGTTCTCGGGCAACTCAAGTCGGTGCGGGGTATCGCAGAGCCAGCCAATGGCGACGTCAGCGGCATTTTCTGTCGCAGCGGCCAAGGCCATGCCAATCATTCGTTGCATACTCAGGCCCGGTCTGCTCATCAGCTCTGAATGATCAAGTGCAAACGCCGACGGATCATCGCTGATCACATGGCTCGCTGCTCGAGCGAGCATCCGCAGTAGTTCCACGCTGGGCCGGAGGTTATAGAAGCTCTCTTTCGACCAAGTTGAATCCTCATAGAACGGCTGGATAGACCGTTCTTCCTCATCAGTATCAACGATGCGTGAATCCTCACATACTCGCAAAGCGAGTGGCATCAATCGTGTGCAGAACTCTTGCGGCATCAGATCCACAACCCGCTCGAAATGAACGGCGTCGTGCAGTGCGATAAAGAACGGAAGCGCCGATTCCCGATCAAGCCGTTCGTTCTTCTCAACAGTGCTATCGAAATGTTTCTCGAAGTGAGCAATCAGCATATCGATGACCCGCTGCGGCGCACGCTTGGAGGCTTCTTCCACCGCCATGAAGCCATGACGGATGACACCAGAACGGATCAAATCCAGGCGGATAGCAAAGAGACCGGGGCTGTCATCCGCCGGGTCATACGACAGCACGCCATGCAGCCTGTTCGGCCATGGTTCCGGTTGGCCGTGGTACTGCTGCACCAAACCCGCCACTGCTTCGCCACGGTCCTTCGCCCACCATCTGCATATTTGTAGGCCCACGTTGACTTCACGTTCATCTGCCGAAGCAAGCCAGTTTGCCACGAGCCGAAGTGTATGATTCGAGTCTGCCCAGCCTGCATGCCTCATGAGCACGTTCTCTGCAACGTGTTCCATCCACTGCGAATTCATCGCCAACTCGCAAGCAAGAAGGAACTCCGAATCCCTTGGTGCCTTGGATTCGCCGAATTGCCGTAATGCGAGCTGACGCAGATGGAACCGGATCTCCGTCTGAGGTGCGAGTACAATTGCCCGCAACGTGCTGGCGTAAACGGCAGGCTGCTCATCCTGAAGCAGGTTCAGAACCAGACGAAGTTGGTCTCGACGCAGCAGTGTCTGTCCGCTGGCCTGAAGCCACTGCGCGACAGTGACGCGTCCATCTTGCACATCATCAACAAGTTGGCATGCCAACCGATATTCGAAGTAGCTCTGATGGGCAAACGACAGCATTCTGTCCGACTCAGCCACGATGGACTGCGAAAGCAGTGCCTTCGCTGCGGATGGATAGGCTTCGATCGTACGCTGAGGTACTTTTAGTACGCTTTGTTGATCCATCCGTTTGACGAGAGCATTCAGTGCAGCTTGGAACTCGGTACCAGGTACACCGGTCTTGCTTGCTACTTCAATTTGAACCTTCCAGAACATCTCCTGAAGCTCAGCAGTCGTGGCGAATTGACCTGGCGAACGCCCGGCAGAAACGATCTGAACCCACAGCGACAAGTGCAGCGGCGAGCGGAGCATTTTCCGTTGACTGTCGCCTAGCGTAGCGAAGTTGCCGCCATAGGTGTTCACTACAGAAACCACCACTTCCTCTGGCAAATCACCAACCTCCACTTCCAGCCCTTGCTTGCCGTGATGCCATGCTTTGATCTGTTGGTCGTCTCGCAAGTCGAACGTTCGGCACGCAACAATCACGACCACATCCGGTAATGCAAGAGCTTCATCGATCACCTGACAGCACGCTTCCCATTGAGCACAGGCATGGGCCGTCGTCCAGCGAACCGCGTCGAGTTGATCCAGGATGAGTACAGCAGGCCCGCGAGGACAAATCGAACGAAGAGCGATTGCGGGAGAGGCAGGAAGACCACATCCGTCGATGCCATAGTGGTTAGCGTTTGTGCGGGGTGGTCGTCGATCCAGTCGCAGTGGCAGATAGGGAATCTGCATCTCCGCCAACAGTTCCGTCAGCCGCAACAACACGCAGCTTTTACCCGCACCGCTCCGCCCGTGAAGCATAATCAGCCGCGAGGATGGTGTGCTGGTGATTCGTGTGAGTATGGATTCCGCTTCCGGACGGGGCACCAGCCTGGCCTGGATGAGCGACGGCCGTAATGAATCGCGGAACTCCTGGCGCAGCCGCTCGACCTGGGGCTCCGCACGAGGGTCGTTCGTTAGATCTCGTGGTGGCAGGTCATGCTCACGCAGGTGTTGGCGAACGTGTTCGGCTGTGATCAGTTGTCCAAGTCGCTCATCGGCAAAGCTGGCAAGCAGAGCTATCACCAACTCTGGGTCACCATCGATCTGAAATCGTGCCAGCGTCTTGAGTTCGTTGCACCCTTCCGTGCTGTCTTCGAATAAATGGCTCTCTGTCCGCAGGAGCATGTCGAAGGCCTCATTCTGGCCGCAAACATCATCGGAGTTGACACCCACGGCTGTGCAGAATCGGCGAAGCGATTCGGCATGAGCTTTCACACGGAGCGCTTCTTGGAAGTACGCTGTTGCGTTTCCGCCAGCCATGCGTGCCATGTCAGCGAGTTCACGCAGTTGCGCGGCCGGGTGACTGGACACAAACGTAAATGTCGCCATCGCGTCGCGTCGAAGCTGACAGGCCAGATGTTGCAGAATGCCTTGTTGGGTCAACTCAGCAACGGTCCATTGGCCGATGCTGCGATTCTTCCGTTTGCACTGCTGGGCATCACGATTGCGATTCTGCCGAGTGACCCAAACATCGACTCCGCGTTCATCATCACCAACGGCCTCAACAATAACATCGAGTGCATCTCCGGCCAGCAGGTGCAGCAACTGGCGGACGACCCACAACCCTTCGTATCGGTTACCTAGTTTGTCCGCTCTTCCGCCGCCTGCTGCACTCATTTGTGTTGTCCGAACAATTTTGTGAACTCAACAGTCAATTCAAACGGAGAAGGATATTTGCCGCAATGTCCGTTTGCCGGAAAAAATGACCAACGGTGGCGAGCAAGGTAGTCCCACCGTTTTCCGCGAGCAGGTAGAAGTTGTTTCTTTTGCCCACCCGACGCAACGACCCCTGGTGATCCGTCAGGCTCCAACGCATTTGATGCAGCAACGGCCCGCCGCCAGTACCCCATTCCTTGACCAAGAACTCATCCCAACCACTCCCGTAGTACCGACGCTCCACCAGCATCCCGTCTATATCCCGAAGCGTCGCCCAACGATCAAAGTTCTCCGTACCCACCGCACCACCAGGCTTCGACGTGTCCCACCCGTCGTACACCGACCAGTGGTTCGCCGTGCCGTCGGTTCGCGCCAACATGTTACCAAAGCTGTCGTAGCTGTACGTCACCCGAACCGTCACCGTACCACTCTGCGTCTTCTTCGCTGTCACCATCATCCCGCGATGGTCGTAGCTGTACTCCCACGACTCAGCCAAGTTGACTTTGCCGATCACCGCCCCATTGTCGTCGTAGGCGTATGCGAGATTGTCAAAGAGGATGAAATTTCCACGAATTGGCTATAACCCATATAGCTTCGATCGGATATCTGAAGGAACCTGCACATTAAGTGTATCAAGATCGTTGAGCAAGCTTAGCGCTACTTCATCATCGGTAGATGGAAACTCACTGTTAAGAAATACAGTATGCTGACGCAATTTTTCAAATACATAATTTACATGGTCAGCGCAACCAGCACTGGCAAGTGCGCGTGATGCAATTACAAAGTACACTCCACTATGCTTAACCTCGTCTACAAGGAAAGGCACTCCCTGGTTATAGTTGTTCTTGACTAAGATCAATGCTGCAAGTGTCGCAACCTCTGACGAAGTGTTGCGAGCCAACAAATCAATTAATGGCTGTATTTTTTCTGCCCCGAATCTAAGCACCTTTTCTGCGACAGGATATGGATTGTCAGAGATTTCCATAGCTTTCACCGCCGCAGATACTACACTCCGATTTTGCGATTCACTCACTGAAGATGTCGGCAGACGAAAGTACTGATCCAGTGCCATGACCTGACGATCAGAATCGCATGTCGAAAGCTCAGATAGTATAGATGAAAGATTTAAATCGCTCATCACGGAACTCGTAAGGTTACTTGATTTTCTTGATTGTAATTGTTCCATTCAACTTCGTATCTCCTGCCAATGACCAAATAGATTTTGCTGGACTATCTGCCCGAAGCGAAATACCATTTTGAACAACAGTTTCCTGTGAAAATTCAATTACATATCCTCTTCGATCTGGTGGGACACCTGCCGTTTTTAGGTGCAGTTCAAGTTCGTATGCAGTCATTTCACTTAGTTTCGCCTTTGTAACTCCTACACCACCACTTTCACCTGAAAGATATGGATTTACACCAGGTTTGAAATGTGCTGCATCAACGACTACTATCTCGCCTGGCTTAAGTCCTACCAGCACATCTTCGGGAACACCTGTTATCCCAGACACACCTTTTACATCTGTAAAATGCTGAAGAGCATCACCACGACCAATGTTTACAGTTTCAGTTGGCTTAACGATACGATACTTTTGTGTGGTTTGGGAAAGTCGGGCAATTTCCTTGGTCAGGTCTTTGTATTGCTTGAACGCGGCTGCGGTCAACAACAATCGTAATCCGGACTCCGTGAAGTATTGTTGAGCTTTCTCGCCATTACCGAAGTTCAAGTCATGAACACCTTGGCCAAAACGTCCGGCCGCCGTCAATCCTTGCGTCGCAACATTTGCTACCGACAGAATTTTCGCAACTTTCGGAGCTTTGGCGAGCGCCTTCGCAAAGGTTGCACCTCCCAGTGTCAGCAGCGTTGAACTATCATCCAGAATTGCAATTCCGACATCCAATAGGCTTTTTTCTCCACTTTGCCACTTGATGAATTTGTCGGCGGCGTTGATGATTGGGACTACATCTCGAATAATCTTCTCTTCGACACGCGTTTGTTCAACTATCGCAAGTGACTTGTCTCCCTCACGTGCCGATTCTTCCATATCAGCACGATCCCAAGCGAACTTGTATAGCTCTTTCGGGCCACCATGTAGAGTGGTTTTAAGCGACAATCTGTAGTGTGCTGGCACACCTTTTGTAACATAAGCAGAGGCCCCATCTTCGAACGAAATGCTTTCACCAGTCTTTACATATTGAAGAGGCACATGAACGAACACATATGCAACATTCTGCCCTTCATGCTGATCCACAACCAGTCTAACACGTTTAGCGCCGAAAATATTAACTTGGGGAGTATGACCTGCTGCAATCGCCTTATACTGTTCAACCGAAATATTGTCTGGATCAAACTTCTCAATGGCAGGTAGTAGTTCCTTTTCCAACAGATCATCGAGCTTCTTTTGCAATGTCGCCAGGGTTTGTGCTTGATGCTGGCCACCAACAAGCATCTGCATCGCAACTGGATCAGCATCTGGAAGCGGGTTCGCTGCAGCAGGAGCTTTGAGTTGAGGTTGCATTGTCGGTGGCTGCATCCCACTCGGGTCTGTCCGTGTGGTCACTCCGTTGCCGACGTACCGGTACAGGTTCGCATCACCGGCGTCGAAGCCCTTCGGATCGGTCGTGTACCAGCGGGCCGTGGTCGGGTCGTACATCCGTGCCCGGCTGTGCTGCAAGCGCAACGCCCCGTCCCACTCCCGACCCGTATATCCAATGGCTTCCAGTTCGCCCGTCGGCACGCCCGTCACCCCAAAGGAGTTGTACTCCTTCGTCCCCTTCACCTCACCCGCTCTGTCCAGCACCCGACGCAACGATCCCTGGTGATCCGTCAGGCTCCAACGCATATCACCCCAGAATAAGCCACCGCCCCGACCCCACTGCTTCGCCACATACTCGTCCCAGCCACTGCCGTAGTACCGACGCTCCACCAGCATCCCGTCACCTTCCCGAAGCGTCGCCCAACGATCAAAGTTCTCCGTACCCACCGCACCCGGGGGCTTCGCCGTGTCCCAGCCGTCGTACACTGACCAGTGCGTGGTGTTCACATCCGCCCGAGCAATCTGATTCCCAGAACTGTCGTAGCTGTACGTCGCCCGACTCACCGTACTCCCCACCGTCTGCTTCGCCGTCACCAGCATCCCGCGATGGTCGTAGCCGTACTCCATGACTCCACCAAGTTAATATTGCCCACCACCGCACCATTGTCGTGTGATTTAACCAAAGACCAAACCAAGCTGTTCAAGTTTACCCATCTCACTAAGTGTTGCATGATAATGACGATCTCGTTTGCTCGGCAAACTGAATACTCCAAACGAAGCCTGAAAAACCTTGAGCTTCTTGTGAAAGATTCGCCAATAGCTAAATGGCCCAATATCGAGTGATTTCCAATCAACAGAGTCAAAATCTATCGAGGAAATTGCCACATGGTATAGCTTGTTGAACCGAACTGCATCTTTCCCAAAACCGATGATTTCAACTTCGCCTTTGTAATCATAAATATCCAAAACAAGACACTCACTACGTGTGGCATTCATCAAGGAGTCTGGCCGCACAATCAATGATTTCGGTTCAGAGCCACGTATCGTGACTTGCTTAATATTCGCATCAGAACTGATACGCAATGCATCTCCACACTTCAAGTTGTCAAATACTATATTCTGAAGGAGTGAGTCGGCTTCTACCCGGCAAGTACCTGGATCAACAACGCAATTGAAAAAAGTAGTGTTAGTCAATTGTTTTACTTGAGCTGCCGAGAACACAAGTGTATCAAACTTCGCCTCAGTATAAACCTTATCACATAGTGGCTGCATGGGGCAGTTTTCCTTTAGTTGTATTATTTGTCCATCCACTTCATGAATTTTTTCCCTAAATCGCTAGGAATTGAATCGTAAGTAATGACTGTATCAACTCCCTTTCTCCTAAAATGTTGTTCGATAGAAGATTTGCTGCCGCCTGTAATATCGAAACCGTGTCCCTTTCCACCAATAAAATCTTGTGGTGCGTTTGTCCTACCTGTCCATTTTAGATCGCTTAAAACACTTTGAGGGTTTACGCGAACTGCATCTCGTACTTTCCCAGCAACACGCGATTCCAATGCTGTACCAAAATACAATCGCATTCTCCACGGCTCATCCGCTATTGCTTTGATTTGTGATGGCGTTAGTTCTCGTGCAAGCAAATCGAAATCCTCAATCAATTCTTTACGTACAGCGGCCGTATGCTTCGCCAACTCTTTCTGTTGCTGCAAAGTTATTGGCAATTTTGTCCTTGCCAGCAGTTTTTCAGTATCGACTCCGATTTCCGATAGTTTTTTCAGTTCGTCGGATGTCAAGGCTTTCCGTCCAGCATCATCCAGCTTGTCGAGCTGAGCCACGATCCGATTCTTGATCGTTTCGGCTTGCTCTTTCGTCGCATTGCTGAGTTTCAGAATCTCGTCGCACCAGTTCTCGTTATGCACCCAGACCGAGAACCCCCAATCGAATCCTCCAACGTAAAAGGTGTGCCAACTCTCGACCTCGAAATTGTATACCACTTCCACATAACTGCCAGCTTCGATTCCGTCGATCTTTGTCCATTCGCCGCTCCGCCCACGCAATTCGTCACCAACTGTTACGCGATAGAGTTCCACCCAGCCCTGGCTCTTGGTGTAGACCGGGTGATCCATTGTCAGGCGCAGGGATCGCCCACCCACACGGAGTGTCCAGACCTCGGCGGATCGGCGGGAACACTGGAGAACCATCTTCGCTTCGACGACATGTTCAGCAGCTTCCTCGGGCGAAGCAAGAATCATGTCGCCAGGAACCAGTTCCTCGATCGCCTTCGGGCCATCTGGAGTCCAGATCGGAGTTCCAGCGACAAAACATCCGGTCTTCGGACTCAAATGAGGTGCCTTGTTGGCTCCCGTCATAATGTCGATCGATTTCTCAAGGACTTTGACCGACATTTCTGCCACATCATCGCCCAGCCCCGCACCTTTGAAGAGAGACTTCACCTTCGGCAACTTCGCCGCAATCCAGCCAGCTCGGGCTGACTCGGCCAACCCCGCTGTGACGAGATCCGTCACAACGGTTTCTGCAATTTGATAACTCACCCAGCCGTACAGCTTGCCCAGTTGTTGTGGCGAGGCATTCGCCATCTTATTCATCAGGCCCGACACATACACAGCACCCAGGGTCAGTGCTTTCTTGGTCTCCGGACTTACCGTTGGCTCCCGGCCCGCCATGACATCTTGAATGGCTGTTGCCATTTCCCTGGCCATCTTCGTACCCGCTGCGAGAGCTTTCTCCACCTTTTGCTTGACGTCTTGCGTCATTTGAACAGCTTGCAAGGTTGCCGACGACAAGTCGCCAGTGATTTCAAGTTGAACCTGCCTGATCCCCTCATCCAAATTCTGCAGGCCAGTTTGAACGGTAGATTGACCCATGGAGGTAAGCGCATCCCAATTCTGGGTCAGGCTTCGGTTCGTCATTTGACCCAGGTTCATCACACCTGTCACGAATGTTGTCCCAGCCGTCTTCATCGCTGGTTTGAACACAGCCTTGTCGACTTTGTCCGCAACGTAATTGTTGACTCGAACGTGTGCTTTGACAGCTTCCTTGGCGAGATCGAAGGCTCCAGCCCCAAGATCGTAAAGTCCAGTCAAAGATCCCCACAGCCCATCAACAAAGAACCCCTCAATCACCCCTTGAGCAAACTCTGCGATGGCTGTTGGATTCGGACTGATTATGAGATTGAGTTGTTTCCGCAAGCCTTCCACGGCTCCCGCACCATTGCTGACAAGCTTGGCCTGCAACTCCTCCTGCGACATTTCCAGAATGCTTTTCTCAGCTTCTACGCCGAGCATACCTGCAGCCGCTCCTGTAGCGAACTTTGAGGCATGCGCTGCGAATCCGTTTTCCTCCATCCCACTCGGATCTGTCCGAGTCGTCACCCCGTTGCCGACGTACCGGTACAGGTTCGCATCACCCGCATCGAAGCCCATCGGATCGACGGTGTACCAGCGGCCCGTGGTCGGGTCGTACATCCGTGCCCGGCTGTTTTGCAACAGCGTGTAGCCATCGTATTCCCGGCCCGTGTACCCCACCGCTTCCAGTTCACCCGTCGGCACGCCCATCAAACCGAAGGCGTTGTACTCCTTCGACCCGAACACAGTCCCCGTCGGCCCAAGTACCCGGCGCAGATATCCCTGATGATCCGTCAGGCTCCAAAGCATCTCGTCCCAGAACAACCCGCCACCCCAACCCCACTGCTTCGCCACATACTCATCCCAACTACTGCCGTAGTACCGACGCTCCACCAGCATTCCATCGCCTTCCCGAAGCGTCGCCCAACGATCAAAGTTCTCCGTCCCCACCGCACCCGAGGGCTTCGCCGTGTCCCAGCCGTCGTACACCGACCAGTGCGTGGTGTTCATATCCGCACGGGCAATCTGATTGCGAACATCAACAGTTTTATCTATTCCGACAAGGAGTTGTAGAACGAAGCGTACATTGCCGCCGCACGCTCTTGCATACTTTCGTCAGATTGTGGGCAAGAATAATTCCTTTTGCGAATGTGTTCGACCATCTGATCCGGCAATCGAACCGAATGCTTCTCGACGAAATGGCGGTCTTCATCACCCCATAGCCAAGTGCCGTCCCATCGCATGATTGAAGCCCCTTCAAGAACACTTCCACACAAAGCGCACTTCACTCCCGAAACGAACGTGTAGGTATATACGGGCGCCGAAGCTAGGTAGATCAAGAGGCGCGCTAGGTCATCGGGAGTCCACGACGGGTCGATCCACGCAGAAAGTGGATATCCAGAAGACGTTTTTTCACTCGTGGTGTTCGGCACGAAGAACCACCTGTGTGGCCAACTGGCGAAAATGCTCATCACACACCTCTTTATTTGGGCGAGACAACATTACCCCAAAATTCGTCGCCAAACGGCATCCATTGCCCTTTGACGTGTTCCATCGGGCGGAGCACTCCATCAATGTACTTCCCACCCATAACCTCTAACGTACCGTCCGGATATGGCCACACTTTACGCGTCGGTGCTAGAACCGGAACTTTCATTTCTTGAGAAAGCCTGGCGCCATAGGGAGAAATCCCACCTGTTCCAGGTACAGCAGTGTCGCAAACGATAAGCCGAAGTGGAGTTCCCTCAGTGTATCCCGGCATTTTTCGAATAATTCCTGCTGCTTCTTCAGGCGAAATGGCAACTTTCAGGCCATCGGGAAAGCGCTCGCTTTTGGGCAGCCGAACAATAATTCCGTCAGGATTTCCATGTGCTGCCACATCGAAATAGCCCGGCTTTGGTTTGATGTTGGCAGCCAGATCAAGAGGTGAGTCAAGTTCATTTGCAATTACATCTGCAAATGGCTGCCCTGGTAAAATTTTAGGTTTACTCTGACTCTTGCTCAATCCAATCCAAAAATCATCAATTTTGCTCAACGGAGCAAGCCGTGACATGCTTGAGAGCTTTCCGATTGCCATTGGCCCGACGATACTTCCACCAAGTTCACCAATAGCGTTCGGGTCACCATCAGCAAGCTTACGTGCATAGCCCTGAAGTGCCGTACCAAGTAATCGATGTTGTTCATAACCTGACAACGAAGAGAACTTGCGCGCCGATTCAGCAAGCTGTTGCTGTTGCTTTTCGTTGGTTGCCAGAACCATGAGATGAACAGGTGCGGTAACACTATCTTGTGCACCTTTCATAAAAGAAATTCCTGCCTCACCCATCCAAAATCCTGTAGGATTCGCCTCCTTGTATGATTTGTACTCAAGTAAGTTCAGTTCTACCGGAGATGATACGTCTACATTTGTCTTTGTTGGCAGAACCTGATGCTTAGAAGCTGCATTTCGGAAGTCTGCAACCGCATATCTGTAATCACCGAGAAAGCCACTGTTCTTCAAATATTCCTCGACGTAGTTCATCTCCTTGCCAGAGAATGCCCTTGTTCCTTTGTCTTCCCAAAAATACTTCGACTTATCAACTCGACCAGTCGTATCTGTTGTAAACCGTATTCCAACTCCATCGGTAGTTTCCACATGATGATCGCTTGAATAGATCGCCGACAGGACTTCATATGTCCATCCGCCTTTGCCACCTGTCTCTTTCATATCAGCTTGAAGTGCTTGCAGTACCTTTAGTTTCAACCTTGGTGAAGGCGCGATCATGTACCGTGCATTTTTGTCGTAACCGATTCGTACGATGTCAATCATCGATTTTTCGTCAATACCGCATGTTGCCCGCACTGTCTCCGATATTTTTTTGGCTGCCTCTTCTGTTGAAGCCAACAAGTACATTCCACTCGGATCACTTCTCGTGGTCACGCCGTTGCCGACGTACCGGTAGAGGTTGGCATCGCCCGCATCGAAGCCCATCGGATCGACGGTGTACCAGCGGGCCGTGGTCGGGTCGTACATCCGTGCCCGGCTGTGCTGGAGTAGCGTGAACCCGTTCCACACCCGGCCCGTGTAGGCCACTGCTTCCAGTTCGCCCGTCTGACTGGTGATCAACCCGAAGGCGTTGTATTCCTTCCAGCCGATTGCATTACCTGCTGCATCCAGAACCCGGCGCAAACTCCCCTGATGGTCCGTCAGGCTCCACCGCAACTTATGCGCTTCCGGCCCGCCGCCAGTGCCCCATTCCTTGCCAAGGAACTCGTCCCAGCCCGAACCGTAGTAGCGACGGTCGATCAGCATCCCGTCGCCTTCGCGAAGCGTGGCCAGCAGGTCGAAGTCCTCCGTCCCCACCGCACCCGACGGCTTCGCCGTGTCCCACCCGTCGTACACCGACCACACTGTAGTTCCGCCAATGCCCGTGGCCAGCGTGTTGCCAAAACTATCGTAGCTGTACGTCGAACGCGTGACCGTGCTCCCCACTGTCTGCTTCGCCGTCACCATCATGCCACGATGGTCGTAGCCGTACTCCCACGTCTCCAGCACTTCGTTGAGCGTCCGGCTCTTACTAACCACCGCCCCGTTGTCGTCGTACGTGTACGCCCACATCCCGTCCGCCGTGAGCCGGTTCCCAGTGTTCGTGATGTACCCCGAATTGGTGCGGTTGCCCGTGCTGTCGTAGCTGTACGTCGAACTGTTCTCACTCACCAATTGGTCGATGGCATCGTACTGGTAGCTCGTAGTGGCACCGTCTATGGTCTTCGACGTCAACCGGTCGCCGTTGTCGTAGTTGTAACTCTCGTTCGTGATGGTGCTGCCGTCTCCCTTCTTATGGTTCCGCACCGTCAGCCGACCCTTGTTGTCGTAGGTGTTCTGGGTTTCACCAATCTTGGTCGTAGCAGCAGCATTGCTGAACCGGCTGACCCCCGTCTTCAACCCCCGCCCGTCGTAGCTGTAAGTCACAGCACCGGCAGCCGTGGTGTCGGTTCCTGCGGTGCCAACCCAGCTTCGCTTGAGCAACTGACCGGACGCATCGAACTGGCTGGTGGTGTTGCCACCCTGGCTGTCCAGCACGTTGGTACGCCGACCTGCGGCGTCGTAGCTCATGGTCATCCACTGGCCGAACGGCTGGGCGACATGCGTCAGCCGACCGACCGTGTCGTACGTGAACGTGTAAATGCCATCGGGATCGGTCGCCGTCTTCATCCGCCCGGCAGCATCGTAGCTCCACGATTGAGTCTGGATCAGCGTGTTAGTGTTGGTGTACCAGGATTCCGAGATCTTGCGGTTGAGCGAATCATAGCCGTAATCGGTCTTCTTGCCGGTGCGATCCGTGGTGCTGGTCAGCAGACCCGCAGCGTCGTACCGCATCGTAGCAGTCTTGCCCAGCGGGTTGATCTCCGCTGTCACGCGTCCCACACCGTCATACACCCAGGTGGTGCGGTTGTTGCTGGCATCGACCAGGGCAATCCGTCGACCAGCGTCGTCGTACACCGTGGTGGTAGTTTCGTTCTTCGGGTTGGTCACGGTGATTTGTCGGCCAGCACCGTCGTAGCCGTAAAGGGTCGGTCGGCCCAGCGTATCGAGCGTCTTGGTGACCCGGCTGGCGTAGTCGTATTCGCTGTACGACCACTGGCCCAGAGTGTTCTGCATCGAGATTTGCCGACCAAAATCGTCGTAACCGTAAACGGTCGTGGTGCCGCTCGGATCAGTTACGCCGATAACTTGACCAACTGCATCGTAGGCGGTGGTCGTGCGCCGACCAACACCGTCAATGGTTACGATGGGGCGATTCAGGTCGTCGTAAACTGTGCCGACGATCTCGCCCATCTGATTGAGAGAAGCCGTCACCCGACCGGCCAGATCGAACTGCTGGGCCGTTGTCTGGCTGAGGGCGTTGGTGCTGAGTGTCTGGCGGTGCTGGGCGTCGTAGGCGTACAGCATCGTCACGCCTAGGCCATCGATACTGGCCGTGCGGTTGCCGACCTTGTCGTAGGCGGATTTTGTGGTCTGGTTGAGGCTGTTTAAGGTTGAGGTGACACGACCCAACTTGTCCCGGCTCATGGTTTGGACGAAGGTGTTCTGGTCGGTGGTGGCGATGACCTGATCGCCTAGATCGAATTGCGTTAGTGTGAATTTCTGTTCCGAATCCAGCGTCTTGGTGGCACGGTTGAACAGGTCGTGCTGCGTTTGGACGATGACACCTGCGCGATCCACGGTCTGGGTCTTGTTCCCTTCCGGATCAAACTTGGAGGTGGCCCACTTGTTCAGGTTGTCAACTTGAGCTATCGGCCGACCAAGATCGTCTCGCACCGTGAAAGTCGTCCGGTTGGTGGCATCCACCGAAGCCACTTCCTGCCCCATCACATCGCTGATGATCATGGTGGTTCCACCACCGGGTTGCAGGGTTTCAAAAAGCCGGTTGCCCGCATCGTATGTGAAACCGGTGATCTTCTCCTTGGCGTTAATCTGCTGGGTGATGTTCCCCGCAGCATCACGAATGACTGTGGTGCGTTGACCGTAGGCATTCACGGTGGCCATCGGTCGATTGATCGTGTCGTAAATCTGCGTGGTGATTACAGTGGTTGTTGGCCCGGTGCGAACGATCGTTTCGAGGAGATTACCCACCCCGTTATAGGTCATGGTCGTCCGCATTTCGTCATCGGAACCAGCCGCCATGATCTCCAGGGTTTTGTTGCCCATCCAGTCGTAGTGATAAACGGTACGCCGACCGTTCACATCAACTTGTTCGGTCACTCGTCCTACGGCATCGTAGAGCAAATTGGCGGGTTGATTGGCTTGATCCAGCACTTCCGTTGCGCGTCCATGGACATCCAGCTTGGAGGTCGTGGCGTATCCAAAAGCATCGACCTGTACAACAGGCTGCCCGGCGTCGTCATACACCATGCCAAAAGTCCGCGCCGCCAGGGTTCCGGCCCCTTCGGTAGTGCTGATGACCCGACCTACCGCGTCCCGCAGATAGGTCGTACGCGTCCCTTTGGCGTTGACCGTTTCCATCACCCGGCCAAAACCGTCATAGATCGAACTGGTCAGCCGACCTTCCGCCTCAGCTATGCCTATCACTCGCCCGGCTGTGTCCAACAACGAAGTTACTCGACTGGTATTGGGCAATACCGTTACCAGTGGCCGGTTCGCCAAATCGTACGCCATTCCCGTGAGTGTGCCATCAATGGCCATGACCAGGGTTGGCCGACCGAGATAGTCGTATTCGGTGAGTGTGTCCTGCTCCAATGGAGCCTGGGTCAACAGAGTGCGGCCAGCTAAATCGTAGATCGTCGTGACACGCTCATTTCGTGCATTCTCCGACACCATCCGTTGATTCGCCGGATCATAGCCAACCTTGGTCACTTGGAAGAGGGCATCCATCGTCCAGGTGGCCCGACCCATCGGATCGTAGGCCGTCCAGCTCGATTTGGCGTTGGCATCGATTGACACCACATTGCGGTTGAGGGCGTCGTACTGCCATTGCGCGTATGCCCCGGTCGGATCTTTCTGGCTCAGCAGGTTGCCGACCTTGTCGTAGATGTAGGTGGTTGGTCGTAGCTGGGCATCGTAGCTGAAGATGCGGCGATTGAGTGCGTCGTAATCCGAGGATTGCGTGTGCAGCAGTGGGTCGGTCACGCTCAGCACGTTGCCAACCTTGTCATACACCGACGTGGTGGTCTTACCTGCACCATCTGTCTGTTCAGTCATCCGTCCCAACTTGTCGTAGGCCATCGTGGTGAGGCCCACGCCACTCGGATCGACAGTTTTCCAGACCTGACTTCCCCAGTTGTAGAACGTAAGCCGTTCAGCTCCCGCTGGATCAGTTGTTGCCGTTTGACGACCAACGTCATCGTAGGCATAAGTCGTCAGTTTCTGTGTAGCGTCAAGTGTGGCTGTCAGTTGTCCTGCGAAATCGTAGGACATACCGGTGATACTAGGATAAGCTGCGCCAACGCCTTTCGTGATGGAAATGTTTCGGCCAAGCGCGTCGTAGACGAAACTGGTGATCAGTCCCGTCGGATCGACCTGCTGCACGACACTGTTGAGGGCATCGTACTGCGTGGTTTGCACACTGCCGTTGGCCTGTACGGTAGCCGTTTTTCGGCCCACCAGATCGTAGAAATTCGTATTGAACTGGTTGTCCGGTGTTTGCGTCTGAATGAGGTGGCCGGCGAGGTCGTAGACTGTCGACGTGCGGTTGCCGTACACATCGACGGAGATGATCGGGCGCTGCATCACATCGTAAATGGTTTGCTGCGGTACACCGTAGGCATTGAAGTTGAAGACCGGGTTACTGGTTGCGTCGAAAATCGTGCTTGAAGGGTAACCCAGTGCATCCAGAACAAGAGTTGGTCGATTACGCGTATCGTAGGCGATGGTAGTTCGCCGAAGCAGTGGATCAATGCGAACGATCGCATTTCCCGCATCGTCGTAGACCACTTCCGTGATCGCTGGTGATTGCGAAGTCGAATCTTGGATGACGAGGCTCTGCCAACCACGGCCGGTTCCGTCGTACTGGTAGTTTGTCCAAGTATTAAGGGCATTTTTCGTCGCCGTCACCCGTCCCGTGGCATCGTAAAGCGTGCTGGTCTGTCCACCATCAGCAGCCAATGTGCCGGTCACCCGTCCACGGGTGTCGGAGTAGCTCCAGTTGGTGCGCCACAATGGATCCTTCACCGAACGGATTTCACCATAGCCATCATAGGTGGTCGTCGTTCGGAGCGGGTTCAAAGGTTGGACGGGGTTGACCTGTACGACCTCCTGGAGACGGCGGTTGCCGTCGTAGGTGTATTGCGTCGGTGTTCCGAACGGATCGAGGACTTCACTCAACAGACCCGCCTGCGGTGTACCGACGGCATAGTAGGAGTAGGTCGTACGCCCAGCCGCGTTCTCTGCGGTGCGCCTGAGGCCCGTTTGGCTATCAACGGTAAAGCTGTTCCATTCGTTTAGTACGTTTCGGCTGCCCGTAAGTTGCTGGAAGACCGGGTCGTAGGTGTAGGTCACCCAGCTCTGATCCGGTCGATCTTCTCGCACTAGATTCCGCTGCGAACTGTACCAGTAGTACGCTGTGGGTGCGTACGAGATGAAACTCGGATCGGTGTGGGCAATCACATCCCCGGCACGCGAGCGATACCAGTTTTCAACGGCACCATCCGGAGTGGTGCGAACAACGAGTCGACCCCAACGATCCATGCGGTAATAGGTGGCAAACGACCTGGGGTCGACGATGACCGCCTGGTTCTGGCTCGAGAACAACGCCGGGCTGTTCGAAAGTCCACGCACGATTTGCGGTGTGATCTGATAGGTCGTCGCGCCAGTCGTACCAAGACCGGCCGTCGAAATTCGTCCTGTGACACTGTCGTAGGTGTAGTTGCTCTGGGTCACTCCCCAGTTGTCCTGCTGCAATCGACCGACACCGTCGTATTGGAACGTGCGCAAGGTCAGGTCACGGTCGGTGATCTGTTGGAGTTGTCCGCTCGCATTGATCTGAGTCTGAGTCGTGCGGCTCCCAGTTGCACAATCGAAGAAAGCTTCCCGCTCGTGTAATTCAGCGTGGTAGTACCGCCATCCGAAGCCACCACCGAACTCAGGCCGGTACTGTTGTAAAAGTAGTCGGTCTCGACCAAGGTGGTTTCGATGACCCGGCTCAAACGTCCGGAGGTGTCTAATAGCTTCTGCCGTTGGTCCTTCGCCGTGTAGCTCCAAGTGCCGTTCGAGAGTTTCACGAGCGTGCCGGTGTCACCGACCGGGCTCGTGTATTCCGTGGTCGAATTCTGCTTCAGTGCAAAGAAACGCCCGTTGCCGTCCCCAGAGATCCACAACTGGCCCGCCGGAACCTGGGCCGTGGCCGCCACAGGTACCAGTTGATCAACACCCGCAAGGCCCCAGCCCGCTCCGTACGGACTGGTGTCCCGTGCGACGACTGGAACAATCCCGTTGATAGTCGTCGTCTGCGGGGTTGTGGAACCGACGGGAATGGCCTCGACTTCCACTTGGAATCCATAGGCACCCGATGCGGTGACGGCCGAATCCTTCGCCACGGCCAACACGAACTCGCTGTCCGTAGTCGCACCAGTCGTTGAGAAGTTCACCCAACTCTGGGCTGTGCCACCATTCCAAGTCAACCTCGCCCGCAAGGTCGATGGCACGAAGCCCGGTCGATAGTTGACCGGGATGATCGGCTTCACGGCCACCGTGCCCGAGTTGTACAGCAGGGCTGGATTCCGGCCTACCGATGTTCCCGGCGACAGGTCGAAGTCCAGTTCTGTGCCCACCCTCAGATTGCCGCCGTACAACTCCACTTGGGCATGACCGATCGGCCACAGGTAGGCATCGTCCGAGCTCAGATCGAATTGCCCCGGACGTTCGCCGAACAGATAGCCGGTCGCCGACGTTGTGTTGAGAACAATACCCGCCATTTTGTCATCTGCGACAATCGAGCCACCGGCGTTGCCGATGGTTTCCGAACCGTCCAGGTAGTCCGAAGGCTGAACCTCCGTGACCTGATACTGGCCACCGGGCAACCCGGCAAAACTGTAGTTGCCCTTGGCATCGGTCAGAGCGACTGCCTGACTGGTATAGGCCCCCGAGAACCATCGTTCCAACCGAACAAGCACCCCCGAAATACCGGTTTCTGCAGTGTCGCGCGCTGCGTTGTTGTTGGCATCAACGTAGACCGAACCGCTCAGCCGGTTCGTTGCCAGATCGCCAAACAGGTTCCGTTCTGACTTGCCAGCATAGGTGAGTGGGATCGCACTGATGACATCATTGACGCTGATCGAACCACCCGTGGTGCCTGCTTTTTCTTTCCCATCCGTGGCATTGGCAGGTTGCGTTTCGGTGACCGTGTAGGTCCCGGGGGCCAACATGTCGAAGCGGTAGGAACCATCCGAAGCAGTTGTTAATACGCGAGCTGTGATCGACTGGCCGCCAGAGGTTCCGCTCAATGTGATGGTGACCCCGGCCAATCCCGCTTCACCGCTATCCATCGTTCCGCTGTTGTCGACATCATCGTAGACGAAGCCACTCAGTTCACCTGGCTGATACTCCGCAAAATTGTTGTTCTCCGAAATCTGGCTGGTAGCCAGTGGGATGCTGGCAATGGTATCATTCGTGAAGAGTGAACCACCCGTCGTCCCTACTTGTTCCGGGCCATCCACGAAGTTACCCGGTTGCGATTCCACCACCCGATAGGTGCCCGACTTCAAACCCGTGAAAGCGTAGGCACCCGAAGCCGGTGTCGTCTGGCCACCGATATACAAAGTCTGGCCGTTTTCCTCGCGATACAGCTGCACCCAGGTGCCCGCGATCCCAGGCTCTGAGGATTGGCGTGAACCGTTGTTGTTAACATCCTCGTAGACAAATCCTCGAACCTCGGCATTGTCCGAAGCAGGGGGTGGAGGGGGTGGAGTGATCGGTGGGCCATTGGGCGGAATTCTAATTAGTTCAAAATTGTTCCCAGTCGAAATAGCTGGTGTACTATACATGGGAATATCCCAAATAATAGGCGCACCAGGTATTGGAACAGGCCAGTCGTAATTGCTTATTCCTCCAGCAGTACCAACTGTGATGGCTCCCGTTTTGTAGTGGGAGTACCAGTCAGTTACCTCTAAGAAATAAGGCCCAGCTTTACCGACAGGCACTTCGTAATAGCCACTTGCATCTGTGTAATCATCAACAGGTCCAATGGGAGCGCCTGTCAGCGCCATCACATGAAGACCAGGTAAGGGCTCGTCGCTTTGGTCGCGCTGGCCATTTCCGTTAGTATCGATGTAGACATATCCAGATATGGATCCAGTAAACGGTGGCGGCGGTGACGGAAACGGCATAGGCCCTGGATATCCTGGTCCAGACGGCATCGACAACGTCGTCGCTGCATTCCCACTGCTCACAGCACGAATCCGAATCAACCCAGCACTATCACCGCTCAATACATGTGAGCCACGAATTTGCCAGGATCGTGTCGCGGAACCACTGATCGGTACCAGCTCGGCCAGTGTTTCCGCCTGACCATCGCCCCAATCCACGAACACCTTCAAATCCGTCGCAACTCCGTTTGGGTTCTCGTCCGTCAAAGTGCCTAGCAGTTGCCGATCAAATACGCGCGTGTCCGGCAGCGATGCCGCCTGCAGATGTAATGGTGCATCCTCGACATCCACCGTCGTGGTGCTGGTTTTGGTGACACCTTGAGCATCGGTCACGCTCATTTGAACCGTCTGCCGGCCGGGGGTTGCGAAAGTGAGACCCGTCGTTGGTCGGACGTAGCCGTTGTTGTCGATAACTGCAGCTACAGGCGTTGTTGACCCACCCGGCGGCGGTGGGGAGGCTGGAGGCCCTTCAATTGTGGTCGTTTGTGTTGTTGTTTGCGTCAAGACTGTCAGGGTGGCGGTGGCACCGGTCAAGCCACCGCTGGTCTTCCAGGCATTCGAGTGCAGGATTCGGGCCACGGGTTCCTGGGTCAATCGGCCTTCCACCGCACGACCTGGTATCGCCGACAAGCTCCAAGTTTCCGGCGTGACCGTCACTTGCACTGGAATAGTCGTCACTGAAACAGCCGATCCACGCAGTGTCAAGTTGGCCGTGTAGTTGCCCGTTGTGGCATAGGCCGTTGAACCCTGAACGCGAGCGCCCTTCCAACCACTGGCTACCTGCAATGTCGGGTCGTCGACAATCCGCACTGGGGAAACCCGGCTACCATCACCCCAAAGGACGGTGCCGACCAAAACGCTACCAACCGGGTAGGCTACCTTGGCAAGCACCACATCGGTCGGCTTGCCTTCGACAAGTGTCGGGGGCGTATTTGCTAACACCGTAACGGATGGATTGGAAGTTGGCGGGGGTGTGACGGGTACTGTGGTGGGTGTTGGTGGGCTCGTCACTGCGCTTGCAGTGGTCATCTGGGCTGAAACTGGTTCGGGCAGCAATCCCGTTGATGCTGGTACGTTGCCAGGAAATGTTGGCAGTGAAGGTGTGTTCGGGGCACTCGTATCCGACAGAACGGACGAAAATGCAAACGCCGAGAGTTGCGCCGAAGGAATTGAAGTCAATTCTGCGGTCGGCAACTCAGGCCAATGCAACTGTTCTAGTACCGGAAAGGACACACCTGTAGCGGGCGAAGCTGAACCTGCATACCCCGTATTCGGAGTGAAGGAAATTTCCGCCGAGGTTTGCCTTGGCACCGATGAGTCGAATGCAATTGAGCTCTGGGAAGCCGGTAGTGTTGGCACGACCGGTGGCCGAAATTGCGACTGAGCCACGATCTTTGAAATGACGGCATCGAACGTTTCACCAGGTGTATTCCGATCTTCCAAGACCATCACACCAGTAACCTGATGTTTCGTAGCAGGTGTCGAGTCGACACGTGGAGCAAAGAATCGGGTCAATCGTCGGGTATTCAACCAACGCATGATGTCTATCCGAGACAAGGTGAGACGCTCGTTCCGACGCAAAGTCTCTCACAACCTGCATAACCCTGTAAACAAGCCGTTGAGGTAAATTCTGTGAATGTTTTTACCGACAGTATTGCACGGATAGGCGATTGATTCGTCAGACGACGCGACAGTGTGTCTGAATTTGCCAACTCTGTGCAAATCACCAACAACATGCTGTCACTGAGTTTCGCTCAGGAAACAGAGTGTACTGTTTTTATTGATCTTGTCCTTGTCGCACCAAACGAACCGATGGGTACCAAGGGCTGTCGCTGCGGTGGAGCAGCCAACGCCAATCGACCGGCGGGCGGAGGACGATGGCGGTTGGGATTCCCAGCGCACCGGCTAAGTGGGCCAGAGCTGTGTCCACCGTCCAGAGTTCGTCCAAGCAGATCAAGAGGGCTGCACTCTCTTCGAACGGTCGTAATCCCGTCATGCTCGGCCACGACAGTACTTCGGACTCTCGACCCACGAGCTGTTCGGTACCAGCCCCTTGCTGCAAGCTAACGAAAGTGGTCGGACCGGATTGTTCTGCCCGGGCCAAGCTCAACAGCTCGTCCAAACGACAGGAACGGTAACGATCCCACTTGTGCCGGGGATTGCCCTGCCAGACCAAGCCGATCTTTCGACCAGGGTGGTTGTCCAGACGAGCCTGCCAGGCTGGAATCCGCGCCGCCTCGGAATGCAGGTACGGAGCTGCCGCAACGGACTTGGTGGTCAAGCCTAGCACACCGGGCACGCTCATGAGCGGACAGTGGTAGTCCGTCGGCGGCAGGGCTTCGCCTTCGGCAAGCAGTTGATCGTGGTCTCGATAGGATGCAAACAGGCCCACCAGCGGAGGCGGGGCTTCCAGAACCACTTGTGCCCCAAGCTCACGCACCCGCCCGGCCATCCGCACAAACTGGATCGCATCGCCCAAGCCCTGCTCGCACCACAGCAGGATGGAACGTCCCCGCAGAGGTTCACCCTGCCAGCGCGGACAGGCAAAGTGCCGCTGCGTCGACTTCTCCCGACTCCAACGCCAGTCGTACTCGACAAAGCCTTCGGGATACCGCCCCATCTGCAATAGCACCAGCGAGCGGTTGTACCGGGAGGAGGCCGAGTCGGGTTGCAAACGTAGGGCCAGGTCGTACCCGGCCAAGGCCTGTTCCAGTTCCCCCTGTTCCTTCCAGACTCCTGCGAGGTTGGCATGGGCCTCGGCATAGCCCGGATCGATGGCCAAAGCCGCTTCCAGACTCACCTCGGCATCCGACCAGCGTCGCAAATCCGCCAGGGCCAGACCCAGGTTGTTGTGGAAGTCCTTCGACCTGGGTTCTAGCCGTGTGGCTTGGCGAAGCAACACCACCGCTTCGTGTGGCTGTGATTGATCCAGTAGCAAGAGTCCCAGGTTGTTGAGTGTCCCGGCGTGTTGGGGTTGGAGTCGAAGAGCGGTTCGATACGCGGCCTCGGCAGCACCCGGATCCTTCAGCACGTTGAGCACATTGCCCAGGTTGAAGTGCCCCTCGACATAGCCAGGCTGAAGTTCCACGGCCCGTCGCAAGCGTTCTACGGCCAGCTGCGGTTGGTCGGTCTGGGCCAGGGCCACACCCAGGTTCAACTGGGCCGGGGCTGAATCGGGTGCCAAGCGAACCGCTTGTTCGAGCAAAGGCAGGGCGGAGGCTGGTCCGTCGGTCTCGGCCACCAACACGGCCCAAGGTAGGAACTCGTCGATGAGGTCTCGGGTACGGCTCAATTCGGCTTGTAGCCAGCGACGGGCGTCATCTTTTTGGCCCCGATCCCAAGCTTGGCGAATGGCGAATTGCCGTTCTGCGACTTCCATCCCGGCCTCCGACCTGTCGAAAATCTGTCTCTTGACCTATCATCGCTGCGAACAGTCTAGCGAACAGTGCCGACGGAACGATCCATGACCAATTCCAGCCCACAGCCCATTGCCGATTGGGAAGAGTCCCTGGCTCACACCAGCGATACAGCCGAGGCTCGCCTTGGCTACGCTATCGCCTTGGCCCAGGCGGGATCGATGCGCGAAGCGATCGTCGTGGCCCAGGGAGCGTTGTCATTGATTGCTTCTGAACCCAATCCGACCCGCTACGAACTGCATCGCCAGTTGGCCGAATGGACTCAAGATCTCAGTCACTACCATGAGGCCGCCCGCTTGGCCCTGACCCTCGCAGCAGCACAGGCACGACTCGGTTGTGCCTTGGCCCGGGCCGGTCGGGTCGCCGAAGCCGTGCCTCACTTGCAGCAGGCCTTGGTGATTGATCCCCTGGACGCCGCAGCCAAAGCCGCCCTCGAACAAGCCCAGCGTGACCTTGGGTGGAACACGACGCTTCCGCTCACCTCCATCGTCATCCTCTGCTGCAACGCCTGGCCCTATACCCAACGCTGTTTGCAGACGGTCTTCGAGAACACCTTGGCCCCGTACGAACTGATCCTGATCGATAACGGCAGTACCGACGAAACCGCCGAGAGGCTGGAATCGTTCGCCCGACAACCCGGCCCGATGCGCGTCGTTGTCAAGCGACTTCCCGAAAACGTGGGCTATCCCGCCGGTGTCAACCACGGCCTGGCCCTGGCCGAAGGCGAAGCTGTGGTCTTGCTCAACAACGATACCCTGGTGTCGCCCTTCTGGCTCGAAGGACTGTGGCGGGCGGCCAACGACGATCCGCAAGTTGGCCTGGTCGGAGCGGTCAGCAACTTCGCCGGTGGCTGGCAGACGATCCCCGTTCCGGATGAACGACCGGAACTCGCTCCGGCCATCGCCCTTCGTCGTCGACTCCTGCACGCCGGTTCCCGCCGCGAAGTCAACAATCTCAGCGGCTTCTGTCTGCTGATCAAGCGGTCTGTGATGCGTGACCTTGGCGGGCTTGATGAACGCTTCGGACTGGGCTTCTTCGATGACGACGACCTGTCCCGCCGTGCCCGGCAGGCCGGGTTCCGGCTGGTCGTCGCCGAGCAGGTCTACATCCACCACTTTGGCAGTCGCACGTTCTTGGAACTGGGCATCGACACCGTCCAGCAACTCGAAACCAATCGCCAACTCTACGTCGAGAAATGGTCGGCCCTCGACCGCCCGCCCGTTTCCCTGACAATGATCGTTCGCAACGAGGAAGCTAACCTCGCCGCTTGCCTGGCCCCGCTGCAAGACCTCGTTCGCGAGATGGTCGTCGTCGATACCGGCTCCACGGATCGAACCATCGAGATCGCCCAATCCTTCGGGGCCAAGGTGGTCACCTTCCCCTGGATCGACGACTTTGCAGCCGCCCGCAACGAAGCCTTGCGGCACGCCACTCAGCCTTGGATCTTCTGGATGGATGCCGACGACCGACTGGACGGCAACAACGCCAAACAACTTCGGGAGCTGTTCCAAACTTTGAAGGACGAGCCGGCCGCCTACATCGTGCAGTGTGAGTGCGTGTCCAACCGACCCGGTGTGGCCAGCACCGTGGTCGATCATGTGCGGATCTTCCGCAACGACCCCCGCCACCGCTGGCGTTACCGCGTCCACGAACAGATCCTGCCTGCACTCCGCCAGACCGAAACCGACATCCGCTGGTCGAAGGTGCGAGTGCATCATGTCGGCTACGTCGATCCGGACTTGCGAGCCAGGAAGCTTCAACGCGACTTGAAACTGCTTCAACAGCAACTGGCCGAGTACCCAGACGATCCCTTCTGCCTCTTCAACTTGGGTGCCGTGTTCCAGGAACGCCGCGACTGGCCCCAGGCCATCGCCTGCCTGAGCCGCAGCCTGGAACTCTCCCACCCGCGTGACTCGATCGTCCGCAAGCTTTACGCCATGATAAGCCAGTGCCAGTTGGCCATCCCTGACCAGCCCGCCGCCCTGCAAACGTTGGTGCAAGCCCGTGTCCTCTATCCGCAGGATGCCGAACTACTGTTCCTCGAAGCTGGATTGCGTCGGGAATTGGGTGAACCGGCCTTGGCCGAGACCCTCTACCGCGAACTAATCCATGGCCAGGACGCCCCGCACTTCGCAAGCGTGGACAGCGGACTGAGAACGCACAAGGCCCACCACAACCTCGGCTTGGTGTTACTGGATCGCAGGGCCGTCCCCCAAGCCCGGGAACAGTTCGACGAAGCCCTCCGCCATCAACCCGAGTTCCTGCCGAGCTGGCTGGCACTCGCCGAAGTCCATCGCCAGCAGGGGAATCTTGAAGCCACCGAAGTCGCCCTACGCCGGGCTTTGGAAATCGACTCCAACGACAGCTACGCCAAGGCACAGCTCGAACATCTGCTGCGTCACTCCGGCCGTTGGATCGAAGGCGTGTTGGGATATTGAGACTTGTCTCGGAAGGGCGACTTCGTGCTCGAATTGTTTCGCTCTCCGAAAGAAAGTGTGTCTCGTAGTTCAGCTATTCCCTGT
Organism: Gemmatales bacterium; assembly: GCA_038230995.1. Classification (GTDB taxonomy): domain Bacteria; phylum Planctomycetota; class Planctomycetia; order Gemmatales; family Gemmataceae; genus JALHQU01. The sequence continues at coordinate 27,631 of JBBRME010000036.1, forward strand.
GGGGGCTGCTTTGGAATCCCCGCTGGAAGGAACCAAGAGGGGGAGGGGGTCAGATCACGCTTGAGGGAATCATCGCTTGGGAAACAAGGTCGGTCGAAGACTCCGGCTGCTCCCTGTGGGGGCTGCTTTGGAATCCCCGCTGGAAGGAACCAAGAGGGGGAGGGGGTCAGATCACGCTTGAGGGAATCATCGCTTGGGAAACAAGGTCGGTCGAAGACTCCGGCTGCTC
>JBBRME010000037.1:0-27585 GCA_038230995.1 Gemmatales bacterium
ACGAATGATCCACGCGTCCCCCTCGCACGGAGGGAACGATGGGTATCGTGATGGATCGCAAGAGGATTGGCCAGAGAAATTGCTATCGAAGGGTCGTCTTGAAGATCAACTCCTGCCGCTTACGCATGCAGGTTCGACTCCCCTCTCCACGATCTACTTCGCCTTGAGTTCCTTGCCACGCCATTCGCGGGCCTTCCAGCCGTAGTCCATGAAGCGGTAATCGAACTCGCCGTTCTCGTAGAAGTCGATGGCCCCGTAGCAAGGTGGGAAGCCGTATTCCGAACCCTTCCACCACGCCCCGCTGCCAGCCCCGCCGCAGATGTACCACACCCCGCGATACTCGCAGCGATCCCACGTGTGCATGTGCCCGCTGAGGCAGAGCTTGACGTTCGGATGCCGACGGAACACTTCGCTGATTTCCCAACAGTCGACGTGCTGCCACACCTTGGGGATCAGTACACCGTCGGGTTTCTTATAACCGTTGCCATAAAGGCTGCTGGTAATGCTGACGATGGGCAGGTGACTGAGCACACACACGGGCGTGGTGGATTTCGTTTTCTTGAGGTCGGCTTCGAGCCACTTGAACTGCTCTTCGCTCAGTTCGCCGTAAACGGGCCAGTTGCAAACGCTGTTGAGCACCACGAAGTGCCAACCGCCTTGATCGAAGCTGTAGTACGGTGCGGGCATCCCCAGCACTTCGGTCATCAGGCCGAATCCTTTCTTCGTGCCCTGGGCTTCGTCAATCGGCTCACCGCCGTTCCACACATCGTGGTTGCCGAGGCAGGCTTTGATCGGCACCTTGACGTTCTTGACCGCTGTCTTCCAAATCTCGATTTGTTCGGCTGCACTCTTCCCGGTGGTTTTACCGTCGACGCCCATGACACTGTCGCCGGTGTTGAGGATCAACTCCGGTTTCCAGTCCTTCTGCCCGAACATGTGCTCGAACAGTGCGACCGTGCCCTTCGGTGCATCGTTCTGGTTGTTGATGTGTACGTCGGTAATGTGGCCTGCCCGCAGGCTCGGCTTCTTGCCCTCGGCCCCACGCACCGTGGAGACGAGACCCATACCGGCTGCCGTGGCCAGGAAGAAGTTGCGTCGATCTTGCATGGTTGATGTCCCGCGTGACGATACATGGGCTTACGGTTACTTCAAATCGCCATTCCACTCTTGATTGCCTTCCTTCATCTCGAAGGTCAAGCCAGAGGTTTCAGCGTTGTTGTAGATCACCGGCACGATCACCCCGGACTGTTTTGGTTCCGGCGGTGCTTCTGTTTCGCGCGGGGCATCCTTCGATTCGCTCATTCCACCTTTGGTGTTGCTTGCCGACGGTTTGGGTCGGGAGGCTGGGCGTGGTTGCTGTTGCTGGATCGCCACCTTCACCGGGCCGAAGGGGATGCGATCAATTTTGTACGAACCGTTCTGGTCGAGATCGGCGATGTGCGACTGTTGATCGGCACCCATGAAAATGACCATGCCATTGGTCAAGGGTTTGCCTTTGTAGGTGACGGTGCCGTGGAGTTGCCCACGCTGATGCGGGTCACCCGAGCAACCGACCAGACACAGAGCCGTAACCAAAACGAGCATCGCCCGCATGAGATTGTCCTTAGTATTTGCGAACCGGCTGCGTCAGCTGCCGGGTGATGGTTCGAGACAACCCAGCGACTCACGTCGCCGGTTCGCTGAAGAAAGAGTTACCAATCGGTACCGAGCACTTCACCTTGGTCTGGTGTCACCGCTGCCCACCAGGTTTGTGGAGACATGCCAGCGGCGAGGAACCGCACCGAACCATCGCCGAGGCCAACGAGAATCCCGGCGGAGCGTGGCGCACTGGCCAAGCGCGGATCGCAACTGCCAGTGGTGCCACTGGTGGTCGGTTGCACTTGGAACTTTGAGGCGGTACCCGTTACTTGATAACCGAACACTGGGTTCCACTCTGGCCATGCGGTGCGGCCATAAGCCCAGATGTTGTAGTACGGGCCGCCAGCTGATGCGCCGCTGAAGGTCGGGCGATTGCAGACAGCGATTTTCTCGGAGAAGAAGATCGTGTTCGAGGTGCCATCCGTGATACTGGTCATGGTGCGGATGCGATTGTTGTTCGAGCGGAACCACCAGCCGAGTGCTTGGAAGTTCGCCGCGTAGCCAGTGACACCGTAAGTGCCGTAGCTGGAGTCGGTGAAAAGGCCGTTCGCCGCGTTCGACGGATCCGATGGGTTCACAAAGGTCTTGATTCCGCGATTCTGGTACACGCTCCAGAAGTAGTTCGTGTTAGCTGTCTGGGCAAGCTTCGCAACATTGTCCTGTTCGAGATACGACAGAATGTAGAAGTGTGTGCTGCCAGCTTGATTCCACCACAGTGGGGTATCGCTACTGTCCCAATCGACCCAGGCCAATGGGAACCGGTTGACGGTATCGTGGTAGTTATGGCTGGCCAGCGACATTTGCTTCAAGTTGTTGCTGCTCTGCATTCGTGCTGCTGCTTCACGTACTTTCTGAACTGCAGGCAGGAGCAAGCCAATCAAAATGGCAATGATGGCGATGACCACCAGCAGTTCAATCAGCGTAAAGCCGGAACGACTTCGTCGCATGGTGCAACCTCACAGGAATGACGGATAGCTGATGATGGCGGACTCGAAAGTGCGTTTTGTGAGTTCTGGATGTGGCTATTGTGAAGTCGATGAAAACCTGCTTCGTCGGACATTGGCCGTACCGGGGTGGCGAGTTGCTTCCTATAACTGACTCCACGGCACAGGGCGTCTCCACCCCACGCTGCCTTCCCACCGCCGACTGACATTCCAGAGTGTTCCATGAGTGCTGACGTCGTCCCCTTTCGTCCTGGTCTTGAAAATGTCGAAGCTGCGAAGTCCGCGATCAGTGAGATCGACGGCAAGCGAGCGGTGCTGGAGTATCGCGGCATCGCTGCGGAAACCTTGGCGAAGGAATCGTGCTTCGAGGAAACGGCTTGGTTATTGTTGAAAGGCGAACTGCCGACACAGCGCAAACTGGCGGAGTTTGATCGTGAGTTGCGTCAACATCGGGCGATTCACTTCAAGCTCAAGGACATGTTGAAGTGCTTGCCGGGCAACGCCCACCCGATGGACGTTTTGCAAACAGGTATCGCGGCGCTGGGCACGTTCTACCCACTGCGGAACGTGAAGGATCCGGTCAAGAACTGGGAAGCCTGCGTACGTTTGATTGCGGCGATGCCCACGATCGTGGCTGCCTTTGCCCGGGTCTGTCATGGGCAGGAAATCATTGAGCCACGTGCAGATCTCGACCATGCCGCCAACTTCTACTACATGACCTTCGGCGTCGAGCCGACACCGGCGACCCGCAAAGTGCTGGACGCCTGCTTGATACTGCATGCCGAACACAACATGAATGCCAGTACCTTCACGGCTCGCGTGGTCGGTAGCTCGTTGGCCAATCCGTATGCGGTGATCAGCGCAGCGGTGGGCAGTCTGTCTGGCCCACTGCATGGTGGTGCCAACGAAGAGTGCCTGCTTCAACTGGAAGAGATCGGCAGCCCGGCCAACGTCAAGCCGTGGCTCGAGGCTAAGCTGGCCAAGGATCCGAAGTTCAAGGTCATGGGCCTTGGTCACCGTGTGTATAAGGTGAAAGATCCACGCGCTACGACGGTGCAGGAGTTCGCTGAACAAGTGTTCGCCGAAACCACCCGACCGAAGAATTACGAAACCGCGCTCGAACTTGAGCGAGTTACCGCTGGCATCTACGGGCCGAAGGGCGTGTTCCCGAACGTCGACTTCTATAGCGGCGTGGTGTATCAGGCCCTTGGCTTGCCGACCGATGTGTTCACGCCGATCTTTGCCATCGGTCGCGTGTCGGGTTGGTTGGCGCACTGGCTCGAGCAGATTGCTAACAACCGAATTTACCGTCCCGAGCAAGAGTACATCGGCAAAACGAATCAGGAATATGTGCCACTCGACAAACGACCGTAGAACAGACGACGATTCAACTCATTAACTCCGGCACCGGTTTGCCCCACGGTACCAGCACATACGGGCGGTCGGTGCGATCTTTGAGCTCCATGTCCGGGGCAATGCCGAGGGCTTCGTACACGGTGGCGATAATGTCCGCAGGTTTCAGCGGGTTCAAGCTGGGGTAAGCTCCAATTTTGTCGCTAGCCCCGTGAACATAGCCTTCTTTCATACCTCCACCGGCCATCAACAGGCTGTAGCAGAAGTTCCAGTGGTCGCGCCCGGCGTTGGCGTTGATCTTCGGCGTGCGGCCGAACTCACCCATCACAACCACCAGCGTGCGCTCGAATAAGCCGCGATCATCCAAGTCTTGAAAAAGAGCGGAGAGTGAAGCATCGAGTTGCGGCAGCAGTTCGCCTTTGAGCTTGTTGAAGTTCTGGCCGTGGGTGTCCCAAGTGGCGTTGGCATCGGGTGCCCAACTGATGCACGTGAGACGCGTGCCGGCTTCGATAAGCCGACGAGCAAGCAGGACGCTTTGCCCATAAATGTTTCGGCCATAGCGGTCACGTGTGGAGGGGCTTTCCTGTTCGATGCGGAAGGCTTCGCGGGTGGTGGGTGCGGTCAGCAGGTCGTAAGCCCGCATACGGAAGTTATCCATGTCGGCCAGCGTGCGATCATTCTTCGAACTCAGATGTGCACTAAGTGACGTAGCCAAGTCTTTCCGGTTGTCGAAGCGGATTCGATCGACATCACCTCCCAGAGAAAGTTCCGGCAAGGCGAAGCTGGGGTTGTTCGGATCCTTCAACACGAACAATGGATCTCGAGCTTTACCGAGGAAGCCGCCGAAGAAGCCTGGCTGTGGTGGGCCACCAGCCCCTTCGGCAGTGATGTACGGCAGGCTGACGTAGGGTACGACGTTGGTCAGCGGCGGGCGTTGTTGGGCTAGCACACTGCCAATGGCCGGGTAGTCATCCGGCTTGGCACCACCGCCCAACTCACCGCGGTCGTGCCCGGTTAGGGCACAGTAAACTCCGGAAGCATGAGCGTTATTCACGCTGTGGTTCATGCTGCGCACCAGCGTGGTGCGGTGCATCCAACGGGCCAGCTTGGGCAGGTGTTCACACACCGGCACACCGGCCAAGCTGCTTGGTACCGGCTTGAACTCCCCACGGATTTCCGCCGGGGCATCGGGCTTCATGTCCCACATGTCGTGGTGGCTCGGCCCACCGTTGAGGAACAGCACGATGCAATGGTCCGCCTTCGCCGCCGTCTTGCGGGTCTGCTGCGCACGCAGCAACTGCGGCAGCGACAAGCCTAGTGCGCTGGCCGCTCCTAGTTGCAGAAGTTGTCGGCGGTGTAGTCGCATGACTACTTCTCTTGCTTGGCGGAAGTTCGCAAGCCTTCGCCGGCGAACTGCAAACCGACGTGGTGATTTGGCCCCACGCTATGCGCCCGGATAACGATCATCGACCAACCCGGTTGAAGCTCGAAGCTCGCCATCTCGGATTCCATCAACGCCTTCTGCTTGGGTACTTCACGCTCGAAGACTTTGTTCCCACCGATGCTGATGCGGATAGGGTTCTCTGCGTGAACGGCCAGCGTCACCTTCTGCTTGCTGGGGCTGAACACCGAACTCACGATCATGTAGCCTTCACGGTCGCTTTTTAACAGTGGCTTCACCGGGAGTACACCACTGGTATTCGCCCCGATGGCTACCCACTTTTTACCTTCGAACATGGTCATGGTGTCAGGCTTGGCTTCCAGTGCCGTGGACTTCAAGTCGGCAGGCAACCCAACGAGGATCGAGCCATCAAGCACTAACCCACGCATCGCTTCTTGCTCTTTCTGATTCTTCAAGAACGCGAGGACATCCAAGAATTGGGCATAGCTCAGTTGGCTCACCACGTTGTCGGGCATGAGGGATTGATTGCTGCTCTTCAGCACATCGAGATCCTTGCGGGCGATCTTGATGTCGCGACCGGTGGCCTCGCGGATGACGACTTCGGTTGCGGTGTCGGTCACCTTCAGCCCGCTGTAGCTCTGGCCATCAACGGTGAGCGCAGTGAAGGTCTGGTAGCCTTCCTTGATCTCTTTGCTCGGTGTCACCATCGACTCCAGCAACTTCTCGGTCGTCATGGTGTCCCACACACGGGTGAGATCCGGCCCCACATTGCCACCCACACCCTCGAGCTTGTGGCACGTTGCACATGATACTAGAGCCGTGTTCAGGTAGATGGCCTTGCCACGCTTGGCGTCGCCTAGGCTTTGCACATCTTTTCGAATCTTCTCCACTTGATCCGGCTGCATCGACAACAGCAACCCGCCGCGAAGCACTTCCGTATTGAGCTTGGCGATGGCTTCATCCGCGAGGTGCTTCCGCAGCGCGTCCGACACCTTGGGGAAGAAATCGCGTGGCACCTTCTTGGCGAGGTAGCGCTCACCCACCAGTTTGGCCCCCTCCTTGGTAGAACCGAGTACCGCAATGGCCTCGGCCAACACCGTCGGATCAGCTTGATCGAGTAGTAACTTCGCTTGCTCCTGCGCAGCGGATTTCTCCCGCACGGCCAGGGTTCGCAGTGCTTCGAGCTTCAACGTCGGACTCGATTTGTCGCTGGCGAGCAAGTCCTTCAACACTGCGGAGAAGTTGGAGTCACCCATGGTGCGACCGGCACGAATCGCCGCGACACGTTCGGTTTGGCTCTTGCTTTCACTTTTCACGACAGTGCCGAGCAGCGGTGCCGCAGCCGAGATAGTGTTGGTTTCCACGGCCCCCCATGCGGCCAAGCGGGTATCGTCATCCTTCGAGTTCAACAGTTGCGAGACATACTTGGCCCCGGCTTCGGTACTCAATGCGTTCATGGCAGCGAGCACTTCCAACCCGGCTACATTCACTTCTGCACCTTCTTCAGGGTGAGTCGTGAGGTAGCCAAGCAATTTGGTTGGTTCATACGGCGGATCAAACTGGTAGTTCATGTACGAACGGATCAAACTGGCCTTCTGTGGGCCATCGAGATGTGGGTTGATCAGCAACTCGGGAATCATGTCCGCTGCGAGGCGTGAGCGCAGGCCGGTGAACGCTGGGATGAGTTTCTTCTCAGCAGCGTTGTCGCCGCTTTGTGTAGCCCGCACGAGGGCTTGAAGCCCGGGCTTGCCCAAGCGTTCGAGGCCACGAAGGTAGGCGTCGCTCAAGAAAGGGTCTTTCTTGTCGTCGGCCAGAATCGCGTTCACGAGGTTGTCGGCCAGTGCTTCTAGGTGCAACCGACCAACAGCCAACGCCGCACTGCGTCGTACCAATACGGTTTCGTCCAACAACCGACGAGCCACTGCATCTTCGACGGCGAAGTTCACTTTGGCTTTGCGGGCTAGGGTGTCGAGCGCGGTGCGGCGGACATCCGGATTCTTGTCGCTCGCAAGAGTCACCGCCGTGGACTGTGCTTCGTCGTTCCACACGGCGAGTAGTCCGCTCGTAGCAAGCAACCGCGTGGGTAGTGGTTCTGAATCTGCACTGAGTGAGATGAACAGCTTGCGGATGTCGTCTGGAGTCTTTACGGCGCGCAGGATCAGTTCTTCGAGGGCCAGCCGGCGGGTGGTGGCATCCGCACAGCGGATCCCCGCCACAAGGTTGACCATCGGCGAATGACTATGGGCAAACACGGCCCACGTGTCCATCGCCCGCAGCGGGATCGCTGGTTGATCCTTCGTGCCCACCCAACTCATGCGGTAAATGCGGCCATGCTTGCCGTCGCCCCACAGCTTGCCAGCGCCGCCCGAGTCGGTGCGCCAGTCGCACACATAGATCGCCCCGTCCGGCCCCGTCACCATCTGACATGGGCGGAACAACGGGTCTTCGCTCTTCAGGAACTCGAACTCGTGCGTGATGGCGAAGCTGGATCCTGAACTCGACATCTTGTAGGCCCGCACGGTGCGGCGGAACACATCGGGATAGTACATCAGGCCGCGGTACTGCTCCGGGAGTTGAGTGTCGTGGTACAGCAGCACACCGGCGGGGCTGCCTCGCCCAGTCTTGAGCATCGGTGGCAGCTTGCCGGGCAGTTCCCCTGCTACGGCTCCACGTGTGTGGTCGGGCCGACAGCAGCGGGCACCTTCCAGCAACCGCCAGCCGTAGTCCACATCCTCAGCCACGTGCACTAATCGGCAACCTGTGAAGCGAGAACCGTCTTCGTTGTCGTTGTCCGCGTGGAAGAACTGACCCTTGTCGTCGATTGCAATGTCGCGGTAGGGGTTACGGTAACCCCGGCTGTACTCTTCAAGTTTTGAGCCATCCGGCAGGCAGCGGAAGATCGCCCCACAACGCAGGACCGTAGCACGGCTGCCATCCGAACCTTCGGCGAAGTTGTCATCATCACCACTGGTGATGTACAGGTAGCCGTCCGGCCCCATGGTCAGTCCACTCACCTGATGGTGGTGGAAGCCGCAGAAACCCTGGGCGATGGTCTCGCGGATGTCCCATTTGCCACCGGGTACACCTTGGCGGTAGCGACGCACTGTGCCCCGACTGGCGGTGTACAGCCAACCATCGTGGTACAGTAGTGTGCTGGGGAGTTCATCGGTGAAGATGACTTCAGCGGTTTCGTACTTGCCGGTCTTCGTGTTCAACGTGAGTTTCTTGGCAGGATCCTGCGTGAACTTCTTCATCGTCGCGACGGCCTTCTTGGTGCCATCGCGGTAGTGGAAGGTCTCTTTGAACTCGTACCACTCGCGGCCCGGATCGGGTGCCCATTCAATCACATACAACGTGCCATCCGGGGCGAAGGTCATGCCCACGGGGTTGATGACAGTTCGTTCATCCGCAACCAATTCAACCTTAAAGCCTTCCGGTGCCAGCAAGCCTTTGAGTGCTGGATCAAACGTGCCTTGATCGACGTATTTCACTTCAAAAGGTGCCGGTTTCTTGGGCGACTCAGGCTGAGCGAAGTCTGCCGGAGGTGGTGGGGCAGGCGGTGCCGCCACGAGTACGCCAAACAACAATAAACCGGTCAATGCCGGGAGAGCGGCTTTGCGCATACGTGAAGCTCCAACAGGTGGGAGTTGATTGATTTCTTCCACCTCGCCCCGTTTACGGGGAGAGGTCGATTCGAGCGAAGCGAAGAATCGGGTGAGGGGCCGTTTTGATTTCCCCTCACCCGGCCTTCGGCCACCCTCTCCCCGCAACCGGGGCGAGGGCATTCAAGGTTACTGATTGAACAAAAACGCCTTGGTGTTGATGAGTGCCCACACGATGTTCTCGTAGGCGAGTTTCTTGTTCTTCTCGTGCTTGGCGATGTGTTCCTTCGCAAGGGCCAGTTGCTCTAGGGTGGGCTTCTTCGCTTGGGTTAGAAGAAACAACTCCGTTATTTTTTCGTCGTCGCTACGCGGATCCTTGGCGAGTTTGTCGGCCCGGCCGCTACCTCGGCTGATCTTGCCCTGCACCTCATCGCTATTGAGCAAGTGAAGCACCATGGCCAGGCTCGCTTCGTTCACCCGTTCGCATTCACAAGCACTAATGCGTTGCGGTCGACCGAACACATCCAGAAAGTACGACGAGAAGGATTCATCCGGCAGCATCATGGCACGCTTGGGGGCGTGAGTATCCTTCGGCAGGCCGTTGAAGTCGGATGGGCTTTCGGTCACAGCACAGACGGCATCGAACACCACTTCGGCTTGCAACCGCTTCGGGTAGTACCGGGCGTAGCTTTGCTTATCAGTGCTGTTGAAGTCGTTTGGCGTGGACGTCAGTTGATACGTCCGGCTCTTGGTGATCGTCCGGATGAGTTCCTTCAGGCTGAACTTCTTGTCCACGAGTTCCTTGGCCAGGGCTTCCAACAACGCCGGGTTGCTCGGCGGATTGGTCACGCGCATGTCGTCGAGCGGGTCAACCAAACCCCGGCTGAAGAAGTGCGCCCAGTAGCGGTTGGCCACAGCTTTGGCGAGGAAGGGATTCGACGGGTTGGTCATCCAGTCTGCCAGTTCCACGCGCGGGTCGTCATCCGCTGCCACGATCGAGGCCGGTGCATCGAGCGCCTTCATCTCGGCAGTCTTTTGAGTACGTTTGTTCTGCACACTGCCGTTGCTCTTGGTGAAGATGGCCACACGGGCATTTTGGTTATTGTTGTTGTTCTGTCGGCCAATGTTCGGCAAGTTCTTCCGCCCCACGCGACCGTAGAACGCGGCCAAACCCCAGTAGTCGTCCTGGCTCCACTTCTCATATGGGTGGTGGTGACATTGGGCACAGGCGAGGCGCTGGCCGAGGAACACCTGGCTCACGTCGTCGACGAACTGTTCCGGCGTGGTGATTTCCTTGTACCACACCGTGGCGGGCGATTTCACTTCATCGCCAATCGAGGTGATGATCTCGCGGACGAAGTCGTCGTAGGGCTTGTCTGCCGAAATCGCATCGCGAATCCAGCTGTGGAAGGCGAAGGTGCCTTGGGCACGCTCGGGTTGGCCACGGCGTTTCACCCGCAGCACGTCGGCCCATTTGTTGGCGAAATAGTAGGCGTACTCTGGGGTTTCCAGAAGGTTGTCGACCAGCTTATCTCGCTTGTTCGTGCTCTTATCGTCTAAGAATCTTTTCACGCTCTCGACGCTTGGCAGTGAGCCGGTGATGTCGAGGCTTGCCCGGCGGATGAACTGCTCATCGCTGCACAATTCACTTGGGCTGATGTTCAACTCGCGCCACTTCGCCGAGGTGTGTTTGTCGACAAAGTTCACTTCTGGGTACTGGAACGTCACGGCATCGCCGGGGCGAGGCAGCACGGCGCGGAAGGTCGTCACCTGACCGTTGAACCGGGCCATGACCGCAGCCTGACCAGTGCTGCCGAGTGACCGCACCAACCCGGCTTCATCCACACTGGCTACTTCGGTTTCGTTGCTTTCAAACTGAGTGCGACGGGTCACGTCTTCTACGCGGCCATCTTCGTAATGGGCGTACACGGCCAGTTGTTGGCGACTTTGGCGATCGAGCACCCGGCTCTCAGGTTGTACGCTGACTTTTATGAGCTTTGGTTCAGTGTCACTGCCGTAAGGTGTGCCACTAGCAACCCAACGTCGCACCACTTTGTACTCTTCGGAACCCACATCCATTTTCTTGCCACCGCCGTGGGCTACAACCCCGGCCGCTTTCAACAACAACAGAGATTGATCGGGATCGGATGGGAAGATTCGTCGGCCCCGGCTCTCCTTCACGATGGTAGTGTAGTCGAGTTCCGGGTCGAACCCGAGGAGGCTCAAGCGGAAGCCGTTCTGCCCGGCGATTTTCCCGTGACAGCCCCCACTGTTGCAACTCAATTTGGTGAGGATCGGTTCAATCTGATTCGCAAAGTGCAACGGCTGCGGGGTATCCATACCAGTGACGGTGATGGGCACGGCCACGGTGAAGTCGCCCACTTTGGCATTGATTGTCGTGCTGCCGTTGGCCAGCGGGAACACGCGACCGTTCTTCTCGACCTTGGCGATCTTGGTATCAACCACGGTGTAGGTGGCGTCACCAGTCACATCGAGCGATCGGCCGTTCGTGCGGTCGCCGGTGAGCAACAGTTGCGGAGCATCGTCGGCTCCGATGCAGGTCATCTTTGCCGGAGCAAAAGTCAATTTCGTGATGGCCGGTTTGGCATCAGCAAGCAAAAGCATCGGCAGGGTGAGCAACACCCCAGCAGCGATGGAGAGCGAGCGAAGCATGAGTGAGCCTCGGATTGGTCAGCGATCGATCCGCCGGGAGTGGCGGCATTCAGGCAGGTACGTGAAAGTGTAAGGTAAAATTCGGAGTGGTGCTAGGGAAAATGTGAGATGGAGTGGGGAGGCGGGCAGGCACGATTATGACGAACGGCATAAAGACAGTGTTTTGGTGGTCTTTGAGAATCGATCATTGAGCCTCAGGCGTGCAGAATTGGGCTACAGAATTCAAGGACTTAACCTTGGTCGTTGACACGTTGATGCCGGAAGTTTAGCCTGCTACACAATATGTGGCAATCAACGTCTGAGTTGACAGTCTGCATTCCGTTAATGATAAAATTTAACGAATCGATGCATCACCTACCTACTTCTACGTTTCAGAAAGGCACAAGATGAACCTCAAGCCTGTTGTCGCAGTACTCGGTCTCGTACTGGCATCGATCTCCCCCGTAGCGTTTGGTGCGGACGAGAAACCGCTTGTTCACGAAGGGATCGTGGCCGCTCCAGTCGAGGATGTCTGGAAAGCCTTTACGACCAAGGCCGGACAGGAGTCGTGGATGGTATCGCAATCGGAGATCGACCTGAAAGTCGGTGGGTTGATGCGGACGCATTACGATCTCAAGGGCACCATTGGAGATGCCAAGACAATCGAAAACACCATCCTCAGCTTTGAACCGCAGCGCATGTTTTCGATCAAGGTGAGCAAGGCCCCAGATACCTTCCCATTCCCGACCGCCATCAAGAAAATGTGGACTATCGTCTACTTCGAGGTGGAGAGCTCAAAGGCAACCAAGGTACGTATCGTTGGCTTGGGCTTCGGCGACGACGATGAATCGAAGAAAATGCGTCAGTTCTTCGACAGCGGCAACGCTTACACATTGAAGAAGTTGCAGGAGAAGTTTGCATCGAAAAAACTGGACCGCTAGGAGTGCGATCTGGAAACGTTGTAGGAATGTCCGCACTCCTTGGATGCTGTAGATCGGATGATATTGCTCATCTAGCTCATTTCGATGAACATCATGCACGCTCGTTGATACCCGCATCTCAACAGTTTAATCCGCTTGGATTCGATAGATGATGAGCTGTCGAATGACGCGTTGTGTTGCAGCCTACAAGATCCTAATCTCAAGGTTCCATCCTCCCTAGAGATCGTCATCATCCCAACGCCCGCTTAAGCAGCAACAATCAGGAGCCTGGCAAAAGAAGTAGCCAAGCCTACGGCGGAAATAGCAGCAAGGCTTCACTTGGGCACCAAATCAGTGATACGGCGGTCAAGTGTGAAGCTGGAGTCAAGGCACACCAAGCGGAAGAGGCGACGGCCCAATTGGAACTCAGCGCAGCAGCAGAAACCGCCGGTGTTGCAATTGCCGTGGCGACGGGGCAGTACGGCTTAACGACGGGTACTGGCTCCACCGTACACCAGCATGCCGAGCATGATGGCCGCGAACACGCAACCGACAGGCCAGTCAAAAATCATCGGACCCTGTGCCATTTGCCAACGGCCGATGAACGTCAAGAAGGTGTTCAACGTTGTCGCGGCGAGCACGGTGGCCGAGAGTGTGGCGAACGTCATGCAGACGAGGTAGACAAAACCCCAGCGTCGATATTTCGATCCACCATTCCGAGTAGCCAACGCGATAGGTACAACAACGAAGGCCACCACAACGGCAGCACTGTTTAACCAACGGAGCAATTGCCATGGTTTCAAGAGGACCACACTTCACGCAGTCATGCACGGGCTACGCGCTCAGCGATCAGGAAACAGAACTGACTCCAGGCTGCTATCGGCTCAATATTCCGGCTCGTGTGACTATGGACTGCACCGTACCAACTTCTACCCCGGGTTGTTCGATTCCGAACCTTGGCGTACACTCCGTCTCACGATGACTGCCGAGACGACATGAGCAAGATTCCCCTCGCCTGGTGCAACCTCACGCATGATCCCGTGCGCTTCGGTCTCTTCGTGCTCGGCATCGCCTTCGCCGTCATCCTCATGTTCGTGCAGTTCGGGTTCCGCAACGCACTCCTCGATAGCAACACGCAGTTTCACGATCATCTGAATGCCGATCTTGTGCTGGTGTCGCCCAGTCGGCAGCAGCTCACCTTCCCGGAAAAGTTCCCTCGCCTACGGCTCGATCAAGCGCGATCCGTGCCCGGTGTGAAGGAAGTGCATCCGATCTACATCGAAGGGGCGCGCAGCCAACTTCGCCATACCAGCCCAAACGTCAAGGAACGTGGGCCAAGCCGCAGCATCCGGGTGGTGGGGGTGAACCCACAGGCGAATCTCTTCACCTTTGCTGCACCCGTGGCGTGGAAGACCATCGAAACCCCTGGCACAGCCTTGTACGACACCTCCACATCAAGCGACTTCGGCCCATTGAGTATCGGCACCACCACGGAACTGGCCGGGCAACGGTTGGAACTTACCGGCAACTTCACCATCGGTACCGACTTCACCACCGACGGCACACTCATCGTCAGCGAACAGACGTTCATCGATCAACTGCGCAAGCCTTACAGCATGCCAGGTGTTTCAGCAGTGGAGTTGGTCGATCTCGGTTTGATCCGCCTGGAACCGGGAGCTAACCTGAGCCAAGTTCAAGCGGCACTGCAACGAGAACTCGCATCCGGCGAAGGCGACACCGCTGTGATGACCGTTGCCGAATTGAAGGAACGCGAACGTACCTTCTGGTTGAACAACACACCCATCGGCTTCGCCTTCGGCTTCGGTATGTTCATGGGTTTCGCGGTGGGGTTGGTCATCTGTTATCAGATTCTGTCTGGCGATGTGACGGATCACATGCCGGAGTACGCCACGCTGAAAGCCATGGGCTACAGCAATCGCGATCTTGCTTGGGTGGTGCTGCAAGAAGCCCTGATCCTCGCGGTGGTGGGGTTTACCGTGGGCTTGGTGGTCTCGTGGGCGTCGTATGAATTCCTGACTGGCCTGACGGGGATGCCGATGCGGATGACGCCAGATCGTCTGATCGGCATGTTCATCGCCACGGTGGTTATGTGTAGCATCTCAGCGCTGATAGCCGTGGTTGGATTGTTCCGCGTTGACCCCGCGGATGTGTTTTAAGACAATGAGTTGAAGATATATTGCTATGCTTCTCACGGTTGAGTTTGATTTGAATCACTTATATTCCTCGCGTGGAGAAATTCAACACGAGGCGAACGGCACAACGTGAGTGTGCCGGTGTATTTCCAATCAAGAATCATCGGCACACCTACGTTGTGCCGATCGCCAAAAACCAGTACCCGCTTGGACTATCACTCAAAATTGCCCGCGTGAAGTGTAAAGCTTTTAATGTGGGACCGAAGTGCAACGGATCGGGAATCGGAGTTCAGCTGTCAGCATAATCGTAGTTTCGTTTCGAGCGAGTTACAGATCGAAAAAGTGTACTAGGATGAGGGATCTTTCAGGCATCTTCTTTATTCGGATTTTAATGAATGTCTGATTTATCACGCACACCTCACCCTCATGCGGGCACCTGCACGAAATGCCGTACCATCCCGGCCGGACCACCAACGGCGGGCGTGCTCTACTTGTGTCCACCGGTCGATGAACTAGTGGATCCGCTCCATCGTGCCCTCGTTGGAACCGGTCTGCCCGTGAAGAATCCTAACCCCGACATGTGGGCTGTCGAGTATGCGAGTGGCGAATTGGACGGACTTGCGACGGTGCTGTCCACTGCTCTGAAGGGGCCGGAACTCGCTGGTATCCAGGGGATGATCCTGCCATCCGGTCGCCAGCCGACCACGCGGGACTATATGTCGACCCGGCCACTGGAGAACCTGCTCTCCGAGGTGCAGTGCCGCTGGTTGGGGGATGTTCTGCGGCACAGCCGCCTGGAGACCCACTTCCAGCCGATCGTACCGACGGCGGAACCAGATGATGTGTTCGCCTACGAATGCCTGATTCGCGGTCGTGGGGAAAACGGCAACCTGATCCCGCCCGGCGAGTTGTTCAAGGCGGCCCGCACGGCGGACCTGCTCTTCCAGTTGGATCGCCAGGCCCGGCTGACGGCCATCCGCGCAGCTGTGGAACATCGGATCACGTCCCGATTATTCCTGAACTTCAATCCGTCGTCGATCTATACACCGTCGGCCTGCCTGCGGACGACGTTCCAAGCGGTCGAAGAGGCGGGGATAACGCCGGAACAGATCACCTTCGAAGTGGTCGAAAGTGAAGAGATCAGCGATACGTCCCACCTGCTCGGAATCCTGCAGGTCTACCGCGAGGCCGGATTCGGTGTGGCCCTGGACGACGTCGGGGCCGGCTATAGTTCGCTTAACCTGCTGACCCGGCTGCGGCCCGATTATGTCAAGCTCGACATGGGCCTCACACGCGGCGTGGATTCCGACCCGTACAAGGCGCGGGTAGCGCTGAAGTTGTTGGAGATGGCCCGCGACCTCGGTGTCCGTACCGTTGTCGAAGGTGTCGAAACCATCAACGAGTGGGAGTGGGCGAAGGAAAACGGGGCGGACTACGTGCAGGGCTACCTGTTCGCCCGCCCGGCTGCCGTGCCGCCGATGCCGAAACGCATCCAAATGGCGATTGTGGGGGTCTAAGTCGGGGGCATGCATTGCCGGGAATCATCGGACAATCAGAAACGCGCCTGGCGATGTTCCGAGTTCAGGCATCTCCGTTACCTTGACCGCGGTCCGGTGCCGAATGTATGGCCCCTTTTTTTCCGCGTCAACGACACCGTGGGCGATGGCCTGCATCAGCATTTTGGCCTGCAAGTCCCGGCCTTGAACGAGGACGGCCTCTTCGCAAGTATCGATCACGGCTCCGAGTGGTGCCGGACTGGATCGACAGCGGCGGCACTTGCAAAGCCTCGTAACGCCCTACAAGATCGGATTCTCCGTTGTCGAGATTCACCATCTTCAATCCACACGGCGTAGTTTCTTTGCGTGGCTGGCACTGGCGCGGTAGCATTTCGCCACAGCACTTTTCTCTCTCCCCTTCTATCGCTCACCCAGCGTGGTGTCGTCATGAAGTTTTATCTCATTGTGGCCAAGGGTAAACGTCGGGGGTATCCGATCCCCATCGACGTGGATCTCTTCGTCATCGGTACTGGCAACACGTGCCAACTCCGTGCTAAGCACGAAGCCCTTGGCGAGCAACACGCAGCACTGGTCAACCGGGAACGGAAGGTGTTCATCCGGGACCTTGGTAGCGGCAAGACCACTCTGGTCAATGGATCCGAACTCCCTTCCAGCGAAGAGTGGCCACTTCACAAAGGCGACACCATCAGCGTAGGCCCACTCGAATTCCGCGTGAACTTCAGTGAACGCCAACTGAGTCAGCGCGATCTCGAAGAATGGGCACTCAAAGCTCTAGATGAAGACCACGGCCCACGCAAAAGTGCCATCGACGAATTCGATGCAGCGATGAAAGCAGGGGAGCAAGATTACGACGACGCGGCAAGTGCGGCGGCGGCCATCCTCGGCAAAGCCAGTGCCATGAAGGGCGTGGTTCGCGGTCGGCTGCGACTGACCCGCGATGGTGCGATCACCATTGTTCGGCTCAACGATACATACCTTGTGGAAGTGGCGGAGCTGGCACACTTGAAGAAGGAACTGCAGGAGAACCTGACCAGCACCAACATGAAAGTGCTGTTGGACTTGAAGAACGTCCGGCGGATGTCGAGTTCCGCCGTGCAATTGTTTGCTGACTTGGCCACTTGGTTAAAGGCCAAGGGCAGCGTTATGGCGATGTGTCGGATGCGACCGGAACTGTCAAACGTAGTGGGTGACTTGCGGAACCTGTTTAACCTCCGCGTGTTCGACGACAAGGACAAAGCGATCGCCGCGAAGTGGTAAGTGACATTCTGTTGCACCCTACTTCCCAAGTTCATGGATGGTGTTGTGAATCGTGCCGGTGAATGTCTTTCCATCGGCAGTACTTAATTTATAGGTGATCTCCATACACCAGGTTGGGGCGAGGTCTTTCACTTCCACGCGGACGGTCTTCTTGTCAGCCAGAAGTGTGGCCTTCGTCACTTCCAACGACTTTTCGTTGGAGTGCTTCGAGCCGTAGTTCTTTGTGCGCTTGATGTCCCAAGTTTTGATAGCGATGTTCTTCACGTCCACTGTGTCCAGCATGTCGGTGAACGTCAACTCCACGGCACCGGTCTTCGCTTTCAACCCAATCGGCAGGTTCATTGCCTGGCCGGTCGCTCGCACACGATAGAAACCACCGGCGGTGGTTTGGTTGCCGGCCCAAGCGAACATGCCGCAGACATAGAGTTGGCCATCGGTCGGGTGAAAACGCGGGCGCATGATGCCCGTGGGGAACGTCGGCAACGGCAAAGCACACATGCCGCCTTGAGCTTGGCCGTTCACAGTCTCGTTTGGCACCACATAGATTTTTCCCATGCCATAAGAGGTGTTCAGCAGTGCGCCGTTGAGTGACAGCCACTTGTCACTTTGTACCCACACCAGTTCCGCCGGAGAGCGATCAAACTCATTCGTGATCCAACACAGCGGTTGCTTCATCGCGGCATCGGAGGTATCTGTGATGTCGGTATAGCCCCACATATTGCCGTAGAAGCCGCCCTTCTCTACACGGTTGATGCGGTTCTTCGGCGTCCAGAAGCCTTCTTGGTCGGTCACAAAGTAGGTACCATCGGGGTTCAAACAAACTCCGTTCGCGGCGCGGAAGCCGGTCGCAAGAATCTCCGTCCTGGACCCGTCTTTAGTGACTTTTAACAGTGTGCCATGGTGCGGCACCAATGAGGGCAGAGCGTGTCGACCGCTCTTGGCGTAGTAGAAGTTCCCTTCAGCGTCGGTCTGTAGGCCCATAGCGAATTCGTGGAAGTGCTCCGTCACTTGGTGGTCGTTATTAAAGCATTCGTAGAAATCAGTTTCGCCGTCACCGTTGAGGTCGTGCAGCTTCACAATCTGATCGCGGCAGCTAACGAAGATCGCCCCATCGCGGAGCTTCAACCCCAGTGGTTGAAACAACCCGGATGCAATGCGTTGCCAGGTGAGTCCCGCTTCAGGCTTGTCGAGACCCGAGACGATCCACACGTCGCCATCCCAACTGCACACGGCCATGCGTTTGCCATCGGGTAGGAAGTCGAAACCTGTCAGGCGAAGCTGGGCGTTCCACGGATTTCGTTCTGGCAATGAGAAGGTATCCACGGCAAAGGGGCCGTCATTCTTGCCAATCGTTACGTTGGTCTTCAGTACTTCCGTCCAGCGCTTTGGCCCGCCTTCCGTGAGGGCTTTGAGCGGGCGTGGCGCTGGACTGGTCTTTGCAACTGTTGCGAGTGTGTCGTTATTCTTTCCCTTCGATAGTAACACTTTTACTCGTGTCGGTGTAGCGTCGGCGGGAATCTTTAACACTTGAAAACCATCTTTGACAATCACTGACACCTTGTTGTCACCAAGGACCATCGCCGATGCTGAATCGGGACAGAGCCGAGCCAGAAGTTCGTGTTTCGACTTGCCGATCTCCAGCGTCCGCGAGATGGCGTCGCCTTCCATACCGAACGATTCCAACACACTGGCTTCGCCTACGGTGTACGACAAGACCGTTTGATCGCCGAAGGCATACGTGCCACGGAACTGTGCCCAGCTTCGTGGCAATGGGCCGTACTTGCGGTCGTCTCGTCCTGTCAAGCGCGGGTCATCGAAGCGACCGGTTTTCGGGTCGGCCCAGCCCGGCCCCACAGGGTTGGCCAACGTCACATCACCCGTGAGCTTCGGGTGAACTTGATGCTGGCCGTTGAAGTGAATGCCCTTCCAGTCGATGAAGCCGCTGCCCGTCCAAGCTGCAGCCATGCGCAGCGTGTCATGGTCGAACAGTGCCCAGTTTTTACCACGCGAGACACCACCCGCCCCGGCATCCAGCCGCATGGCGATGCCTTTATAGGCGATGTTCGACGGTGTTCCGCCGACCTCGTAGGTGTTCATCAAGCTGGGGCCATAGTCCATCGTCGCCCACGGTTCCACGTTGGTGGGGGCGGGGCCAAACGTGCTGCCCTTGGGTAACTTGGCCAAGTAGTTGACGTCGGCAGTGGTGTACTGCTTCGCCGTGGAACCCTTTAAGTACGACTCGCGCAGGTAGTGGATCACATCGTACTTCTGCTTCGGCACCATCCAAGTTTGCGCGGCCATTTGGCCATAGCCCCGCGTCAGCGTCTGATACAGGCTGAACGGATCGCACCCATTCTTGAAGATGTGTGCGGCAAACTTCGGCGAGGTGGGCAGCGAGCCGGGAAGATCCTTGGTGCCGTGGCAGTTCGCACATATCCTGGTGTAGGTGGCTTCCCCGCGTTTGAAGGCCTTGTCGTCTAGAGCGCGGATCATCCCCGCGTGGTCGATCTCCTTTTCGTACTCTGGCAGCACAAACACCGTTAACGCAGGACGGAGTTCCTTGGCCCGGTTCGGCCCGCCTTCAGCTACTTCGATGAGGTACTTTGCAAGGTCAAGAAACTGCTGACGATCCGACAGCAAGTTGGCCAAGCCTTCGGGCATCATCGACAGTTTTCCCACGTCGCGTTTGTCGATATCAGACTTTGCGAAGGTGAGTTTTCGACTGCCGTTCGGGTCGAGCAACGTAAGCTCTTTGAGGTTTTCTTCGATCAACAGTCCCGTGACACTCTGCCCGTCCGCCGTGGTGATGGTGATGCTCTCGTAACCCTTCTTGATGACTTTCGAGGGATTCAACACCGACTCAATCATGTACTCGGCGGTGCCTTCTTTCCCGGCCTTGGAGATGTCCGGCCCAAGCTGCGTTCCGGTATCGCCATCATGACACTTGGCACACGAAAGAAACGGCTGAAAGAACAGCACGGCCCCTCGGTTTGCATCGCCACGTTCCCGTGCGGCCTTTGCCAACTCGGCAATTGGCTCCTTCGCCAGTTGCTGCGGCAGCGTTGTGATTGGCTCCGCCGCACGACAAAAACCAACGATGATGAAGAAGCAACTGAGGCTTGCTTGAAACCGAAGAGTCATGAGTTGATCTCAACCAAGTATGCGTGGCAGGAAAAGTTCGGCTCGTGGCATATGCTATCGCCTACTTAGTCTAGGTTCTGTCATCATGCGAATCACTAGCATCTCGGCGTATCGTGTGGATTTGCCACTTCGAGAAGGAAATTACAACTGGTCGGGTGGCAAGTCGATCTCGGTTTTCGACAGCACCATCGTGCGGGTCGATACCGACGCTGGAGTGACCGGCTGGGGTGAAGTGTGCCCGCTGGGGCCGTTCTATCTGCCTGCGTATGCCAACGGAGTGCGGGCCGGGATCCTGGAACTTGGCCCACATCTCCTAGGCTTCAACCCACTGGAACTTGGCAAGTTGAATCAACGGATGGACGCGGCACTGAAGGGCCACGCCTATGTGAAGTCGGGTATCGACATGGCCTGTTGGGACATCCTCGGCAAAGTCACCGGTCAACCGGTTTGTGTGCTCATGGGTGGGCGCTACGGAGACGACTTCGTGCTTTATCGGGCCATCTCGCAGGAGTCGCCAGAACGCATGGCCGCTAAGGTAGCTGGTTACCGTGCTGAGGGGTACAAACGCTTTCAACTTAAAGTGGGTGGCGAAGCCGATGTGGACATCGAACGTATTCATGCCGTGGCTGCTCAATTGAAACCGGGTGATCGCCTCGTGGCCGATGCCAACACCGGCTGGCGGATGCACGATGCGCTGCGTGTGGTGCGGGCCGTTCGTAACGTGGATGTGTACATCGAGCAGCCCTGCTTGACTTACGAAGAGTGCCTGACCGTGCGCCAGCACTCCGATCATCCATTTGTGTTGGATGAAGTGATCGATGGCATGGACGTTTTGCTACGTGGGCATTCGGATCGTGCAATGGATGTGGTGAACATCAAGATCAGCAAGTTCGGCGGACTCACCAAAGCGAAGCAAGCCCGCGACCTGTGTGCATCGCTCGGCGTGGTGATGACGCTCGAAGACAGTTGGGGTGGCGACATCGTGACCGCCGCGATCGCGCACTTCGCCCATAGTTGCCCAACGGAGTTCTTATTCACGTCCACGGACTTCAACAGCTACGGCACCGTAAGCATCGCCGATGGTGCCCCGCAGCGTGTCAATGGCCGCCTGTCGGCATCGACTCAACCCGGCTTGGGGATCCAACCGAAGATGGATGTTCTTGGTGAGAAGGTTCTGCTTGTGGAGTAAGCGAACATCCGCCCCGACTTAGCCATCCATGACTTCTTTTTCTTTGCCGGTAGCCAGTTGGTCGATCTTGGTTTCGTATTGTTTGAGCAGATCCTGTACCTTTTCCTTGCCCTTATCGCGGTCGTCTTCGGTCATGGTCTTAGCCTTTTCGGCGTCTTCGTAGTGCTTGTTGGCATCGCGGCGGATGTTGCGGCAACTCACCTTTGCCGCCTCGGCTTGCTTCTTGATCTGCGCCACCAGCTTCTTGCGTTGGTCGCCGCTCATAGCGGGGATGCTCAGGCGGATCACTTTGCCGTCGTTGTTCGGGGCAAGGCCAAGGTCGCTACCGCGGATGGCCTTCTCGATCTCCTTCAGATCGTCCGCCTGGAATGGTTTGATCATGATGGAGTTGGAATCCGGGCAACTGATGTTGGCGATCTGCTTGATCGGCGTGGCACTGCCGTAGTAATCCACGCGGAGGCTATCCAGCATGGCCGGTGTCGCCCGGCCACTGCGGAGGCCTTGCAGTTCGCCTTTCAGCACACCGAGGGCTTTTTCCATCTTGTCTGTGGCGTCTTTGAGGTATTGCGCGGCGCTCATGATTGGGTTCCGTAGTAAACACTCATGCTACAAGCGAAGTGCGTGCAATTCCAGACAACTGAGCCACGCACGTAACAATGTGGAGTCAACGGTTTGTTTGAATTCGATCACGACAGCTCCGTGCTCGGCTCTCTTTTACTCCGGCCCGACCACTGTGCCAATCGCGTGGCCGGCTATGGCTTTCTCAATCGCTTTGTCCGTCTTGTAGTCGAACACGAGGATTCGGAGCTTCGCTTTCTGCGCCATGTCGAAGGCGCTGAGGTCCATTACCTTGAGCCGGGCATCAATCACCTTCTGATACGTGAGCTTGTCGTACCGCACCGCGTGCGGGTTCTTCTCCGGGTCTTCGGTGTAAATGCCATCGACACGGGTGGCCTTCATCAGCATGTCCACACTGAGTTCCACGCTGCGGAGGGCCGCAGCGGTGTCGGTGGTCACAAATGGATTGCCGGTGCCACCGGCGAGGATCACCACACGCTTCTGCTCCAAGTGACGCTCGGCCCGGCGACGGATGTACGGCTCACACACGCTATCCATCTGCACGGCACTCATGAGCCGAGTTTGCACACCAAGGCTTTCAAGGGTGTCTTGCAGGGCGAGGCCGTTCATCACGGTCGCCAACATGCCCATGTGATCTGCTGTGGCCGGGAGGATGCACGCGGCCCCGGCACTGAACTGCGCTCCACGTAGCAAGTTACCCCCACCAACGACGATTGCGAGTTGCACCCCTCGCTCGGCTACCCGCTTGATCTGCTGCGCGATGGCCAACGTTTCATCGAGGCTGATGCCGCCTTTGGCGGCGTGTCCGAAGGCTTCGCCACTGAGCTTCAGCAGCACGCGATTATATTTGGGCTTGAGGGCATCCGGCCCAGGCGTGGTGAGAACATCCGGCATGTGCTTGACCCAAACAGAAACCCCAATTCTAGCCGAGTATGTGTGTTTGGCGAGGGAAGGACCCTTGCCGGATGCCGTTGCTTGGTAAACTTTTACGAACCAGCTCTTTCCCTCTCCAACATGACGAAGCTTCAATATGAGCAACAAGAAAGTCCGCGTGGCGATTGTGGGTCTCGGCTTCGGGGCCGAGTTCATCCCCATCTACAAGCTGCATCCCAACGCCGAGATGGCCGCTATCTGCCAGCGAAACAAGGCGAGCCTGGAGGCCAACGGCGACAAGTTCGGCATCGCCAAACGGTACACCAGCTACGAGGAGTTGCTGAAGGATCCGGACATTGATGCGGTTCATATCAACAGCCCGATTCCCGATCACGGCCCGCAGACGATTGCGGCACTCAAAGCAGGCAAGCACGTTGCTTGCACCGTGCCGATGGCCACCAGCAAGGAACAGATCAAAGAGATCGTCGAGCTTCAACGCAAAGTGAACAAGACGTACATGATGATGGAGACCGTGGTATATGCCCGGGAGTACCTCTTCGCCAAGGACTTGTACGACCGCGGCGTGCTGGGCAAGATTCAGTTCCTGCGTGGCAGCCACCAGCAGGACATGGAAGGCTGGCCGGGTTACTGGCCAGGTCTTCCACCGATGTGGTACGCCACGCACTGCGTGTCGCCCTGTTTGGCCATCATGAGTTCACCGGGCAAGAGTGCGTTGGCCGAGAGTGTGGTGTGCCATGGCAGCGGGCGCATCCGCGAGGACTACATCCCCAAGTACGGCAGCCCGTTCGCCTTGGAGACCGCCACGTTCAAGATCAAGGACACGGACGTGTGCGCTGAAGTGACCCGCACACTGTTTGAAGTGGCCCGGCAGTACCGCGAGAGCTTCGACGTGACGGCCAGCAACGTGAGCTTCGAGTGGCAGCAAGTGGAAGGTGAAGACCCGGTGCTGCACATGCGTGGCTTGCCCGAGCATCAGATTCCGCGTCGGGTGAAGGTGCCGGACTTCGCAGGTCGCCTGCCGGAGCCGATCCGCAAGTTCACCGGTGCGATTCACGATGCCACGCACCTGAGCTTCGTGCAGGGCGGTGGCCACGGCGGTAGTCACCCACACCTGGCCCACAACTTCCTGATGAGTGTGCTGGGCGAACAACCGGCGTTCCCGGATGCCAGCACCAGTGCGTACTGGACACTCGTCGGCATCTGTGCCCATGAGAGCGCGATGGCCGGCGGCACCCGAGTCGATGTGCCGATGTATTGATCACTGCAACTCGTCATTCTGGCCGGTGTTGTCGTGTCCACGGGATGTGTGTACCCCCCGCTGGACACGCTTCACTCGGCTGGACGAACGAGTGTTGCCGTGATCGGCCTATGATTTGCTGAGAGTATCGACCGAATATTACTAAAAGCATCGCCGAAGTCATGGATATCCTAACGAGGTGGTCGTCAAACAATGCAGGATGTTCCGGAACGCATCTGAGAAAGGTAACTATGGCAAGGCGTTAGAAATGGTGAACTCGATGTTTGATTCTGACAGATCGAATAACAGGTTGGGAACTTAGCTTCTTACTAATGAGCAGCGGCCGTAGCGGTGCAATGTATGCCCTACTATGGCCGTTGGCTGAATTCTGCCGCAGCCAAGAGTTATACAACGCTGTTCTTGCGGCTGCCTACGATCATCAACGCAATCCCGGCGACCGTGGCAACGATACCGACGATGGGGTTGAGAATGATCGTGTGTGGTTTCTTGGTGTCGATTGACAGGAAGCTGGTGTCAACCGCCCGCTCGGTGGTGAAGAAGGTAAAACTCGGGATGGCCAGAGCCAAGATACCGACGACGATGAGGACGATGCCGATAATGCGCATGGAATAGTCTACCGTGTTGAGTGTTTGATCCGGGGTGCTGCTCTGGCCCGCTCGGGTCAGTGAACCGCTTGACATAAAGAAAGCAAACGCGGTGCCGCGAATAAAAAACTTTGCCACAAAAGTTGTTGACCCATTGCAGGCAACTACCGTGTCTGAGTACCCGCACCTGGCCCACAACTTCCTGATGAGTGTGCTGGACGAACAACCGGCGTTCCCGGACGCCAGCACCAGCGCGAACTGGACCCTCGTTGGCATCTGTGCCCACGAGAGCGCGATGGCCGGCGGCACCTGAGTCGATGTGCCGATGTATTGAGAGAGTCAACATGATGAAGAAGAACCGAAAGGTTTGGAAGCGAATTGGCTTGGCGATGATCGTCGGGCCGATCCTCTTTTTGGCATGGTACTTTCTTCGCCCCGTGGTCGAGATTGTGCCGGGGCCAGACACCACGGTCATCATGACTCCGCCGGACAAGTTCGGTCTGTACGACTACGAGACCGCGCTCAACGACCATTTCCGTGGCAACTTGAAGCCGGAAGACAACGCGATGGTCACACTGACCCGCGTCCTCGGCCGAGATGTCACCGACAAGGAAGCGATGTCCGATGAGTGGTGGACTGCGTTGGGTGTTGCCCCGCCGCCGGTGGAAGGCAATTACCTGATCCGTGATGCCAAGGCCTTCGTCGATGTACTTGAGGCTAGCGATCCCCCCAAACCGGAGAAAGAAGACGATGCACCGGAAATGTATGTGGAACCAGCCGATTCCGTCGTCAACCGGAAACCGTGGAAGGCTAAGGACTATCCGCACTATGCTTCCTTTCTCAGGATGAACGAGGCACCCTTGAAGCTGGCTGCGGAAGCGGCCAGGAAGCCCGGCTACTACCACCCGACCGTGACCAAGCGAACACCGGACGGCCACAACGGGTTGCTCTTGCAACACCAGTTCAACTACGCGATCGCAGCCCGTTCCATCTTCGCTATTTTGCGGATGCGAGCATTTCTGCATCTTGGTGAAGGGCGTTACGAGCACGCCTTGGCCGATGTGCGAACCATCCTGCAACTTGGCCGACAGATGACGCAGAGTGCCTTTCTGTTTGAGTGGATGATTGGCAAGGCTTCGGAAGCGTTTGCACACGAAATCGTCCCAAGATACATGGAGTTGGCAAATCCGTTCGAAGCAAAACTCCACGAATTGCGGGAACTACTGGATGGAACACGTGCTTCTGCCAATTTAAAAGTTCTGATCGGTATGGGAGAGCGGTTCATAGCGCTCGACATGGTGCAAAACCTGCGTGCTGGCACGCTGAATGAGAAAGGTGACCATGTCACCATGGCTGCGGGCCGGTCACCAAAGCGCAACGAAGTGGACTGGAACGAAGTCCTCCGCCGCTTGAACAAGGACTATGACGAATCGCTAACTCTGTATGAGGGTGCTGCTGCGGGCGTCATCTCAAGAGAAGAGCTTTCTCAGTCTGTGACGAAACGACTGCGGTATAACATGAATTGGGCTCGACAAGGATTGACAAGCCCGACCACCAGTACCACGATCAAGCTCATCAACCTGCTCGATCTGACAGTGGACCGTATTGATATTGTGGAGCGCAAATCACAGATGATTCGTCGGATCGGCAACGTCGGAATCGAGTTGGAACTCTATCTCCTTCGCAACAAAAGCTATCCGGATCATCTCGACGACTTGCAATTAAAATCACCACTCGTCGATGTTTGGCCGAAAAACACAGTCCGCTATCGCAAGCTAGAAAATGGCTATTTGTTGCATAGTGTAGGCTTCGACAAGCAGGACGATTTCAAGGACATGTTCGACGATCCAAAGTTGTGGAAGGACGACGTCGTCTTTTTCGTGCGACGTGAGAGCACCAAGTAGGGCATGCCATGCGATTGTTCACTCTCGCAATGCTAGCTTTGCTCATCAGCCCGCTCCTCGCCGCGCCGATTCCCAAGGCCATCAAGGGTAAAGCGAACGACCAGGATCTTCTGCAAGGCCTGTGGCAGGAAGTCCGCACTAGCCACAACGGCGAGCCGCTGCGAAACACCAAACCCGATGACTACATGCGCATCGAAGAAAACACGATTTCCACCTGGGCCGGTGCGAACAAAGGCTTTGAAAAGCAACCGTTTACAATTGACAGCACTACGGCACCGAAACGACTCTCGGTGAAGCAGAAGGATGGCAGCGACTACAACTTCTGCTTTGAGTTCGACGAAAACGGTGTGCTGCGATGGGCGGAGATGGCGACCGAAAAAACGAAGTACCCGGAGAAGGTGCAACCAGCGAAAGACGTCTACTACTCGGAGTCGGTGAAGACACAGAAGTGAGCTAATTCACCTTCAACACGTGTTGACCTGGGATGTCATCCGAGCAATTTTCGGTCGCCGAGCGCGGTCCTGTGTTTGTCATCAGTTCATGAAACGTGCTTGACCATTACCGTGAACTCACTGAAACTGAGAATCCCACGCTGGCA
>JBBRME010000038.1:0-27114 GCA_038230995.1 Gemmatales bacterium
GACCGCCCCGGTGCCTTACTTCCACCAGCGGACATCGAAGCAACAAAGAAGTTGCTGGAACCGAAGCTCAAGCGTGCACCGTTGATGCACGAAGTGTACACACACCTGCTGTACCCCAAGGTGTATGCGGACTTCGTGGAGCACTTGCAGAAATACTCCGACGTGAGTGTGCTGCCGACACCAGTGTTTTTCTTCGGCCTGACTAAGGGCGAGGAAGTGAACATCGAGATCGAACCCGGCAAACAACTGGTGGTGAAGTTCCTGACTGTGAGTGACCCGCACGAAGATGGCAAACGCACGGTGTTCTTTGAACTCAACGGCCAGCCCCGCGAAGTGAACGTGGTGGATAAGTCCTTGGGCGCTGTGGCCATCACCCGCATCAAGGCCGACCCGGCCAACCCCAAGCACATCGCCGCCCCGATGCCCGGCGCGGTGGTGGCGATTGCTGTGAAGGTGGGTGACGATGTGGCCCCCAAGCAGAAGCTGGCCACGCTGGAAGCGATGAAAATGGAGAGCAACATCTACGCGGACAAGGCAGGCAAGGTGGCGGAGGTGTGCATCAAGCCCGGTACCCAAGTCGAAGGCGGCGATTTGTTGATTCGGTTTGAGTAGGTTCAAGGCATGCTCACCATCGCGGGGATCGACGGTTGCCCATCGGGTTGGCTCTGCGTGACCAAAGACTTATCGACCGGTGTGGTTCAGGCACGGATCCTGGTCGAAATCAGTGAACTGTTGATGATTGATCCGCGTCCTGCCGTGGTACTCATCGATGTCCCCATCGGGATGACGGACACCGGCCCACGAAGTTGTGATCAGGCCGCCCGGGCTGTGCTGAAACGCCCACGGGCCAGTAGCGTGTTCCCTGCACCAATCCGCCCCATGCTGGCCGCCAAGACGTACGTGGAAGCCTGTGCAATTGGAGAGCAGGTCGATGGCCGCAAGCCCAGCCGACAGCTCTGGAACATCATGCCCAAGATTCGGGAAGTCGATTCCTTCCTGCGTTCCAATGCCTCTCACCATCAATGGTTGCGGGAGGTACACCCGGAAGTGAGCTTCTGCCTTTGGAATGGCAACAAGGCGATGACTCACAATAAGAAGTCGGCGGCGGGCCGGGCGGAACGGGAAGCGTTGGTCGTGCCGCAATACGGTACTGCCTACCACACGGCACAATCGACCCTGCCACGCGGTCGGTACGGCAACGACGACTTACTGGATGCCTTCGCTGCCCTCTGGAGTGCCGAGCGAGTTCTGACCGGGAATGCGAAGACACTCCCGGAGCTTCCACCAAGCGATTCCTGCGGCTTGCGGATGGAGATTGTGGTGTAGCTGAATTGATCGCCCAACGGGGAACCGCATTAGTGTGGCAGATCAATACGTGCATAGCCCGCAGCGCCAGCAAGGGCCCAATAACTCCTCCGTCTGAGCCAACGGCCCTTGCTGGCGCTGCGGGCTACATCGGTTTTAGGTTGTGCTAGGGAACTGTGGGAACCGCAATAACTCCCGCTCTCTGGGGCCGCAGTTCCATCCGCGGGCTTGTATCTCAGGCTCACGGATGGCGCACTCACCTTGCGGAAGCGGCTAACCTCGGGGTGGGTCTCCGCGTAGACAGCCAATCCCTTGCCGTCCCAAGTCACACGGGATCGTGTATACACCGCGTGGACGCCTTCATGCCAGAAGCTGGCTCCATGATCGACAACAGCTTGTCGGGCCTCGGCCTCCAACCGGGCTGCCTCGGCTTCCGTGTCAGCAAGCCGGTCGGCGAACCCGGCATCCAGTGCGTCAAGCTGTTCCCGTACCTGTTCAAGAATCGCGATTCTCCGGGCGGAGTATTCGTCCTTGGTGTTGGCAAGAGCTGTGCGGGCGACCATCAGCTTGTTGAACAGCATGGCTAGTTCGCGTCGGCCCGGTGGTGCTGACGACGTGGCGGATTGTCGACACTTCACCCAGGCGACCTCGAATGCCGATTGCGGTTCAGCACCCTCTTGTGCGACACGCACAAACTGCATCTGCTCCGGAGTCGTCGGGGCGACACTGCCCGTGGCTAGTGCCTCCAGCCAGTATCCGTAGCGGGCAAGCAAGCTCCGCTCCTCATCACTCAGCCGGGCGGTAGCAGGCACCGGATAGTTCGCTCGCTGAAGGGGCGTGATCTGTTGGGCAGGTGTATCCATGGGTCTCTCCTCGATCCATGGAACAATCTGTCCAACCGCGAGATAAGATGCAAGCTATTTCGCTCTGATTCAGAGTTGTAAGCCATATGCGGGGTGAATTGATGTGGCAGAAGAAGCCGACACACCTCTCCCCTTGAGTGAGAGGTCGGATCGTGCGAACAGCACGAGACGGGTGCGGGGTACAAAACTTAAGAGAAAACAACCCCTCACCCGATTGTTCGCTACGCTCCAATCGACTTGCGTGGTCTGCGAATGGAGTTCGTAATTTAAGCGTTCGGTTTGACGCTGGGCCGCTCTCCAAAACCAAGACGCAGCTTCCCCCTATATCCCCATCTTGCCCCATCTCCTCGGGTTGTGTGACAATTCGTTCATCGGTATGCCCGAGCTTGCGAATCGCAGGTTCGGGGGAACCCTGTGCGAGTTTCGGGGGGAGTCGTCGTTGTCTTGTTGTTTCTGCTCGGTTGCTCGCGGACATACTACCGCCAGCAAGCCGATGTGGAGACTTACGGCGTTCTACAGGAACGCACCGTAACCCCGGGGGCCAGCCTGCCACCGCGTCCCGTCGAAGCTCATCCCACCTCTCGCTTGGCCGATCCGTTCCCACCCGACTCTGTACCCAAACCACCCGACGAAGTGACCGCCGCCGGTTACATGGCCCGGCCCGGTGGCTTCCGCGGTTCCAAAGAATGGGCCAAGTACGGCAATGCCGCGTTTATTGACGACCCGAACTGGGTGAACAGTTTGGGCCTCGACAGTAACGGCACGTTGAAACTCAATCAGGACAAGGCCGTGGAACTCGCGCTGCTGAACAGCCGGGAGTATCAGACGGCCGTGGAACAGCTTTACCTCACGGCCCTGTCGCTGACGTTGAACCGGTTCGACTTTGCCACCCAGTGGGCGGCAGGGCTAGGGGCTGGATATGTACGCCAAGGGGCGAGCAGCCTGCCAGATGAATCGAACACCGTGACGGTGGCCCCAACGGGTGCCTTGCGACGGAACCTTGCCAGCGGTGGCCAGTTGTTGGTGAACTTTGCAAACAGCTTCGTGTGGGAGTTTACCGGAGGAACACACTCCGTGAGCACGAGTTTGGGTGGCACGCTGATTCAACCACTGCTTCGGGGCTTCGGTCGCCATGTGCGGTTGGAGAATCTCACCCAGGCCGAGCGCGACACACTTTACGCAGTTCGTGATTTCGCCCGCTTCCGCAAGCTGTTCTGGAGCAACGTGGCCATTCAAGGTCAAGGCTACTTGAACCTTTTGTTGCAGGTGCAGGCCGTGCGCAACGCCAAGGAAAACCTGCGGGCGTTGGAAGAAAACTATAGCCAGAGCCTCGACCTGTTTCGGGGTGGTCGGCTCTCCGATGCCGACGTGGATCGTACCTTCCAAAGCCTCTTGCAAGCCCGCCAGCAAATCCTGAATGCCGAGATCGGTTTGCAGGCTTCGTTGGATCAATTCAAGTTGTTGATGGGCTTGCCGCCGCGCTTGCCCGTGGAACTCGACGACTCGTACTTGCAACCCTTCGTGGTGACATCACCGGAGTTGGAGAAGGTGCAAGCTAGCCTGACGATCTTCGACCAGAATCGCAAGAAGGAGTTCGGCAACCTGCCTCAAGCCGAGGAACTGCAAAAAGCCTTCGAGGAACTCGCCAAGCTCACTCGTGATGGCCAAGCCGCTGTGACTGGTGTGTATGCCGATGTGCAAGCCTGGAAGAGCATCACCGAGCAACCTCGCCAAGCAGATGACGACCCCGATGCATTGGAACGCAGCAAGGGTGCATTCCGAGTGCAAGCCGACCTGTTGAAGAAAAGCACCGATGGCTTGAAGATTCTCGAAGATCGAATTGCCTTGCACGTCAGCAAACTGAGCGGTGCCACCCGGCCGGAAAGCTGGAAGAGCTTGATCGACGACACCCGTGAGTTGGTGACGTGGATCGACGACTTGGCTACTGCCCAGAACCTTGCCCGCATCTACAAGATTCGCCTCGATACCGTGCAGATGACCGAAGCCGATGCACTGGCCGAAGCCAAGACCAACCGGCTCGATTTGCAAAACGCCCAAGCCCGCGTGACGGATGCGTGGCGGAAAGTGATTATTGCCGCCAACTTGCTACAGTCGGATTTGACCATCACGGGCAGCTACAACTTGAACGCCAAGCCCGACGCCAAGAACCCGTTCGACTTTAGCAACGATGCCAGCCGATTGGCTATTGGTGTACAGTTCGACGGCCCACTGAATCGCCAAGCGGAACGCAACAGCTACCGTGCGGCACAGATCAACTACCAAGTGGCTCGCCGGGCTTACATGCAACTGAACGACATCATTGAGCTGCAAATCAGGGACAATCTGCGGAACCTTCGGCTGGCTCGTGTGAGTTTTGAGATCAATCGGCAGTCCCTGCTCACCAACGCCCGACAGTTGGCCACAGAGCGATCCTTGTTGAATGCACCAGTGCAAGCGCGGAACCAAGCCAACCGCGATGCGACTTTGAGTACCTTGCAGGCCCTGGCGAATTTGAACGCCGCACGTAACAGCCTCGCTGGTTTCTACATCGCGTACGAGCAACAACGCATCTCCCTTCTGCTAAACTTGGAGGCATTGCAATTGGACTCGCGCGGGTATCCCATCAATGTCGCCAATCGAACTTCAAACAACGGCAACCCGCCTCCAGCCGTCGCCGTTCCCGCTACGCCGCCGATTCCGCTTCCTTAAACCGTTGTTGATCGTTGGTGCCATCGCCGGTGTTGGTGCTGCCGGGTATTTCGGCTACACCACGCTTCTGCAATCCAGCAACAAGGATCGCCCGCTGACGGCACTCTCGGTTCGCGGGGAACTCACCGTCACTGTGACCGACCGCGGTGAGTTGGAAGCCATCGATGCTGTGACGGTGGTGTGCGAACTGGAGGGCATTGGCAAACTGATCAGCATTAAGCCCGAAGGTACCCGCGTGACCAAGGGCGAAATCGTAGCGCAGCTCGATACCGATGCCCTTACCAAATTGCTCAACGAGCAGCGGGCCAAGCTGCAAACCGCGCAAGGCAAGGTGTTGGAATTTGAAGCCGAAGTGACGCAGGCCATCAGCAAGCAAGCCACCGAAAACGCCAAGGCTGAGAAGACATCGAAACTCGCAGACTTGGCCCTGGAAGCGTACCGCGCCCCGAAGGGTGAGTTTGAAAAAGATCGACAGAAGCTCAAGGGAGCGCTGGAGTTGGCCAAGAAAGAATTGGTCGAGGCAGAAGAAGATCTGGAGTTCACCAAGGGTCAGTTGAAGAAAGGCCGGGGGGAACTGACAGCCGTCAAGGCCAAGGAAATCGGCCTGCAACAGAAACGCTTCGTGGTCAGTAGTGCCGAGGCAGACCTGACATTGCTGGAAGAGTACACCAAGAAGCAGAAACTCACTGAGTTGGATTTCAACGCATCGGACGCCAAGCGCGAACTCGTGAGTACGAAAAAGGCCCAGGAGTCGGCCGTTAAGAAAGCCGATAACCAACTCGCCACCGCGAAAAGCTCCGCCCAGATCGAAAGCGAGACACTCAAGCGGATCGAGCAGCAGATGTCCACCTGCACTATCAAGGCTCCGTCCGACGGCATGGTGCTGTACACCAATCGGCGCTACTACGGCGAAGAAGGGCAGATTCGCCCCGGAGCTACCCTGCAACATCAACAACCAATCTTCAGCCTGCCGGACTTCAGCAAGATGCGCGTGAACATGAAAGTTCACGAGGCCCAAGTGAAGAAGGTGCAGATGGAGCAAGTTGCTGCCATCAAGCTCGACGCATTGGCCGATCAGCCACTGACAGGCAAGGTGTCCAAGATTGGCACACTCGCCCAGAACGATGGTTTCTGGGGCAGCCGGGTGAAAGCCTACGAGACGTGGATCACGTTGGATCAAGTGCCCAGCGAGGCTGGAATCCGACCTGGCATGACCGCCGAAGTGAAGATTTTGATTCAGAAACTGTCGGACGTCGTGATGGTGCCCGTAAGTGCCGTGGCGGAGATCGAAGGAAAACGTGTGGTGTATGTTGTTGAAGGCAACACCGTGACCCGTCGCGATGTGCAGATTGGTCTGGAGAACGAGCAATACATCCAGATTGTGAACGGGTTGGACGAAGGTGTTGCAGTCGCACTCGACGCTCGCAGTCGTAGTGCCACCGAGCTGAAGAAGTCCACCGGTAAGCCATAAGCTGGCTGAAGCTTTGATTCACTTCAGCTACAAGGGCTTCGTCAAACGCAACAGCACAGCACCGACGATGGCGGAGAGAGCCGAGCCGAGCAGCACGCCGGTCTTGGCGTCGGTCAGCAACTCTGGTGACGACACAAAAGCCAGGGCACTCACAAACAAGCTCATGGTGAAGCCGATGCCGCCGAGGAAGCCACCGGCAACAATGTGCATCCATGTCACTTCGCTGGGCAACATAGCTACCTTCAACTTCACTGCAATCCAACTGAACAGCACGATGCCCACGACCTTGCCCAGAAACAACCCCGCCGCCACGGCTAAAGCCACCGGATGACCCACCGACGCCAGATGCACCACGACACCGGCATTGGCCAAGGCAAACAGCGGCATGATGGCGAACGCCACCCACGGGTGCAGGCGATCTTCCAGGCGCTGCAGCGGGCTGACCACTTCTCGTGCGGCTTCACGCAGCATGGCCACATCTGCCGGGGCCAGTTCCAATTCTTCGGGCTGCTCGCTGATCTGGCCCGACACATCATCCAACGCAAGAGCAAGGGCTTCGCGTCGCAACCAAGCCTTGTGTGGAGTAAGCAAACCAATTGCCACACCGGCAATCGTGGGGTGGATGCCACTCTGATATGTTACATACCACACCACCGCGCCCACCAGCACATAGGCGAACACGGCACGCACACCGAGCATGTTCATCACCACCATCAGCAAGATGCCACCGGCGGCGATGGCCAGCATCAATAGGTTCAATTGCTCGGTGTACGCCACGGCGATCACCAGGATGGCACCGATGTCGTCGGCAATAGCCAACGACAACAAGAAGATCTTCAACCCGAATGGCACCCGCTTACCGAAGGCCGCGAGTAACCCCACCACGAAGGCGATGTCCGTTGCCATGGGGATGCCCCAACCTCGTTGGGCCGGGCCAGCGTGACCGAACAGCAGGTACACCCCGGCAGGCACCACCATCCCACCGAGCGCCGCAATCACCGGCAATGCTGCTTTGCGGACGGAACGCAATTCCCCGACCATGATCTCACGCTTGATTTCCAACCCTACCACGAAGAAGAAGATCGTCATCAACCCGTCGTTGATCCAGAACTCGATGCTCTTGGTGAAGTCCCAGTTACCGACGCCGAGTTTGATCTTGGTGTGCCAGAATTCCTGCATAACAGCGGCAGCGCCGCCGTTGGCCAAGACTAACGCCACGACGGTGGCGACGAGTAATACGACTCCGCTCATCGCCTCGATTTGAAGGAATCGACGCACCGGCGCGGTGAGCCGATGTATCGGTGCAGAACGAAGCGGTTCGGGTTTGGATTTAGCGGCCATGCAGCAACATGTCGTGTTAGGTCGTCGTCATGATACATTGTGAATGATGATCGACCTTGGAAGACCCTGTACAACAAAAGCCACGAGTTGGCCCGAACGGAATTCACCGACGCATGATCGAGTACCGCATTCGCCATCGCACGTGCTATCGCTACGCCGAGCCGGTGACGTTTTGTCAGAACCTCACGCACCTGGCGCTGCGAGATTTGCCTACGCAGCCAGCGCCGATCTCAACGCTCGTTGTCTCGCCGGAACCACTTTACATCGACGAACAAATCGATTCTTTCGGCAACTTCGTGTCCTACTTCAGTCTGCAAGAACAGCATAAGGAACTCACGCTTGATGCCACGCATCAGGTCACATTGTTTCCAAAGGCGTTGCCCGAGCCGAGTAGCACACCTTTGTGGGCGGACGTCGTGCAGAGGTTGCACACTCAGCGGGATGACTCAACACTCTCGGCCTTGCCGTTCGTCTATGAGTCGCGATATGTGTCGCCGATCCACGAGTTCCACGACTACGCCCGTGTTTCGTTCGTCAAGGATCGCCCCATTCTTCAAGCAGCACTCGATCTTACGCATCGGGTTTTTACGACCTTTCTTTACGATCCTCGATCCACCACCATCAGCACGCCGATTCGTGAAGTGATGCGCACCCGCCGCGGTGTCTGTCAGGATTTTGCTCACTTGTTGTGCGCCATGATTCGCTCGATGGGCCTCGCTTGCCGGTATGTGAGCGGATACATCGCCACGAAGCCGCCACCGGGCAAAGCTCGATTGATTGGTGCCGACGCAACCCACGCTTGGGTGTCGGTGTACTGTGGCGATGCGGGCTGGGTGGGCCTCGACCCTACGAACAACTGTGCCGAAGGCGATTCACATATTGTGCTGGGCTGGGGCCGAGATTACGACGACGTGACCCCAGTGAAGGGAGTGATCCTCGGCGGTGGCGACAACACGGTCACCGTGATGGTGGATGTCATGCCCATGGGTGGGTGAGCTGAGTGACAATGGCCTGTCACACGGCCAGGAACCCCAAGAAGTTCGTTTGCAAATAGCCCTTCACGTCGCGTTCGATCTCGGTGAGGGTCAAAGGCCAACCGGCGGTTAGCAGATCGGTGTACTTTTCGATCAGCACGTCCCCCAAAATCTTCCGGCTGTGGCTCCACTTGTACACGAGTTGATCCAGCACACGGGCGTCGCTGTGCTGAGGGATCACCGTGGTGCCGAGCAGCTCAATCCGCATCCGAGTCATCTCAGTAATCAAGCTGGGGTTGTTGAGGAACCACCAGCAACCAAACACCATGAGGTTGCCGAACTTCCGCGCCGCTACGGCTAGCTCGTGTTGGTTCTCGCGGGCCAGCATGGTCACGAAGAAGCGGTTGCGGGGAAACTGCTGACACAGGGCTGTCACTGAAGAAACGTCCGCTAGGCCGCCCATGTCCGCTGCATCACGCAGGGCCGGGTTCACACCCCGACGGCTGCCGATCATCATGGCAAATGGAATGTTTCGCTCTTCGCACACGGGCAGGATGCACTGCGACAGCATCGTTTGCTGGGCGAATGGGCCATCCACTTGGAACTCTGGCGGCAGACTCACGGCGATGTACTTGGCGGCAACGCGGTCGCACCAATCGTTCAGGAATCGGCGGACTTCACGTATCGTGTCTTCGTTCAGCCCCGCGTTTACCTCAAGCTCCAGAGATGTTGTGTAACCCCAACTGTTCAGCTTCTGGCATGCTCCGTAAAGATCCGTTAAGAGCGGATCGATCCGCAGCACACCGGTGAAACGCGGATCGGGTTGAATACCGGCCAGCCAGCGGGCGCGTTCGTTGTCGTCGAACACGGCGTTGGTCATCGTGATACTCGACACATTCGCCAGCGCCATGACTTTGTCGATGTAGTCGTTCGGGTCTTGCTCGCGGAACCACGGGCGGAGTTGATCGAGATGCTTCACACCGGGATCAAGCCCCAAGGCAGAAAGCGTGGTCACTACTCCGCGACAGGCCTCGGAGATCGGCGTGCGCTCCACGAACAGATGCTTCCAGATGTGGTTAGCCTGCTCGGTTTTGCTCATCGCCCAGAACTGCTCGTACGGCAGCTTGGTTGCGGGCACAACGCGGAACACTTCGGCAATCAGGTAGTGGTATGTGACCAGTTCATCAAGGCCCCAGAGCATGAGGCCGTTGGGGTCGATCGGTTGGCCGCGATGCGGCACCGGTGTACCGAAGTTGGGCGGATAGAGATGCGTGTGCATGTCCACCACTGGCGTGGCGGCCAAGGTTGAACGCACAAGCGTTGGCAGTTCGATCAGGGTCATGAGCTGTCTCTAAATCGCGCCGATGTCGCTCGTGATCACCATCACGGTGCCATCGCTCTTGATGCCGAGTGTATGTTCCACGTGCACACTGGGCAGGCCGTCGCGGGTCACCACCGTCCAGTGGTCCGGCTTCGTGACCACGTCGGGCGATCCCATGTTGAGCATCGGCTCGACGGCCAACACGAGGCCCGGCTCCAGGCGAAAATCGTGCTTGCGCGTGTCGCGGTTGACGTAGTTGGGTACTTGTGGGTTTTCGTGCATCACCCGACCGATGCCGTGGCCCACGTAGTTCGTCACCATGCGAAAGCCAGCCTTCTCCGTGTGCTGCTGCATCATGTTGGCCACTTCGCCCCACCACTTCTTGCGTGGAATTTCATCGATGGCGATTTGCAGGGTCTCTTCGGCTACTCGCAGCAACCGCAGGCGCTCCGGCCGCACGGTGCCAATTGGCAAGGTGATGGCGCGGTCGGCACACCAGCCTTCCAGTTTGCAGGCAGTGTCGAGCTTCAGCAGATCGCCTTCCTTCAGCATGCGTTCGTTGGGAACACCGTGGACAACTTGCTCGTTGATGCTGATGCAGGTGCACGCCGGGAATGGCACCTTGCCGGGGTAACCTTTGAAAAGCGGGGTGGCGTTGTGCTTGGCGTAAAACGCTTCGACTTCGCGGTCGATCTCAATCGTCTTCCGGCCCGGCGTGGCCATGTCGCGGCAGATTTTGAGAGCCTTGGCAACCAGAATGCCTGCTTCTCGCATCAACAGCAGTTCGCGGTCGGATTTCAACTCAAGTGGGCGGTTGTTGTGTCGCTGGAACATGGCACTTCGCTGGAGTGGGCCGGTGAATCGAAGCGACATGATAGCAGCGCTGGCACTGCACGGAAGTCGGACGTCTTCACCAGTTACGGATCAAAGTTGAATGGACTATTTCCAACGGGTTCGGCCTACTCCATCATCTCGGCTGTCAGGTTAGCGTTGGTGTACACGTTCTGTACGTCCTCGTTCTCTTCTAATTTGTCCATGATTTTGACGATGCGTTTGCCGAGTTCGACATCCACATCAGCAGCGGCCTTCGGAATACACTTCAGTTCCGCTTCTACCAGTTCGTATTTGGCTCTCAGCAGGGCATCTTGGAGGGCGTTGAACTTGGCTGGCGTGCAGGTGATTTCGTAGTGGTCGTCCACCTTGGCGAAGTCGTCGGCCTCGGCGTCCATGGCTGCGGTCAGCACTGTGTCTTCGTCCGGATACTTCGTGGCATCAATGAGGATCAAGCCTTTGCGGTCGAACAGATACCCGACGCTGCCGGGCAGGCCCATGTTGCCGCCGTTTTTGTCGAAGATGATCCGGACATCGCCACTGGTGCGGGCGCGGTTGTCGGTCAGGGCATCCACGAGGATGGCGATACCACCGGGGCCGTACCCCTCATAGGTGGTTTCTTCCATGATCTCGCCTTCGAGTTCGCCGGTGCCCTTCAGTACGGCCCGCTCGATCTTTTCCTTGGGCATGCTCACGGCACGGGCTTTGTCGATGGCGTAACGCAAGCGGAGGTTCGTTGCCGGGTCGCCCCCGCCGTTCTTCGCGGCCACCATGATGTAAACGCCGAGCTTACTGAAGAGTTTCCCCTTCACGGCGTCTTGCTTGCCTTTGCGTGCGGCGATGTTTTTTGCGTGACTATGCCCAGCCATGGCCTCGACCTCAGCGCTTCAGAAGCCGACAGGATAGCAGGCCGGATAGCACTTGGGGAGTGCATCAAGCAACGTCTTGGCTGGCCAAGGCGCGTCCAGAATCTCCTGTGCGGGCAAAACAACCACGACCTCTGTGCATCTAACAGGTGAGTAGGAAGCACATCGTCATTGCGCCTTGCTTCTGCGAAAACTCGAACTACTCTTTGTCCGCAATACGTCAGGCGGGTTTTGTTGTCGCCTGAAGAATTGAGGCATCAGCCGATGCGATTGTTCGACTCGCAAAAAAAACGTGCTCACGAGAGTTCGATTGTTGATCTTCAATCGACGACGCGCCCTGCGCCGAAGTCGGTCGTTCAGCGAACGTTCCTTGGCAAGTACACCATTGTCAAACCCCTGGGCGAAGGAAGCAACGCCACGGTGTTTCTCGCCCGCGTCGACCGTAACCCGCAACAACACGTTGTGGTGAAGAGGATCAAAGACGCAGCATCGAGCGCCCCGCGCTTTCGACAGTTCTTCAGTGCTGAAGTCCGCAGCATGGCAAAGTTGCGTCACCCATACATCGTTCAATTGATCGATGCCAGCGTGGATGATCCACTGGGCGCGTGCCTGGTTCTGGAATACATCCCCGGCATTACGCTTGAAGCTGCCCTGCAACGCGAAACCGTGATGGAACCGGATCGCGTGGGCCGGTTCCTCGGGCCACTCGGCCATGCACTTTACGCTGCACAACTCGCTGGTGTGGCCCACCGTGATTTGAAGCCCGCCAACCTGATGTTGACCGGCTACGGCACCGATGACGAAAGCCTGAGTGTGATGGACTTCGGCTTCGCAGGTTTTACCACCAAGCCGCACATTCAACTGGCCGAACTCACAGGCGAAGGCCCACGATTTGCCTGCGGTACGCCTGCTTACGTCAGCCCAGAAATGGTCCGTGGCGATAGTACCGACACCAGGGCCGACATCTACAGCGTCGGTGTGATTCTTTTCGAATTGCTGACCGGTCGCCTGCCTTTCGACTGCAACGATCAAGAAAAACTACTCGAAGCTCACGCCCGGAAATCCCCGCCGACCTTCAAACAGCTTGGCTACGGTCACCTGCCAGCCGCTGTGGAGGAGGTCGTTCGCACGGCCATGTGCAAGTACCCGAGCGAACGACAGCAGACGATGAAGGATCTGGTCGATCAATTCTCGAAAGCCGTCGGCTGGAACGTCTGGGAACTAACGGCACCAAAGGATGACTACAAGAAAATCGGCCCTGGCTCCATGTTCGATGTGACGAAAGCGTCCGGAGATGACACGAAAGAATCCGCTACGACAAGCACCGGCATGAACTCGCCGTTCATCCTCTCCGACGTGTTTGAAGCGACGTTGCCGGAGAAACTGGCGGCCATCAAACTCCGTGGATTCATCGAAGATGTGCAGGGACAAGTGATCGAAAGTGAACCCGGGTTGATCCGCATGCGTGTGGAGATGCCCAATGGATATAGAGAGCAAGGACCACGCGCGGCGGGCAGCGGTGTCTTCGCGTTTCTGTCCGGCGTCATTCGCACCATACCGAGCGTACCACGCGGGCAAGAAC
Organism: Gemmatales bacterium; assembly: GCA_038230995.1. GTDB lineage: Bacteria > Planctomycetota > Planctomycetia > Gemmatales > Gemmataceae > JALHQU01. The sequence goes on from JBBRME010000038.1 coordinate 13,264, forward strand.
CCATCGAAATTGAGATGAAGATGGAGAAGATGTCGAGCGATAAAGTGGCGATGCTGGTGTCGTTCCGCCCGGTGTCGGCTTTCATGCCGACCGACCCAAAAGCCTGGGCCGAACGCTGCGAAGCCTACTACGGCCACCTCCGCAAGTACATCATGCCGGAAATGTAGAAGTGATCACGGTTTTGTGAATCTGCACTTCGATCAAGAGTCGCCCGGATTAGGTTCCTAGGCGTGTTCCCACTGTGTCGGGCCGGTCAACGTGTATCATCACTTGACCACCATTACGGCCCGAGAACGCATGACGCAGCAGATGCAGCAACACATCTACCCCAACGGGCTGACCCTCGTCGGCGAGACGATGGATCACGTTCGTTCGGCAACGGTCTACATCATGGTGCCTGCGGGCTTCGTGCATGAACCGGACGATAAACTCGGCTTGGCCGGGGTTCTCGCGGAAATGCTGAGCCGAGGGGCGGGCACACGTGATAGCAAAACCCTGGCTCTCGACCTCGATAATCTGGGCGTTGATGGCTCCGAAGGGGCCGGGGCTATCAACATCACCCTGAGCGGGGGCATGCTATCGCGGAACATGTCAAAGGTGTTGCCGATCTATGCAGACATTCTGCGTCGGCCTTGGTTGCCAGAAGACGAACTCGAACCAACGATTGAGCTGAGCCTGCAAGACTTGCAAGGGTTGGATGACTCGCCAAGTGATCTCACATTCCTCGAACTCCGCAGCAAGTTCTACCCAAGCCCGCTCAACCGCAATCAGTACGGCACGGCAGAAACCCTTGAAGCCATCACCTCACAAGACGTGAAGGATTATCACGCAGCCCGCTTCCGACCCAACGGTATGATCGTCAGCGTTGCGGGGAACATCCACTTCAACGCCATCAAGGATCAGATCGGCGAGCTGTTCGGCGACATGACTGGCATGGCCCCCGACATGGCGATTGATCACCAGCACGCGAGGAATTCGTCGCACATTACGAAAGAGACGAACCAGACACAGATAGCCTTGGCCATGCCCACGGCTCACTTTAACAGCCCGGATTTTTACTTGGCCCGAGGCATCATCAACGTGCTGAGTGGGGGCATGAGTTCGCGTCTGTTTACCGAAGTGCGGGAGAAGCGCGGGCTGTGCTATTCCGTGAGTGCCAGCTACGACCAGGTGCGCGATCGTGCGGCCCTGGTTTGCTACGCGGGCACCGAGAACAAACGGGCCCAGCAGACGCTGGACGTGATGATCGACGTGCTGAACAGCCTGAAACAAGGCGTGAGTGAAGATGAACTTGACCGCGTGAAGGCCGGATTGAAGACGTCGCTCATCATGCAACAAGAATCCACTGCGGCCCGCGCCGGGGCCATGGCCACCGACTGGTTCTACCTGCAACGCCTACGCCCCATTGATGAGATTCAACTCGCGATTGATGCACTCACACCGGCGAAGTTGGTCGACTTCTTGGAACGTCATCCGCTAAAAGACTTCACCCTCGTCACCCTCGGGCCAGAACCGCTGAACCTGCCCATAGCATGAGAGTTGTCCACTCACGCCGTTAGCGGATTCAAGAACGACCGCTCACGGCGTGAGCGGACAACCAACAAGATCCTCTCCCTCGGCTGGGCGATGCCCTATGTCAACCATCCGGATCGGCAACGCCTGCGGGTTCTGGGGCGATAGTGTGGATGCTCCGGTTCGCCTGGCCGAGGCCGGGCAGTTAGACTACCTCACGCTGGAATACCTCGCCGAACTCACCATGTCGATTTTGGCGCTGTTGCGTCAGCGCGACCCCAAGGCCGGTTACGCCACGGACTTCGTAGACGTGTTGGGTCGCCTTGCCCCGCATTTGAAGAAGCAACCAGGGCTGAAAATCATTACCAATGCTGGGGGCATGAACCCGCAGGCGTGTGCCGAGGCTGCACGAGAAGCACTGGCCAAGGCGGGCATCACCGATCGCAAATTCGGCATCGTGAGTGGCGACGATCTGCTTCCCCGGCTGGATGACCTGCTGAACGCTGGGCATGAACTTCGTCACCTGGACACAGGTGAGCCACTGGCCAGTGTGCGACAACGGGTTGTCAGTGCGAATGCCTATCTTGGTTCAGCACCTATTGCTGAAGCGCTGCGGGGTGGGGCGAACATCGTGGTCACCGGTCGTGTTGCCGATGCTTGTCTCGTCGTAGGGCCGTGCCTCGCGGAGTTCGGCTGGAAGCCGGACGACTGGCAGAAGCTGGGGGCTGCGAGTGTGGCTGGGCACTTGATCGAATGCGGAGCGCAGGCCACCGGCGGACTTTGGATGAACGCTGATGAATCGACGCACTTGGAACGTGTTGGTTATCCGTTTGTGGACATCGCCGCCGATGGCACGTTCACCACCAGCAAACCCACCAGTACCGGTGGTGTGGTGAACCTGCAAACGGTGGCCGAACAACTTCTCTACGAAGTGGCTGACCCAGCTAAGTACTACACGCCGGATGTCGTGGCCGACTTCACCACTACCCAGTTCACACAAGCTGGCCCCGACGTGGTTCGCTGCACAGGGGGCAGTGGGCAACCCGCTACAGACACCTACAAAGTGAGCCTGGCCTACCGTGACGGCTGGACGGCCAGCGGATCGCTGGTGATCGTTGGGCCGAACGCGGTGGCCAAGGCCCGACGCAGCGGAGCGATGTTGTTGGATCGATTGAAGCAGGCCGGGTTCGATTATCAGCATTCACTGGTGGAGATGATCGGAGCAGGTGACAGCGTACCGGGCTGCTTCCCCAAAACCGATGCGCCGGAAGTGTTGATGCGCGTTGCAGTGCGTGACCCGAACAAACAAGCCGTGGAGCGATTTACCAAAGAGTTCGCTCCACTGGTGACGAGTGGTTTCGCGGGCACCACAGGGTACACCACAGGTCGGCCACAGATCCGGGAAGTGTTTGCGTATTGGCCGAGTTTGATTGCTAAGAGTGCCGTAATGCCACGAGTCGAGTGGTTGAGCTGATGCGTTGACACAAAAAAACACGGCGGGGAGTACCCGCCGTGCATCGGTGAATCTCACCTTGTTGACTTAGTTACAGCCGCCGCAGCTCTTCTTGCTGAACAGGCCGCCGAAGAAAGCCTTCTTGGCATCCATGATCTTAGCAAACAGGCCTGGGCCTTTGCTGCAGGTATCGCAAGCTGCTGTGCCACAGGTGCTGGCGACGGTACCGCAAGCAGCCGTCGTGCCACAACCGCTGGTCGTAGCTGCAGGAACCATGACCTTCTCGGTCACGGTCGATTGCACGTATTCGGTCACTTCGACTTCCTTGGTGACAGGTACGCACTTCATTTCGTTGCGGGTACCGGTCTTCTTGACCCATGCGCTGGTCATGGTCGTGACTTGCACATCCTTGGTGACAGCCACGCACTTGGTTTCGTTGCGGGTGCCGGTCTTCTTAACGTAGCTCACCGTGTTTTCGGTGACTTCAACGTTCTTGGTCACAGGCACGCACTTGGTTTCGGTGCGGGTTGCGGTCACGGTTTCTACGGTGCAAGTCGTCACAGGCACGTTCACCATTTCCGTCACGGTGGTCGGCATCATCACGGTCTTGTTGACCGTTTGACATTCCGTCACGCATTGACGAACACACTTGGTGACAGCGGCCATCGCGGTGCCACAGCCGCCGCAGCTAGCGACAGGTACGCACACGGTGACTGGTACCATGACCATCTTCTTCACGGCAACTTGCGTTGCAACGGTCGTTGGCACGCACACGGTCTTTGTCACTTGTTTGGCCACCATCGTGGTCACTGGCTTTTGCACCGTGTAGGTGTAGGGCACAGTCACGGTCTGGTATTCATTCACTGTGACGGTCTTCGTGACCTTCTTTGGCGTGTAGACAGCTTCTTGGTAGTCGTAAGGCACATTGACGGTCTGCCACTCGTTGGTGGTCACTTTTTGCGTGCTGGTCACTGGTGTGGTGACGCACTCTTGGTACTCGTAAGGCACCGTTACGGTTTTGTACTCGTTGACGGTAACCGTTTGCTTCTTCTTAACGGGCGTGCTGACGACTTTAGTCACAGTCGTTTCGACCATGGTTGGGGCTGGTGCCGCAACAACTGTCGTACCACAACCAGGGGCTACAGTACCGCAACCAGCTGTAACGCCGCAGGCGTCAGCAGTCACGGCTGGGGCACATGAAGAGGCAGGGGCCGCACAGCCACCATGTAGCAGGCCGAGCAATCGGCCACCGAACGCGGAGGCCGGAGCGGGTGACGCTACCATCCATGCTGTCGCACCCAGAACCGCAGCTGCAAACACACGACGCTTCATCAGATATCTCCGAAACAGTAAAACAATCTTCTCTAAACCGGGAGGGTTTGAGGTCTTATTGAAAAAGGATTGTCTCGAGCCTTGAACCGTCATCCCGATGGAGCGTCAAGGAAACGAAAATCCCTATTCAGTAGTGAAACTACGTAGGCTGGGTAAGATCGGCAACATAGCGTGCTACAATTCTGACCAGAAAAACTACGTCAAGAGTAGCGATTATACAGGCGCGCGACCGACAGCTTAACTCAACTCAGAGTATTTCTTTCAACTTTGGCAGGAAATGATCAATTGCCAAATGTCGCTATCGAGCCTTTTCTTGTTGAATCGACACCCACAAGTCGTGCTGGAAATGGTGTTTCAAAAGGTCGTATCGCCAGTGCGTTTCTTTTTTGGTAAGCTGCGTGTTCTGAGGAACTTGGCCAACTGTGATGGAGCACCATGTCTGGCACGCTGCAATTCTTGAACGTCCTCGTTGAGCATCAGCTGGCCAAGGGTCTCCTGCGTGGCGCGCTGCACGTGGTCATCGGCCGTACTGTTGTGCGCACAGCAGATAGCACCGTATTGTGCGCGGGCATCAGTTGGCGTGAGCTGGCCCTCCTGTTGAAAAAATCGAACTTCGACCGCAACCTGGCCCGTGATTTCGGTGCTGATCCCGACACCCTGCATCCCAAGGATCGCGAGAAGTTCTGGTACTCCGTCATTGGCATGGCTCGTGTGGACAGCACTGCAGCCCGCGAAGAAGCCGACACGCTCGCCAAGTTGATCGTTCCCTACGGGCTGCACATCGAACCACCGGGTGGTGCAGCCTCGAAACTTGCCGAGTTGGCCCCAACTCTTCCAAAGCTTGATGGCGAAACCGACAACGCTCAATCAACTGCCAAGCCTAAGCCAGCACGCCGCACATGATCTTCACAACAACTTCAAATTGAAGTGATGACGACTCGATAGCCTGCACTCTCCTTCTCGGCGGTGGATTTCATGCTCGCTCGATGCTTGTCTGTTCTTGCAGGCTTTTTCGCTTTTGGTGCTCTTGCTTCAGCCGATGTCGCGCTGGTCGGCGTCGGCACACTGCCCGGCGACACCAAGGATCTCTCTGGCTTGAAGGGCAAGGCCAAAGACGGCACCCCGAACGACACACTTGGTGGGCATGGCTCGGCGATTGCCAGCACAGGCACGCCGGGTGAATACATCCTCGCCTCGGATCGTGGGCCGAAGGATGGCACCGTCGGGTTCCTGGCACGGATGCACCGGATGAAGATTGAGGTGAATCCGAAAGAGAAAACTCCTGTAACGTTCAAGTTGCTCACCACCACGTTGCTGAAGAACGAAAAAGACAGCACCTTCAACGGTGCCGCCATGGCGTTCAAGGACAAAGAGCCCGAGAAGAACCTACGCTTTGATGCCGAAGGCGTGCGTGTGGCTCGCAACGGCCATGTGTTCATCTCCGATGAATACGGCCCGGTCATCTACGAGTTCGACCCCAAGGGCAAACGCATCCGCAGCTTGAAGATTCCCGCGAAGTTCCAGATTGAACAACCCAGTGAACACCCTGCCGATGAACTGCCCCCCAAAACCAAGAGCGGCCGACAACCGAACCGAGGCATGGAGTGCCTGGCCATTTCACCTGATGGCAGCAAGCTGTACGGCCTCATGCAAAGCCCCTTAATCCAAGACCACGGCTTGAACGACAAGAACGAACGCCACGGCAAGAACTGTCGCATTCTGGAAATCGACCTCAAAACGAATGCCACCCGAGAGTTCGTCTATCACCTTGAACACGCCAACCACGGCAACAGCGAAATCGTGGCGGTGAACGATCACGAATTCCTGGTGCTGGAGCGCGACAGCCTCGGCGGGAAAGACGCCAAAGCAAAGCAGATCTTCCACATCGACATCACTGCTGCGACCGACGTGAGCGCTGTGGACATCCTGCCCAAAAACGACCTGCCCAAGACCATCATCCCGGTGAAGAAGAAACTGTTTCTCGATCTGTTGGACAAGAAGTTCGGCCTTCAAGATGCCGACCTGCCCGAGAAGTTCGAGGGCCTGGCCTTCGGCCCCGACTTGCCTGATGGCCGACACCTGCTGTTAGTGACTGCGGATAACGACTTCGTCCTCACCAAGCCGTTCCGCGTCTATGCCTTCGCCATCGATAAAGCCGACTTGCCCAAATACGAACCACAACAGTTTGATAAAAAGTAGACCTGACCTTGTTTAACGTAGTCCGATCTCGCTCTATCTTGCTTACCGTAGTCGATCTCGCCCAGCCTTGTTTACCGTAGGCCGATCTCGCCGAGATCGGCTGAAAAGCTGTATCTGTTTTGTCGCAAGTTCATCAAACGGCCTCACGGCAATCGCTCGCCCAAATCAACCCGGCTCTTCCAGATAGGTGTAGCCAGCGAGTCCGGTCTCGTAGAAGCCGAGGAAGTCCTTGCTCTCTGCGGCACTGATGCGGCCCGCACGAACAGCTCGCTCCACATCCTTGCGGATGCGGTTGGTCAGGATCTCCGCACTGTACTGCACGTAGTGCAGCACTTCCGTCACGGTGTCGCCTTTGATCACGATGTCCATGTTCGGTGTGCCGTCCGGTTCCATGTGGACGTGCACGGCGTTCGTATCGCCAAACAGGTTGTGCAAGTCGCCCAGGATTTCCTGATACGCTCCCAGCAGAAATGCGCCGATGCAGTATTGCTCGCCTTCACGGTACGGGTGCAGTTCCAGGGTGTTGCGCACGTCGCGCAGGTCGATGAACTGGTCGATCTTGCCGTCGCTGTCGCAGGTAATGTCGCCCAGCACGGCCCGACGAGTCGGGCATTCATTCAAGCGGTGGATCGGCATCACCGGGAAGAGCTGCTTGATGGCCCAGCTATCTGGCATCGATTGAAACAGGCTGAAATTGCAGAAGTAAGTATCCGACATGAGGCTTTCGAGCCCTTGCAGTTCTTCTGGAACAAAGTCCATTTCTTTGGTCATCTTCTGCAAGCGTCGGCAAATGGCCCAGAACAGCCGCTCGGCGGTAGCCCGTTGTTCAATCGTCATGTAACCGAGGTTAAACAGCCCGAGGCACTCTTCCATCTCCTGCACGGCGTCGTGGTAGCTCTCGGTGGCGTTCTTCTTCGTGAGATCGCGGTCGATGGCGAAGAGATCTTGCAGCGGTTGCGGGGCGTCGTCCGGCACGCTGGCCGGTGCGGTGCAGTTGTCGAAGTTCGATGTCCCAAGTACGTCGAAGACCAACATGCTGTGATAGGCGATGAGCGCTCGCCCGCTCTCCGAGATAATCATCGGATGGGGCACGCCCGCTTCGTCGCAGACTGTTTTGATGCGGAAGACAACGTCGTTCGCATACTCTTGCAGGCTGTAGTTGATGGATGATTCAAAGTCGGTTTGGCTGCCGTCGTAGTCCACACCCAAGCCGCCACCCACGTCGATGATCTTCAACCCCGCACCCACGCGCACCAGTTCGGCGTACACCCGTGCGGCTTCGTTGATGGCTTCCTTCACCTTGCGAATATTCGAGACCTGACTGCCCATGTGAAAGTGCGTCATCACTAGGCAATCTTCCAGACCACGTGCTTTGAGGTACTCGTAAGCTTCCAGCACTTCCGTGAGCGTTAGGCCAAACTTGCTGCGATAGCCAGCACTGCTGCGCCAGCGCCCGGCCCCACGGCTGGCCAATTTCACCCGTACGCCGATGGGTTGACGCACACCGAGGGCCTCGGCATGTTTGACAATCATTTCCAGTTCGCTGAACTTCTCGACGACAGGGATGACGTTCTTGCCGATCTTCCGTGCCAGCACCACCATCTTGATGAATTCATCATCTTTGAAGCCATTGCAGATGATCGGCACATCGGCATTGTCCGTGACGGCCAACACCGCAAACAACTCCGGCTTGCTGCCCGCTTCGAGTCCGAAGCCGTGGTGCTTGCCAATGTTCAGTACTTCTTCCACCACTTGCCGTTGCTGGTTCACCTTGATGGGGTACACGCAACTGTACGTGTTCTGGTAGCCGTATTCGTCGATCGACTTCTTGAAGGCTTCTGCGATCTCGCCGATGCGGTGTTTCAAAATATCGGTGAAGCGAAGCAAGATTGGCAGTTGAATGCCACGGGCCTGGAGTTGATCAATCAGTTCCTTGATGTCCAGCGATTGTGCAGTGTCTTTGCTCGGGTGAACGATCACGTGCCCGGCGGCGTTAATGCCAAAGTAGCCCTTGCCCCAGTTGGCGATGTTGTAAGTGTCGAGGGCGTCTTGTTGGCTCCACGTTTGGCCGTCGGTGGTTCCATTAGTGCGGTCGAGCAGTTTGCCCATCAGTGTGATGTCTCGCGGTTGGTGGTGTAGATCAGACGTTAATGATGTTAGTCAAAACGGGGTGCGCCGCAATGCGCAGAAAATCCCGAGTATTGTGAAGGTATTGTCGCCCACCAACCCGGAGCCAATCTCCATGCTTCGCATCCTGATTCTGCTGATGCTGCCCGGCCTTCTCTTCGCTGCCGATCCGGTCTTCGAGGTGAACGCCAAGCTCAAAACCGAGGCCGAGAAAGGCGTAGCCGGTGAAGGCCCGGCCTGGGATCACACGCTCGGCCTCCTCACCAGCGGAAACGGCCACATCAATCGCCTCAGCCGCGATGGCAAAAGCACCATCCATCGCAAGGATGCGGGCACCAACGGATTACTCTTCGACTCCAAGGGTCAACTCCTAGCTTGCGAACCGGTGGCTAAGCGTGTCACCCGCACGGATGCCGAAGGTAAACTCACCGTGCTGACCGATTCCTACGACGGCAAGAAGTACAACACGCCGAACGACATCACCGTGGATAGCAAGGGCCGCATCTACTTTAGCGATCCACGTTATGGCCCACGTGACGGCATGGAACAAAAGGACAAGGACGGCAACACCATCGAAGGCGTCTACCGCATCGACACCGATGGAACCGTCCACCGCGTGATTGGCCGGGAGGTGGATCGGGCCAATGGCGTGCTGGTTTCCGCAGATGACAAGTTCCTGTTCGTGGCGGATAACAACAACGACACCAAGGGCGGGGGCCGCAAGCTTTGGCGCTTCGCACTCAAAGACGGCGAGGTTGACTTGAAGAGCAAGAAGCTGCTGTACGACTGGAAGGACAGTCGCGGGCCGGATGGCCTGAAGCAGGACAAGCTCGGCAGGCTGTACGTGGCGGCCGGTGTGAACAAAAAGAATGAACACGAAACCGACGAGAGCAAGGGCGGCATCTATGTGCTGTCACCGGACGATGGCAAGCTCCTGGCGTTCATCGGCGTGCCCACGGATGAAGTGACAAATTGTGCCTTCGGCGGCGATGACTTGAAGACGCTGTACATCACCGGTGGCGGCGTGCTGTATTCCATCCGCACTCTGGAACCAGGCCGCGTCGTGTGGTTGGGGAAGAAGTAGTCCCATCGCTGGGGCGTCGAACTAACAAACTCCGGAACAGAAGTTCATTTCTTATTGTGTCTTGTGTGTCTCGTGGAGGGGGGTGTGAAAACTGGCGAGACGCAAGATTACCGTCAGAATGTGGCGATAGGCACACCTTTTGTTCCTGCAATGTACAACGACGGCCTATTCCTGTACCGTGACGGGCATGCAACAGATACTTTTTCACCTGCCGTTCACCAACGGATTGATGCCGCCCGATGGTGTGCCGATCTATGGCTTCGGGGCCATGCTCTTCCTTTGTTTCGTGCTCACGGCGATGGTCTGGGGTGCACGCCGGACGGTCAAGATCGGCCTGCCTTCAGATAAGTTCCTCGACTTGGTCATCGTGCTTTTCCTCTCCGGCATTGCTGGGGCGAGATTGCTGTACATGTTGCAGTACTCGGATCAGTTCGCTGGGAAGAATCTGATCTTCGCCTTCTTTCAGATCTGGGAAGGCGGCATCGTCTTCTACGGTTCCATCCTCGGGGCCTTGCTCGGCTTCTTCGTCTTCTATCGGTTGGTCCTTCGCAAACTCAACGTGTCCGTACCGCAACTCACGGATGTCGTAGCCCCGCTTATTGCGCTCGGCTTGGCCATCGGGCGTATTGGCTGTTACCTCAACGGCTGTTGTTGGGGTCAGGTCATGGTGCCGGAGGTGGAAGTTCACCCACCGCTGCCGGTGGCCTTCGGGCAGTTCCCGCTCATTCCAGCGCACAGCCGAGATCAACTGACGCGGGCCGCACTGGACGGTGAGAAGTTCCCGCAGATCCGTGGGTTGCAGACGACCACTGGCTTCACGATGGATCGTGGTGGATTGGTGCTCGGCGTGGAAGCCGGGTCGGAGGCCAAGGCTGCCGGGTTGCAAGCAGGCGACCGCGTGCTGGAAGTCAACGGAGTGGCATATCCGCACAAGACCGACAAAGGCGACCTCGACACCCTAGCTGAGTTCGTGACGGAACCCCGTGGACGTGGTCAGTTGAAACTCAACGTCGAACGCGATCAGCAGAAGGTGGACGTCACTTTCACACCACGAACGGTGGCCCTGTTCCCCACGCAGCTTTACGAAACCATCAGCATGCTACTGCTGATTCTGGTGCTCGTGGCGTTTCAGCCATTCCGCAGGCACAACGGGCAGGTGATGGTGGTGATGATGATCGGCTATGCCATCCACCGCTTCTTTAATGAAGGCATTCGCATCGAACCGACATACGCCCTGGGACTCACCCTGTCGCAGTGGATCAGTTTTGGAATCTTGCTGGGGGCCGTGGCTTACGAAATCTACCTCCGCAAAACACAGCCGAAACTGCCCAAGGGGCTGAACCCGTTGGGTGCGTAGCGAATGGGCTGCCTACAATCAGGTGCGACCTTTTTGTGGAGCAATGCACGTGAGCCGAGCGACGACCCTACAACAATTGCGTGAATCCGGCTGGACATCTAAGACCGTCAAAGCTGAACTGCGCGATAACATGACCGCCGCGCTCAAGCGTGGCGATACACTCTTCCCAGGCTTGGTGGGCTATGAAGACACCGTGGTGCCGGAGGTGATGATTGCCGTGCTGGCCGGGCACGACATGCTGTTCCTCGGCGAGAAGGGCCAAGGCAAATCCCGCTTGATGCGGACGCTGGTGAACTTCCTGGATGAAGTCATTCCGTATCTCGCCATCCCCGGCAGCCCGGTTCACGAAGACCCCTACCACCCGATTACCAAAGCCGGGAAGGAACTGCTTGCCAACACAACAGCGGATCAGGTGCCGATTGCCTGGTGGCCACGCAAGGAACGCTACGCCGAGCGATTGGCCCCTGGTACCAAATTCGCCGACGTGATTGGTGAGATCGACCCGGCCAAGCTGGCCATCGGCACCAGCATGAGCACGGAAGAGGCGCTGCACTTCGGGTTGATCCCCCGCATGCACCGGGCCATCTTCGCCATGAACGAAATCCCCGAACTGGATGAGCTCATTCAGGTGGGCCTTTTCAACATCCTCGAAGAGCGCGACGTACAAATTCGCGGCTTCCCCATTCAGTTCGACCTCGATGTGCTCGTGTTGTTCAGCGCCAACCCCGCCACGTACAACCGCAGCGGTAAGGTGATTCCGCAGTTGAAAGACCGCATCGGTAGCTTGATTCAAACGCACTACCCGATGGATCGGGACGACGGCATCGCCATTACCGAGCAGGAGTCCGACCTCGACCTCGGCGGTGAGTACGCCGTGCAAGTGCCGTTGTTTATGAAGCAACTCATCGAGCAGATCACGGTAAGTGCCCGCAAGAGCAAGTACGTGGATCAGGCCAGCGGCGTGAGTGCCCGTTTCAGCTTGGCGAACTACCGCACCATGGTGAGCAGCGCCCGCCTTCGTGGAATGCAGCAGAACGAAACCCCTGCCGTGCCGCGCATCAGTGACCTAGGCCACCTACCCACCAGCAGCCTTGGCAAGCTGGAACTCGACCTGATGGGGTCGAACCAGATGAGCGAGAAGCAGGTGCTGGAAGCCATCGTGGCCGATGCCATCCGCGTGGTGTTTGAAGAGTACGCTGATGAACACGGGCTGGAGGAAATTGCCGAGGTCTTCAGCAAGGGCGTGAAGATCGAGGTGGGCGACCACCTGCCCAGCAGCAAGTATGCTGAACGCCTCAAGCGTGTTCCCAAGGCGTGGGACAAAGCGTTTGAAGTCAACGTGTCCGACAGCGATGCGATGCGGGCCAGTTGCGTGGAGTTCGTACTTGCTGGCCTCTACGCCACCGACCGCATCAGCCGCAGCACCAAGCATGGCAAGATGGTGTACGAGGTGTAATCCGGAACTACTCCGATCCACCTCACCACCCGGCTCCGTCATCGTCATCCGCGAAGGCCCGCAGCACTTTGGCGGGTTTGCTATCGCGTTGCTGCACCACCGCTTCGGCCAGTGCCAAGTCATCTCGTGTGGTGATCTTGAAGTTGGTGGCACTGCTTGGCACCACGTGCACCGAATGGCCGCAGGCTTCCATCAACTGGGCATCGTCGGTGATGGCTTCTTTCAGTGTGTGTCGCCGGGTATACGCCTCGACCAACCAATCACGGCGGAACACCTGCGGTGTTTGTGCGGCCCACAGGTTGGCCCGAGGCACCGTCTCGGTGATGGTGTTGGTTGTGGGGTCGACTCGCTTCAACGTATCCGCCACCGGTAGGGCAAGCATCGCGGCCCCGTGGGTGAACGCCGCCTGAAACACTTCGTTGATTTGTTCGACTGTACACAGCGGTCGCACAGCGTCGTGGATCGCCACGAACTCCACGTCGTCCGGAATCTGCATCAGTGCATTGGCTACGGACTCGAACCGCTCGGCTCCGCCTTCCACCACACTCGCGTTGGCGAAGATCATGGTTGGCCGATAGCGGATCTCGAACAGTTCCCGATCATCCGCTGAGATCACCACATACAACTTGCTCACATCATCCCGGTTCCAGAACAGTTCCGCACTGCGTTGCCAGATGGCCCGCCCACCGAGGTTGGTGAACGGCTTCTTCTCGCCTTGGCCAAACCGGCTCGACGCCCCGGCAGCGGGCAATATCACGGCACATAGCATCTCAGGCACTCGCACTCATCCGTGCAGGCTGTTCTAGCGAGTGCCGCCAGTTCTCATACGACTGCTTCCACTGAGTCCAGATCGACTCCTGCTCACGCAGCAGTTCCTCGACCGTGTTGGCGTGCTTCTGCGCAACTTCCAGCCGGCTGTTCCAGCCGTCATCGTCCTTCGGCATGGCCAGCAACGTGGTGGAACCAGCAGAAGTCTTGAGCACATCACGGAAGCCGTCTTCGTACTTCTGCAATGTCACCAAGCATTGATCAATGGCGTGTTCCATCTCGGCCAGTGTTTGCCACCAGCCCGACTTCGGTAGATCGATCACAGATTGTCCCCCGACTTGCTCGGCGGCTTCCCCCGAAACCGTTCCCCAAGCCGGGTCGCAATAGCGTGGACGGCGAATGTCCGGTAGTCGAAATCCGTAAAAAAACCGATTGCCGCAGGCTTGCAAAACGTCATTCAGCCCAAAGTAAATGTGTCTGGCGGAGGTGCGTACCCCCCCACCAGAATCATTTTACCTGACCAGAAGAATGACTGTTGGCGCACCTGCGGCGGTTGAAATACC
>JBBRME010000039.1:0-26839 GCA_038230995.1 Gemmatales bacterium
ACCTCCACGCCAAAACATCCATGCCCCGATTGGCACGAAGATCGTGAGTAATGACCCCGATGGATTGCACGACTGCTGACAGACTCCGAAGGTGTGCCAAGTCATCCACCATGGAACGTTCAGCGGTTGGCGGTAGGGCAGGTAGTTCCGTTCCCATTCGTTTTCAAGTTTGGACACTCGCTGGTCTTTGATTGGCCCGAAATACAGCACTGCGAAAGTACCACCAATCACGGCCACGGCCAGCACCCACGCAAGTATGGCTTTGCGATCAGTTGGAAACAAACCCAGCACGACGCCACCAAGCACGAACGCCATCGGGTACGAGAAGCCCAGCAGCACTGGTGCCAGAGCAGCCACGAGCAACAACCTTCGGTGCATTGGCCAGCGTGTCGTCTTCACGAACATGAGAAGCAAGACGATGGTCCCAAGTGCATCCAATGTGTAAGGCTTCACAGTGTTACTGAGTCGAATGTGGTCGTCGGCCACGGCCAGTAACCCCACTGCCAGGGCCGCGCCATGTGGGGTTAGCAGCGCACGAAACAGTGGCACGCTGAGCAACAACCCAACGCAACCGGCCAGCAGTGGAAGTAATCGCCAAACGAAATCCACATCGCCGAACGCGATGTTCATCAGCTTCAACGTCCACAAAAACAGCGGCGCTGCCGCGACTTCGCTCTGCAATGGGCCAAGGAGTTCGAGAAAGGATTTATCAAGCACGTTGGCGAGCAGCACGGCTTCGTCGTACCAGATCACGTGATTCTGGATGTAGTGCCAGAGGCGGAAGAGCAACCCGCCAAAGAGGAACATTCGCGTGAGGAAAACAGGATCGACGAGTCTTTCGCGGAGTGTGGGCATAACCGATGTTGTAGGGGCTGCAAGCGGTTGATGCCCGCTACTTTTCCATGAACTCCGTGCTGGTGATCCAAGCCACAAAGTAAGGCCACGCAGCTCCACGCTTTTTCAAGATGAGTAGAAACGGTTGATCAAAGCGGTATTCGACAGGACCTGGGCCGTAAAAACGTAAGTTAGCGCTGGCAAGTCTATCAAGCCGAGCCAAGTGAGTGATTTGCTTTTCGCTCAGGTGGGAGTCTTATTCGGATCAACCTTGCTGTTCAAAAGATCTCTTCAGTACTTTTCGCAAGATGACGTGTTGAAAAACAATGTGCTAAGATTAGTGAATCTCTCGGAGAATACGGCCATGACCTCTTCCCGCTTCCTCAAGTGTGGTGCACTGTTTGCACTTTCATTAGGTCTGGTGCTGCTGGCCGGGTTTGATGACCTGCTCGCAGCGGGCAAAGCCGACGAAGCAAAGAAGTATCTGGAAACGCTGAAGAAATCCAAGGTGGCGAAGGAGCGGGCCGAAGCCGCAACGGAACTCGGCAAGATTGGCGAAGTGAACTTCAAGTATGCCGAGCCAGCGATTGAAGCACTCACTGGAGCCTTGGACGACAAAGAAGCAACGGTGCGAGCCGCTTCAGCGGTCGCGCTCGGCAAGATCGGGCCAGACGACAAAAAAGCACTCGTCACCAAACTGAGGGAGTTGCTGAAGGACGACAAAGAAGAGACGGTAAAGCTCGCGGCGACTCAGGCACTTGGCTACCTGGGTAAAGATGCGACGGAAGCGATCAAGGACTTGCGTGAAGTGAAGAAAGACCTGGCAGATCAAAAGGGAAAGTTCTCGAAGGCTATCGATGCTGCGATTCGCACGATTCAACCACCGCAGAAGAAGAAGTAGTCGATCAGCCGAAGAATCGCTTCACCAGAACCAGTGCACCAAGCACGATGGCTACAAACATCAAGCCATAGAGGACGAACCACATTCGAGAGACATCCTCTCTTGAGTGTGGTTTCGGTACTTTTCTGTTCGCTGAATTCGATGACGAAATCGCAAACGCACCGCGGTCGACTTTCGATGCAGTCGCCCAGGGGGCCGGTGTGATCGTTGGACTGCTTTTGTAGCCGATGTGAGTATCGCTTAGGTTGATGGAATGTGAACCATCCGGCGTCCGCTGCAGTGCAGAAAAGTCGATCGTGCTTTCCAAGTCGTGAGCGGGGCATTTATCAAGTGCTTGAACAACATCCGCCATGCTTTTAGGTCTGCTGTCCGGATTCTTGGCCAACATCGATTCAAGCAGCGAAGCAAGTGTCTCCGGCAAATCTGGCCGGAGTGATCGAATGTCTGGCGGTGTGGACTCATTGTGGAACTTGGCGGCATCGTAAAGGCTCAGGCAAGGGTATGGCGGCACACCCATGAGCATCGTGTAATAAAGGCAACCGAGTGAGTAGATATCTGCTGCTTTACTGATCAGGCCTGGTTGTGCGAATTGCTCTGGTGCCAAATACTCTAGGCCATGCGGTTTAGAATCGTCGTAAAGTCGGCTGAGACCTAAGCCACAGACTTTCACTGCGATTGCCGCCGAAGGATCATTCGCTTTAGGTGCTCCAATAAGAATGGCGGTTGGCTTCAAACGACCGTGAATCATCCCTTGCTCGTGGGCATGTTGTAAACCCAAGGCCGCCTGACGGAGCACAACGCCAGCGCGCGAAACACCCAGGCGACCCTGTTGCATCAGCAGCACACTCAACTCGGCCCCCGCCATGTATTCTTCAACGAAGTACACCCGCTGGCCAACACTGCCAACATCGTACAACGTGATCAAATTCGGGTGCATGAGCTTAGCAACGCGGCGGGCTTCGACATCAAGGTAGTCACGCACCTCGGGCTTCCGGGTCTGTTCCGAGTTGATAAGTATCAGGCAGACATCGCGATTCATGGACCGATGCTTGGCCTTGTAGACTCGTGCAGCCTCTTTCTTCACCAGATAATCGACGAGTAGGTATTTTCCGATCAAAAAGCCTTTGGATTGCCCGGACAGCAGACGTGTGGCTTGAAACGATGTGATGACACCTTTAGCAATCAGTTCGTCTGCAATGAGTTTGGGGTCAAGCAAGAGCGGGTTGATCGCATCGGAGATCCTTTGTAAACGAGCTCCCTGCAGAACACCCGATTCATCGAGCGTAGCGAAAAACTCTTCACGAGTTTTGGGTATCCCAATGTTATCACGTACAGCCGTCATCGTGGGCATCAACCATCCTCAACGGAACCGCCTGGCTCCACCCTACTTCATGCGTCAGAAACGTCGTGGGAGAGCAAAACTTCCTACGAAGTTTTGCCGCATCTCAATCGGATGGGAGTCAGTCTCGATTAGCAGATGGAAAACTTGCGCCTTGTCTCAATTCGCACTGAACCTTGGCGGGTAGACGCCGGGTCGTTGGGAGTACTCTAATGTCACAAGTAGCAGGCCGAAACGTTTCACGACATTTGCTTCAACAAGGAGTTGTTGCTTCACATCGAGTGACAGTGGGAGACAGTATGATAGCTGATCGCATACCATCGAGTTGGTGTTTGCAGCGTCAAAGACAGCAATGAGACGTGCCGTTGCCGCTGGGTGGGTTGCATACCGTTGCTGGAGCAGATGCTGCAGTCGACTGCGAAGAATGTTCTCGTCGTTTATGTTCTTTCCATGCCCGTCGTTGATCAGACGCCCACTTGCAGTTCGGTACAGTTTGTCATCGCATCGCAACTCCGTTTCGATCGCAAAGCGTGCAAGCCCCAACAGCCGAAAGTTGTAGCGGCCGTCCGGTAATTCTTCGGATTCGATGATCCTTCCGAGGCAGCAAACCTGTTCAATGGCAGGCTTCGCGTCGTAGTCCGGTTCCCAGTTCGGTTTCAGCAGCACCATGGCAACGAGTTTGTCGCTGGCAAGTGCATCAGCGGCCATGTCCCGGTATCGATATTCAAAGATGTGCAAGCCTTGCTCGACACCGGGAAAGAGTACAAGATTGGGTAGCGGAAACAGCCGTGCCGTACCGTTGAAGTTCTCCAGAGATAACTGTTCATCAAGCATTATGAAGCGACCGCGACAGACGAGTAAAACATGCTCTATTCCTAGCGACAAGTACACGACACATTCCAACGGCGTGGCAGATCGTGTGAGATTCTCACGCGCAGCGTTGGACAAAAGTTGATCGCATTGTGGTTCGGCGACGTCCGTTTTTACCACGAATCGTTCAGAAACGTACAACGGCATTGATCTTGCCTACGATGATCACCACTCATTACAGGTGCGTCGAATGATTCGTTCTCTGTTGTTGCTCGCTGTGAGTTGTCTAGCTGTTTCCCACAGTTTCGCACAAAAGAAACCCACGGCGAAAGAGTGGAAGGAAGTGGTTGATAAAGCCAACGCCTATCTCAAGAAAAACCAGGAAGAGAATGGCGGCTGGAGCACCAAGAAAAACATCGGTGTCACTGGCATCGTGGTGACGGGTTTGCTCCAAACCGGCACAAAGCCTGACGACGCACCTGCAGCCAAGGGGTTGACGTACATCGAAAGTTTGGTGAACGAAAAGGCTGGGCACATTGCCGGGGCCGAGCCTCGCGTTGGCTTGCAAAATTATGTGACCAGCGTGAACTTGCTGGCACTGGCCACGGCCAAGCGTGAAGACAAATACAAGAAGACAATCGGCAACGCCGCGAAGTTCCTGCAAGGTTTGCAGTTCGACGATGGTGAAGGAAAAAAGCCGGAAGACGACTTCTTCGGCGGCGCTGGATACGACAGCAAATCCCGGCCAGATCTCAGTAACACGCAGTTCTTCATTGATGCACTCGTTGCGTCAGGCTTGAAGAAGGATGACGATTCCTTCAAAAAGGTGCAGGTGTTCGTGAGCCGGTGCCAGAACTTAAAATCTGAACACAACAAGATGCCTTGGGCCGACAAAGTGAACGATGGCAGTTTCATTTACAGTGCTGCGGCTGGTGGCAGCACCAAAGTGACGGACGACCCACTCGACGGAACCAAGGATGCACTGCCGGGCTACGGTAGCATGACCTACGCCGGAGTGAAGAGCCTCATCTACGCGGGAGTCAGCAAGGACGACCTCCGCGTGAAGACAGCCTTGGGTTGGATCAAGAAAAACTACACCGTTGATAGCAACCCAGGCATGCCGAGCCAACTCGCCGAGCGTGGCCTCTATTATTACTACCACACCATGAGTAAGACGCTTGAACTGCTCGGCGATGATGAATTCGTTGACGACAAAGGCACCAAGCACGATTGGAAGACGGATTTGTTCCTGAGCTTGCAAAAGCGTCAGCAAGCCGATGGCAGTTGGACGAATCCAACTGATCGCTGGATGGAAGGCGACCCAACACTCGTGACCGGTTATGTTCTGATGACGCTCAGCCACATCAAGCCAAAATAGTTCGGCGACCAACTTACACCGCGGCCGTAGCGTGAGTGCGTTTCTTCTTTTGCTCGTCCATCGTCGTCAGCCCGATGACCACCAACGTGCGGTCATCGGCACTGCGGCTGTGGCCGAGGAAGCCGTTCAGATCCGCGCCCACTCCGCCCACCACCCACGAGGCACAAATGTGGTTGCGTTTCATGTGGGCATCCAGGCGATCTACACCGAACATCTCACCGGTTGAGTTCAACGACTCGGTGAGACCGTCGGTATAGAGCGCAACGAAATCACCGGGTTCGAGGTGTCGTGTGTACACCGGATACAAACCCACGTTGCGGTGCGTGACCCCAAGGGGCAAGCGGCGCGGTTGATCCATCGTGGTCACGCCAGTGCCACCACCGAGCAACCCACGCGGGGCTTCGTGCCCGGCATTCGCACATTCCACCGTACGATTCCTGGGATCCAGCACCATGTAAACCGCTGTCATGAAATGCCCAGTGGCCCCCGTGTACCTGCTCGCCAAACTCCGATTCAAATACGCCAGGAACTCGCCGGGATTGTCCTGCGGAAACGGGCAGCCGTGGGCCAAGCTGTGGGCCACGGCCACGAGCATCGCCGCTGGGGCACCATGCCCGCTGACATCGGCAATCAACACGCCGAGTTTGCCATCCGCCAGAGGGAAGAAGTCGTAGTAGTCGCCACCTGCTTGGTGGGCTGTCTGGTAATGAACCGCTACGTCCAGCCCTGGTATCTCTGGCAAATGCTTCGGTAACAAGTTCTGTTGGAAGTCGGCAATCGTGCGCAGTTCATACTCGGCCGTGTCGTACGCATTCTGTAACTGCAAGCTCAGCACCAGCGTCTGAGTGGCCCGGCCAAACAGATTTGTTAGCCACACGAGTTCGGGGATTTGTTCACGTGGAAAAGCGTTCGGTTCTTCACGTGTGAGGACGACCACCGAAACCGGTTTGCCTGAATCGAAAATAGGAATGGCCAGCACGGAGCGTTGTCCGTCGAGATACTCTGCGGCTGGGTCGTTCGGTGCGAGTGTCAGGTCGTCGATGATGCGGGGCTGATCTTCGGCCATGAACTCGCCGAAAAGTCCACCCATCAACACTGGCAGTTTCTGCTGTTCGCGGTACGGGTCGATCTCCGTCGTCCATCGGTTGTAGCGGGTCACGCGGAACTTCGGCGGTTCGACTCCGCGTCTGGTTATCGTGATCTGCCGAGCAGTAGGGTAGAGCTGATTCATCCGCTTGGCGAACACGCTGGAAAGTTCGCTGGGGTCTGAATAGCGAGACAACTCGCGCATCAACTCCACAGCCACGGCCAACCTGGCACGTGAAGAGCGAGACGCCGGATCAAAAAAGTCAGTCGTGGTGCTCATGTGGCCCGCCTTCGTAGTCGAGAGAGTGACCGCCACCGGGCAAATGAACTAGAATCGAGATGACCGGTAATAGCAAGTACGAATCGACGATTTCCGAGATCAAGAATCTGGAGCTGTCTAAGATTTGGTACACTCAACATCGGCCTACCGACATCCTTTTGCATGGTCGATCATCCATGATGCGTCTGCTTCTCTCCTTCAGTGTTCTGCTTTGTTTGGCAAACCTTACAACGGCGGCTCAGCCGACGGTACCTGCGGATCACGCCGTGAAGATGACGGCCAGCGCGAAACTCTTCAAAGACACTGTGCGCACATTCTTCAAAACCCAGTGCCTCGATTGTCACGGTGGTGAGAAAACCAAGTCCGGCTTCAACATGGCCACACGCGAAAAGTTGATCGAAGGCGGCGACCGTGGCGTGAGCGTTGTGCCCGGCAAAGCGAAAGAAAGCAGGCTGTACAAACTGGTGGCACGCATCGAAGAACCGCACATGCCACCGAAGAAACCCGCAGACAAGCAAATGCTCGATGCCTTGGCGACATGGATCGACAGCGGTGCGGCTTACGATGCCCCATTGCTTGACACGATAACCATCGGCAAGAAGCCCATGGTGGTGACGGAGAAGGACAAGAACGCTTGGGCGTATCGTGTGCTCTCTCCCATGCCCATACCTCCGGTGAAGCAGGCCGATTGGCCACGCAACCCGATTGATGCGTTCATTTTGGCGAAGCTCGAAGCGGCCAAGATTCAACCGAGTGCAGATGCCGACAAACTCATCCTGCTCCGTCGTGTGACCTTCGACCTTACCGGCCTGCCGCCCACGGTCAAGGAGCAGGATGACTTCCTCGCGGATGCGACCCCTAAAGCGTACGAGAAGGTGGTGGATCGGTTGCTGGCGTCACCCTCGTTCGGTGAGCGTTGGGCACGCCACTGGCTCGACCCGGCCCGCTATGCCGAGAGCCACGGCTTCGAGCATGACTATTTCCGCCCCAATGCCTACCACTACCGCGACTTCGTCATCAAGGCGTTGAACAGCGATATGCCCTACGACCAGTTCGTGGCTTGGCAGCTCGCTGGCGATGAGTTGGCCCCGAACGATCCACTCGCACTGGCGGCCACCGGCTTCCTGGGTGCTGGTGTATTCCCCACGCAGATCACCAACCGCGAAGCGGAGCGTGTACGGTACGACTCGATGGACGACATGCTGAGCACCACCGGCCACGCCTTCCTGGCCCTGACCGTGGGCTGTGCCCGCTGTCACGACCACAAGTATGATCCCATCCCCACGAAAGACTACTACCGGATGCTAGCGACCTTCACCACCACGGTACGCAGCGAAATCGAAGTGGACTTGAGTTCTGTCGAAGTGAAGAAAGCCTATGCCGACTGGGAAGCGAAACGGAAGCCACTGGCTGAAGCCATAACGAAGTACGAGGCCGACAGCTTAGGTAAAGCCTTGCTGAGCTGGCTCGAAGATTCATCGGACAAGATCGCGCCGATCTCGAAACTCACGGACTTGAAAGCCGCAGCGGCACTGAAGAAACTCATCGAAAAACAGGTCAAGATCGAAAACTTGCCCAAGATCCAACGCGATGGGATTCTCAAGTGGTACGCCCCGCTGGATGCCGGGTGGAAGGCACTTTCATTGAAACTGAATGAACACGACAAACTGAAACCGACGCTGATTAAGACCACCATTCAGGCCACCACCGAAGGCCGCAAACCAATGCGGCACCACACGGCCGACAACACGATCCCGGACTTTTACCCCAAGACGTTCCTGCTCAAGCGTGGCGATGCCGACCAGAAAGATGGTGAGGTTCAATCGGGCTTCCTGCAAGTGCTTTCACGGAAAGACGAAGCCGGGTGGAACACCGCCAAGCCGGAGCAGGCTAGCACGAGCTATCGCCGTGTTCACTTAGCCAACTGGATCATGGACACACAAAGCGGAGCTGGCTCACTGGCTGCGCGGGTGATGGTGAACAGGCTCTGGCATCATCACTTTGGCCGCGGCATTGTGAGTACCTTGAACGACTTCGGCTTTCAGTCCGACCCGGCAACTCACCCCGAATTGCTCGATTGGTTGGCGAACGACTTTGTGCAGAACAAATGGGGCCTAAAGCGCCTGCACAAGCTGATGGTGATGAGCAGGACTTATCAACTCAACAACGATGTCTCTGCCGAAGCCGCAAAGATTGACCCCGAGAACAAGTTGCTGAGTCACCGCACCAAGCGTCGGCTGGAAGCCGAGGCCGTGCGTGATAACTGGCTCGCTGTTAGCGGTACGCTCGCCCCGAAACTGTATGGCCCTGGCGAAGGGAACGAGGGGATGAATCGCCGGAGTATCTATTTTCGTATTCAGCGCAGTCAAATGATCCCGAGCTTGCAGATCTTTGACTGGCCCGACTCGCTCACCAGTGCCTCAGCACGCCCCACCACAACCGTGGCCCCGCAGGCACTGTACTTTTTGAACAGTCCACACGTCAGTGCTGGAGCTAACGCGTGGGCCAAGACGCTGCAGCCAGAGGTGACAAAGTCCGCTGACAACGGGGTGACACTGGCTTACCGCATGGCGTTTGGCCGGGCACCCAACAAGGAAGAACGAGAACAGGGAATCGCGTTCCTGAAATCTGGTTCACTCGACAAAACGTTGCCCAAGTATGCCAAGGTGTTGTTCAGCTTGAATGAGTTCATTTACGTCGAATGAGTTGCGCCTTCGTAAAATGCCCGTACGACTGGAGACGGGCATGAGCAGCACACCAACCATTACCGCAACTTTGCGGGAATGTCACCGACTTCGCAAACACTTGCGAGAACTCAAAACCGAGATCGACCTCGGCCCGCGTGTGCAGAAGGCACAGGAGCAAACTCTCGCCAACGCCAAGCAGAGCCACGCCACTGCTTTCGACACGATCCAGAAACTCAAGCTGCAAATCCGCGATGAAGAAGGCAACCTTAAGCAGCACAATACGCAACTGAGCAAGTACGAGAAGCAACTGAACGACGCTGGCTCGCCGAAGGAATACGAGGCCAAGCAGTCCGAGATTCGTCAAGCCAAAGAGAAGGTCGCCATCACCGAAGATCTGATCCTCAACTTGATGGAAGACTTGGATCAGAGAACAACAGACATCCCAAACGTCGAGAAAACCTGGGCCAACGCCCAGAGCGATTTCACGGAACAACAAGCCGAAGCTACCGAACGTCTGGATCGCCTCAAGGCTGAATACCAGATCGCATCAGCAGAACTCACGAAGTACGAGGCCCAGTTCCCCGCGAACATGAAGCCGATGTATGACCGGCTCATCAAAGCCTATGGGCCGGATGGTATGGCCGGCGTGGAAGGCCGAGTGTGTACGCAATGCCGAACTGGCATCGGCGAGCAACAGCGGAATGATCTGATCGCCGGGAAGTACCTCTGCTGTTCGTCGTGCCATCGGGCGTTGTACCTCACCGCGAACCCTTACGCGGCCAACACGGCGGACGACTAAGCCATGAGCCGAGTGATTCCTGCCCGCAAGCGTATCGCCCTGGTGGCCCACGATGCCAAGAAGCCGGAGATGCTGGCCTGGGCCAAGCATCACCTGGAAGAACTCAAGCAGCACGAACTCTTTGCTACGGGCACCACGGGCACCTTGCTCACGCAGCAACTTGGCCTGCCGGTGCATCGGTATCTGTCCGGCCCGCTGGGTGGCGACATGCAGATTGCTGCGGCTGTTGCCGAGAGTAGGCTTGATCTGCTGATTTTCTTCTGGGATCCACTCGCAGCGCAGCCACACGACCCGGACGTGAAAGCTCTCCTCCGGATCGCCGTGGTCTGGAACATCCCCATGGCCTGCAACCGCACCACAGCGGACTATTTGCTGGGTTCACCGTACATCAACACCGAATACAGTGTGATTTAAAGAGCTGCGTACGCACGTAGCGAAGTAAGCGGTGCGTGATGGCATTCAAAACCGCTTACTACGCAATGCTACACGCGCGGCTCTGATAACCGAGTTGACAGGATGACCACCATGCTGGGCTTTGCAATCGTTGGCTGCGGGATGATCGCGCGGTTTCATGTGCGGGCGCTGGCTGAGATCCCCGGCACCCGCGTTGCTGCGTTGGTGTCCCGTTCCGGTTCATCGGCCTCGGCACTTTTGCAAGAGATGAACCTGCCGCCGTGCCCGGTGTTCAGCACTTTGGAAGAAGCGTTGAAAGTGCCGGGTGTCGCTGCAGTCATCATCACCACGCCCAGTGGTGCCCATGCGGAGCCAGCCATCGCTGCGGCGAAGGCAGGTAAGCACATCGTTGTCGAGAAGCCGTTGGAGATCACCGGCGAGCGTTGCCAGCAGATCATCGACGCGTGCGACAAGTTCAACGTGAAGCTTTGCACCATCTTCCCGAGCCGCTTCGGTGACGCCAACATTGCGCTGAAGAAGGCCATAGAAGCAGGGAAGTTCGGCAAGCTCACGCTCGGCGAAACCACCTGTAAGTGGTGGCGCAGCCAGGCCTATTACGACGAAGGCGGCTGGAAGGGCACCCAAGCCCTCGACGGCGGCGGGGCACTGATGAACCAAGCGGTTCACAACGTCGATCTCTTGTTGTGGATGATGGGCGATGTCGTTACCGTCAGCGGGTTCACTGCAACATTGGCCCATGAACGGATCGAAGTGGAGGACACCGCCACGGCCATCCTGCGATTCCGCAGCGGGGCGCTGGGTGTGATCCAAGCCACCACCAGTGTGCATCCCGGATACCCGAAGACGCTGGCCATCCACGGCAATCATGGCAGCGCGGTTATTGAGCAGGATGATGTGTTGAAGTGGGACTTCACGCCAGAGACGCCAGACGACATCGCCACCCGCCAACGCTTCGCTGCCAAGGTGGGGGCCAGCGGTGGTGCTGCCGATCCGAAAGCCATCAGTTATGAGGGGCATCGCCGTCAACTGGCCGATTTCGTGAACGCCATACGAACCAACACAGCCCCGCAAGTCGATGGCCGCGAGGGCAAGAAGGCCGTGGAACTGATCCGCGCCATCTACGAGAGCCAAGCCACGGGTCGTATCGTGGAACTGTCCCATTGAGTTGAGAAGCATGTACCGACCATTGGCCCAGTTGATTTTAAGCCGCATCCGCGAGTTCTACCGGGAACCCTCTGCCATCTTCTGGGTGTACGGCTTCCCGCTGCTCATGGCGTTGATCCTCGGCTTCGCATTCCAGAGCAAGCCTGTCGAGATCATTGCTGTGGACTTGGTGAGCGACAAGTCAGATGTCGCAGAAGCTACAGTAAAACTGTTTGCGACGAAGGATGAGCGATTCAAGATCATGGTGAACGACGAGGCTGCGGCACGCAACCGCCTCCGTACCGACAAGACAGCCCTGCTGCTCTTCCCGGATGACAGCCCAACGAAGTACCGGCTGGAATACGACAACAATCGGCCCGGCAGCGTGCTGGCCAAAACCGCGATGGAATCGCTGTTGATCCGTGAAGCCAACCCGAATCTCGTGTTACCACAAGCTGAACAGATGCAGACCCTCACGGGTGGGCGGTACATCGACTTCCTGTTGCCCGGTTTGATCGGCACCAACCTGATGGGTGGCGGGTTGTTTGGCGTGGGGTTTCTGATTGTGGACATGCGAGTTCGCAAACTGTTGAAGCGTTTCCTCGCCACGCCCATGAAGAAGACCGACTTCATGCTCGCCATCATGCTCAGCCGGTTGATGTTCACGCTGCTGGACATCGCCATCCTGCTGGCTGCCGGGGCAATGTTCTTCCAACTCAAGGTGTATGGTAACTGGATCGCGCTGATGATCGTGATCCTGGCCGGGGGGATGTGCTTCGCCGGGCTAGGGTTGGTGATCGCGAGCAGGGCTAAAACATTGGAGAGCGGCTCGGGTTTGCTCAACGCGATCATGCTGCCGATGTACTTGCTCAGCGGAGTGTTCTTCTCGGCCAGCAACTTCCCGGACTGGGCACAACCGGTTATTCAGGCCCTGCCGCTGACGGCCCTCAACAACGGCATGCGGTCGATCATCAACGAAGGCCGCGGCTTCGATGCCTTGGGTTATCCCCTCCTAGTGCTTGGCACCTGGGGCATCGGCAGCTTCGTGTTGGCGCTCAAGCTGTTCCGTTGGCGGTAGATTTGGAGAGTTCTCCGCTCACAGCGTGAGCGGAGCTACCTTGTTGAGAGCCGCTCGCCAAATCAGTAACTCACCAGACTGAACAAGTCATACCCTTCGAGTTTCTTCCGGCCTTCGAGGAATGCTAATTCCACGAGGAAGGCACACGACACCACGATGCCACCGGCACGCTCCACCAGCTTGCAACCGGCGGCCATCGTGCCACCGGTAGCCAGCACATCGTCGATCATCAGTACACGCTGACCGGGCTTGATGCCATCGATGTGCATGTGCAACTCGGCCTGCCCATATTCGAGGTCGTACTTCAGGCTGTAGGTGCGGTAGGGCAGCTTGCCGGGCTTACGTAACGGCACCAACGGCACGCGCAAAGCTAGGGCTAACGGGGCGGCGAAGAGGAAGCCACGAGCTTCCGCCGCGGCAATCGCGTCGATTTTTTGTTGGCCGTAGCGTTCCGCCAGATGCTCGACCGACGCACGGAACACCGTGGGTTCGGCGAGCAACGGCGTGATGTCCTTGAACAGGATGCCGGGCTTGGGGAAGTCGGGGATGTCACGGATGTAGGCGTCGAAGTTCATGAGGCTAGAATCTACTCGACTGCTCCACCAGGTTCAACGATGCAAGAAGAGATTCGCGTAGCGACCATCCACGATGCTGAAGTTTTGGCACGCTTCAATGCCGCCATGGCCCTGGAGACGGAAGGCAAAACGCTGAACGAAACCATCCTGCGCCGTGGAGTGGAAGCGGTGTTCGGCGACGAGGCCAAGGGGTTCTATCTGGTGGTGTGTCACGATGAAGTGGTGGTCGGGCAGTGCCTGCTCACCAAGGAATGGAGCGACTGGCGGGCCGGGTGGTACTGGTGGTTCCAGAGTGTGTACGTTGCCCCGGCAGCGAGGCGGAAGGGCGTGTTCAAGCGGCTGTATCAGCAGGTGCAACAGTTGGCGCTTGCCGAAGGCGACGTGATTGGACTGCGATTGTACGTCGAGCGGGAGAACACCAAGGCACAGGCGACTTACGCCAGATTAGGCATGAGCGATGAACACTATGCAGTGATGGGCGAGTACCCGCTACCGGGGATGGAGAAGGCATTTGGGTGAGGTCTGGCCATCAAGCTTCAGCTGAGATTTCGGCTCCAATAATCCGCAACACACTATCGTGATCGAACCAGAACGGAATACCGCCTGGTGCCATGAAAACCGCCACACCATCACGCACCACGAGCGCATTTGGGTGATCGACTTCAAACTTTATGCCGTTCGTCAACTGAACAGTGAATATCTGAAAAGGACGGTACTCACGAAGTGATACCAAGAGTCTGTCAAAATTCTCTGCGGTCATATCGTTCTCCTGTAGCGTCTCAGCTGAAATGATAGCGTTAAGTACACTTCCCAGCCAGCACCACCGCACCCAGTACCGGTTCGGGCACCAGTTGCACCACCCCTACTGACACCCCGTTGTCACGCAGGGTGGCTAACAGGGTTTCCCGGTAAGTTGCGCTGTTCACCAGCACTCCACCGGCCAGTGCAACGGGCACAGGTTGCGTGTGCATTCCACTGAGCTTCACAGCTTGGGCAGCGGTGCGGCCCAACTCGGTGGCTTGCATCGTCACAATCTGTTTGGCGAGCACATCTCCACGTTCGGCACACTCCAACACCAACGGGGCCAGCCCGGCAATCGCGCTGCGATCCCACGCCCCACGGTAGACCGCCGGGATGAACTCTGGCGGGCTGGTCAAACCCATCTTCTTCACCAACAGGTCCACCAAGGCCGTGGGTGGTGCCACACCATCATGGCTACGGCAGGCGGCCCGCAGTGCCTCCAACGCCAACAAATAGGCACTTCCTTCGTCGCCCAACAGATAACCCCAGCCTCCGCAGCGGCCCGGCGTGCCATCGGGCGTGCCATCGGGCGTGATGGTAAAGGCGATGCTGCCGGTGCCCGCGATGACCGCCAGTCCCCAACCCTCAGGCGTGCCTGCGGCCAGCAGCAACGTGGCATCATTGGCGACGCGGACACGATCCGCAATCCGTTGGCGGTCGGCCCAACCGTGGATGATGTCCAACCCCTCTTGGCGATCAATACCCGCCAGGCCAAGGCAGATGCTACCCACGGTCGAACGCGGCAGGTTCGCA
The DNA here is from genome assembly GCA_038230995.1 of Gemmatales bacterium. GTDB lineage: Bacteria > Planctomycetota > Planctomycetia > Gemmatales > Gemmataceae > JALHQU01. Next base: position 14,879 of record JBBRME010000039.1, read on the forward strand.
TTTTGGAAGGCACGGGAAATACTGTCGTCCAGTGCGCGAAGCCCCGTCTCCACGCCGACGGCCTGAATGTTCGACGGCCCGGCTTCCCCACGCCCAAGGTGTTTGCCTGTGGCATCCGCAAGGATGGCGATGGTGCTTGTTCCGCCGCCGTCGATGCCGAGGAGTAAATCCGGACGTCTGCAAACCTCCACTGACACCGGGCTGACACTGCGGCCAAATGCAGCAAGAGCAGGTTTGATGTGACCTGAATGTTCGGCCAGCTTTAGGCGTGCGGTGGCCGGGTCGGTCTGCCCGAGGTACGTGACGATAGCGGTTTTCACTTCACCGTTGGCAGCAGCCAGCAACTCCACGGCCTTTGCTGCATCGGTGTTGGTAATAATGCGGACGATGCGTTGGCTGCGGGCCACCAGCTTGGTGTTCGTGGCCTTTAAGTCCACCATCAGGTTGCCGTAGCTCTTGCCGTTGCGGATCATCGCCCCGGTGGTCAGCATGTTGAGGATGAGCTTGGTGGCCGTACCTGCTTTGAGGCGTGTTGAACCAGTGAGTACCTCCGGCCCAACGATGGGGGCGAGGATGATATCCACTTCCGGATGAAGCTCGGACTCCGGCGTGCAGACCAACCCTAAAGTGAAGGCGCCCATGCTGCGGGCATAGCGCACTCCGCCAATGACGTACGGTGTGCGTCCACTGGTAGCGATGCCACAGACGACATCCAGATTCGTGAGGTTCAGTGCCCGCAGATCGTCGGCACCCTGTTGATGGGAGTCCTCCGCACCTTCCACGGCCTTGAACATGGCCCCCGGCCCACCGGCAATCAGGCCGACCACTTGATCCGGATGGCTTTGGAACGTGGGAGGACACTCCGAAGCATCCAGCACACCAAGACGACCCGAAGTTCCCGCACCGGTATAGATGAGCCGACCACCCCGGGCGAGGCGATCCGCAACAACATCCATGGCCTGCGCGATGGCGGTCTTCTGCGACAGAACCGCAGCGGCGATGCCAGCATCTTCCCGGTTCATCAACTCAACGATTTCAATCGATAAGAGTTCATCCAGCCGATCCGAGTTCGGATTGCGGGCTTCAGTTTGCAGGTGTTGCAGGGCGTCCATCGAACAACCGGGAGAGGAGGAGCGCAACCAGGACCGTGACGGTTGCCCCGACAAGGGCGAACCACGGCCATGCCAATATAGGTTCAGCAATCACGGACGGTAGCCAGACGGCAAACACCGCAAGGAAGCCACAGACTAAGCCAGCCGTAGCGGCCCAGCTTGGCACTGGCCTGCGGAAGCGACCCAGCAGGAACAAGCCGAGGATCAAGCCAGTGGTAAACCCAGCCACGGCCAGCACTCGCGCAACGATGCTTTGATCACTACCGCTCCAGTGGGCCACCAGCGCTACAAGGATTTGCATCACACCCCAGAACGCGGTCATGAGCCGCGATACGAAGACATAGTGCTTCTCGGACTTGGCGGGTCGCAGCGGTTTGTAGAAGTCCGTGACCAAGGCATTCGCGGAGCTGTTCAACGAACTGGACAAAGTGGACATCGCCGCCGCAAGGATCGCCGCCACAAGTACGCCGGCTACGCCAACGGGCATCTTGGACACAATAAACAACCCAAACACCTGATCCTTGGATGCTGACCCGACATCGAACACGCCCTGCTGCTGGGCAACATACAACCCCACACCAACGAAGAGAAACAACACAAACTGCACGAGCACCACGAAGCCACTGCTGACCAAAGCAATCCTGGCATGGGTGAGGTTGCGTGCACACAGGTAACGCTGCACCATCAGTTGATCGGCCCCGTGGCTGGCCATGCTGAACACCGCACCGCCGATCAGCCCGGCCCACAGGGTATATGGTTTGCTCAACGCTGTTGATGTGTCGAGCCACTGGAACTTGCCTGCTGCGTCGCCCACCGTCATCAGCGTGTCCCACCCACCGGGGATCATCCGCAATACGAACACGGCAGCCAACGCCGCACCAACGATCTTGACCGTGAACTGGATCAAGTCCGTCCACAGCACCGCCTTCATTCCGCCGAGATAGGTATACACGATGGTGATGACCCCCACCCCAACCACGGCCCACTCGATCACTCCGGGCACGTTGTTGCCCACCAGTGTGGTCACGGCGAACTGCATGACCAGTGCCGTGAGATACAACCGCAGGCCATCCGCAATGGTTCGTGTCACGAGGAAGAGTGCCGAGGCCACCCGCTGCACGACCGGGCCGAACTTCTGTTTCAGTACCTCGTAGGCCGAGAAGAGTTCGCCATTCATGTACATCGGCAAAAGCAACCACGCCACCACAATGCGCCCGATGATGTACCCAAAGGCCAGTTGAAGGAACGTGAAGTTGCCACCTTTAGGGTCGTACGCTGTGCCCGGCACACTGAGGAACGTGACGGCACTGGTCTCCGTGGCCACGATGGACATCAGCACGAGGAACCAGCCGACGTTGCGCTCGCCGACGAAGTACGTCTTGAGATCTTTTTGCTTGTTGGTGAACCAGACGCCGAACATCGTCATCGCCAGGATGTACACAACGACGATGCCGAGATCGACCGGGGAGAGCGTGGGCATGTGGCGCTACTTCTTCTCTTCGGTGGTCGTGGTGTCGGCGTTCTTTTCCTTGGCCCGCCATTCGAGGCCGAGCGACATGCTCCGCCATTGCTTGGCGACGACTTCCCACGGGGTGCCCTTGGCTTCCTTGGCCAAGCCGTCCAGCAGTTCTTGGGCTTGCTTCGCTTCGCTGGCCACTTTGCGATTCTTCATCTTGGGCACCTGCACGAGGCGGATGCCTCGATCGGCACCTTCGATGTCGTTCAGGCGGACTTTGCCCAGTGCGGTGTTGGCTTCCTCGACGAACGCCACGCGCAGCTTGGCCTGAGCCTGTGCAAAAGTGAACATGGATTTCCAATACTTCGATGGATCCTTCGCGGCTTCGTCCTTCATCTCGTCAAGCGTATCCACGATATCGCTCAGGCGGTTCGAGAGCTTAGCAAGTGGGTCTTGTTCACGCTCCACGGTTTTCTTCAGCACGTCATCCACAGCTTGGCCAAGACCATCACGCAGGATGCTCTCCTTATCCGGCGGGGCGACTTTGGCCCAGCCATCGCGGATGTCGGTCAGTGCTTTGAGTGCGGCGAGGCGAGTCTTGTATTTCTCTGGATTCGCTAGCACTTCATCAACCGTCTGTTCGGGCTTGAAGGCCTTCATGCTGTCGGCGGAGAAGAACAGAACGTTTTCGAGAGTTTCACGCTGGCCCTCGACACCGATGAGCGGGGGAGTGTCCAGCGCTGTGAATGCCGCTTGCACGTCTTTGACATCAGCCCCCGCGGGCAGGCTCGGGTATTCGAAGCGTACCGCCACGGCTTCTTCCGAATTGGCGTCCACCGTTGCTACCTTCGACCCGCTCACCTTGGGTAAGCATGGCCGAGCTTTACCCAGTGAGTCAGCAAGTCGAACTCCAACGGCACTAGCCCATCCATCCACTGGTAGAGGGTCGTTTGGCCCAAGTTTTTCGCCTTTATTCTTTCGCACCACGGCCCGCAACGCACCGAGGAAGGCACTACCCGATGGGGTATCGGTATCTGGTGCCCCACGGTAGTCGTAAGCGTTCTGCCCGGTGCTGCAACTGGTCATGACCTGCACTCCAGCCGGAGATGTGTGCAGCAGTTTGTCGAGTTCTTCGGTCATCGGTTCGCTGCCGGGGCGTACGGCGTTATCGTCAGTACTGATGCGGCAAACGTCGAACAGCACAATTTTTTGTTGAGCCGGGCACGCTTGCAGCTTGGCCCAGAAGTCGGTGAGTGGGATCAGCGTTTCTGGCTCGCTCAGGTCGCCTTCCATCGGCACGAGATACGCTTTGCCATCTTTGGCGTAAGCATGTCCGCCGAAGTAGATCACGACGTGATCCTGCCCACGCGATGTTTCGCAGAACTTCGATACAGAATCGAGAATGATCGGTTTAATCATCGGTCGATTGGCTGCACTGGACATGATGCGATCACTCGCATCCGTCACGAGGAACACCTGGTTGTTGTCTTTTCCTTCGGGTACTTCCCAACGGAAGGCCAGGGTTCGGATGGCTTCGTTCAACTCAGAGGCACCGTTGGAACTCTTGCCGCCGATGAGCGGGTTACAGTAGAGGTACTTAGTCACGCTCAGGGCCAGGAGCCGTCGCGGGGCGGAGGCTTTGGCGCTGGTTCGCGGTTCACTCGTGTTCTTTTCAGCGGATGGCGTGGTAGTTGTGGGCTTCGGGTTGTTGTTGGCAAAGATTTTATCTTTGAAGATCATGAGCGCCACAGCACCGCCGAAGAGCGTAACCAAGCCGATACCAAGAACAATGAAGATCAGACCCGATCCGCCCTTCTTGTATTGCTTGCGTTTGCTCTTGGTTTTCTTTTCTTCCATCGCAGCGAAGGCGTTACCTGCCGGTACGGCCGCAGGTGTAACAACGGGTTGTGGATAGTTCGGTGGTGCCGGGTAGGCCGCTGGCATGGGATACTGATAACCCGGTATCGGGGCTGGGTTGTAGGGCATTGCTGCCGGTGCTGGGTTCGCAGTAGCCCGGACGACGGAGCCACACTTCTTGCACTTCACGGCTTTGTCCGCCCAAGCCAATGGAATGCGCAGTTGCTCGTTGCAACCGGGGCACACAGCCAGCACAGTGTCATTCATGGGCGAAGCTCAGGCGGGTAAGGTGATGAGTTTAATCTATTGCCGAGCCCGGAGTTGAACTAGCGAGCCGGGAGCGTGCGAGCGCTCAAGCTCCCGGCTCGCCAAATAAATCCCGCATCAGCAATATGCACATTCGGCAGCTTGAGTTCAGCAAGCTCTACCGCAATCTCTTCGTAAAAACGGGGCTTGATGTGGATGGCGTACACCGGCAACGTGGTGGGCAGGTACCGCACCATTTCCGCGAACGTGTTCGTGGTGAGGTGCTTGCTCACCATGGCGAGGTCGTGCAAGCGACTCGGAAAACTGCATTCCAGGAACACGGCCTTGAGGCGTGGCCAACGGGCGAGTGGCTGCAGGATATTTGGGATGGGTGCCGTATCAGTGACGATGGCCACGGCACTGGTCTGGTCATCAATTAAGTACGCCACGGTGGGGATAGTATGATCCACCGGCAAAGCCGTGATGCTCCATTGCCCGATGCGGAACGGGCGATTCGGTTCAATTTCCTTGAGTTGCAGAAACGGCGACATCAGGTTGGACAAGCCGATGAAGTCCGGCATCAACCGGTCGTTGAACAAATCACGCTGAAGGATTTCCAGAGTCGGTTGTGTGGCATGAACAACCGGTGGGGTACTGCGTTGGCGATAGACCGTATCTAACAGGATCGGCAACCCGGCGACATGATCAATATGTGCGTGGGTGAGCAACACATGCTCGATGGCCGCTTGTTGGGCCAAAGTGCCGAAGGTGCCCAGTGGGCCAGCATCAATGGCCAAAGTACCGTCCAGCAGGAACCCTGTGAGGGCGTGCCCTGGTGCCGGTGAACCAGTAGCTAGAACCTCAAGGTGCATCGACGTTGAGTCTCCCAAGTAAGATCGGCATTGCTGATTGCTCTGCTTCTACGATACTCTGACGTCAACTCTCACGGGAAGCCCGAAGTGATGCCGACCTGCATGAATTTTTGTCGCCGCGCGGGCAAGCTCAGCACGGGCCTCCTGTTTAGCGTGCTTCTCAATCTGCTGCTGGCCGGGGCAGTAGCGTACCTGTTCTATGGCTCGAAAATTGGCCTGCCGGGTGTGCCAGTAAGTACAGGCAACACGGCTGGCGGCTCGACCAGTGGGTCGACGAACACATCAAACACAACCAGCGATGCCAAGGAAGTGAACGCACTCGGGCGTATCCAAGCGGCGGGCGGGTTGATTTCCGTCTTCGGCCCAACGGGTGATCGCGTCAAGCAATACCTCGTGAACATGGGCGATGTGGTGCCCGCCGGCAAGGAACTGGGCACGCTCAACGGTGCAGCAGATCGCCAACTTCAACTTGAATCTCTCAAGACCCAGATAACTGAGGCGGAAGCCTTGCAGAAGGCCATCGAAGCCAGCGCCAAGGCGAAACTGGCCGACATCGATGCCGAGGCCAAGCAGGCCGTGGTGGGCGTGGAGCAGGACACACGGGCCATTAATGCCAAACTCACGGCGGTGCTCTCGCAACAGAAGCGGGCCAACTCGGAACTGAAGCGCCTGGCCGACGCCAAGGCCGCTGGCGTGCGGGTGAGCGACTCCGAAACCGAACAGATGGAAGCACTTTTGGCCCAAGCCGTGGCGGAAGCCGAAGGTGCCGACGCACAGAAAAAGAAGATCGTGGCTGTGAAGGAAGCCGGGGAACAATCCGTGATCGCTAAGAAGGCCACGGTGGATGCCGAGACAAAGCGGGCACTGGCAGCGGTGCCGCTGGAATCACTCCGCACCACCCTGCGGATCAGCGAGAACAAATTGAAGGACGCGGAACTGCGGGCACCAAGTGCCGGGCGAGTCGTCCGCATTCTCACCCAAGCCAGCGACACCATCACCACATCGCCGATCCTTCAACTTGCTGATGTGAGCAAGATGACCGTGTTGGCCGAAGTGTACGAGACCGACATCGGCAAGCTGCGCGAGGCCCTGGGCAAGGGGCCGGTAAAGGCTGAGGTTCGCGGTAGCGCCTTGGGGAACGAGGTCGTGCTGCAGGGCACCGTGAAGGGGCCAAACAGCATCAGCACGGTGATCTCGAAGAACGTGTTGACACCGCTGGGGCCACGGGAAGACGCCGACCGCCGCGTGGTGGAAGTGGAAGTGGAACTGGACAGCGACGCCAGCAAACTCGCCGCCAACTACATCGGCCTGCAAGTCCGGGTCAAGTTCCTGCCGTGAGGGAACACGTTTTGGCGAGCGACGGGTGTCAACCCGTTGTTTCACTTCTTGAAACAAGAAACCATGCCCTCACAGGCACGGCTCGCCTAAGTCCAGTTGCTCCCTCCAACACTTCCCGCCCCTGCCCGTTAAAATGACGGTATCAGTTCCGGGGCCGTCTCATGCGATCTTGTTTGCTTCTGCTTGTCTGTTGTCTTGTGCCGATGGTCGGCGTTGCTGCCCCGCCGGAGAACCCCGAGTTGAAGATGGTGGGGAAGATCAACAAGTCGATTGACGACGGTGTGCAGTACCTGCGTAAGACCCGCGACAAGACCACTCAGTGGGAAAGCTACTGGATCGAAAAACTGACTGGCATGGAAGGTGGCATCACCGCGCTGGCCACGTTGAGCCTACTGAACTGCGGCATCCGTGCTGATGATGCCGTCGTAGCAGAACCAATGAAGTACCTCCGCAAACTTCCACAACAGAAGACGTACGTTGTCGGCCTCGTCAACATGGTGCTTGCTGAGGCCCGAAACCCCGCTGACCTGCCGCTGATTCAAGCGAACGTGAACTGGCTGGAGAAGACCGCCGTCCGCAACGGGAACAAACTCATTGGCTGGAGCTACCCGAACGGCCCTATCGAACAACCCGATGCCTCGAATACGCAGTATGCACTCTTGGGCCTGTATGCCGCTAAGCAAGCCGGGGCGAAGATCAACGATCAGTTGTGGGCTGACATCCAGAAGATGTATCTCGACACAGTCAAGATCAGCGGGGAAGAAGCCTCGTGGTATTACGTGCCCGAGTTTGCCCGCCCAAGTTTCAGCATGAGCGTAGCCGGGGTCAGTGGGCTACTCATCGCCCGAATGGGCCTGGACAAAAGCCAGCAAGAACTCGACCCGACCACTGGTGTGGCCAAGACCTGCGGCGTGTACCCCGACGCGGAAGCCGTGCGGAAGGGGATGAACTTCATTGGCGACAAGTTTGCTTTTGCGAATGCCCTGAATGCGAAATCGAACTTCTACAACGTGTACGGTATCGAACGGGTTGGGCGCTTGTCCGGTCAGCGCTTCATCGGCAAGGCCGACTGGTACCGCGAGGGGTGCGATTACCTTACACCGATTCAGAAATCTGATTCCAGTTGGACGGCTGAGAACGACACCAACTTTCGTGGCGTGAACGTCATCTCCACGTCGTTCGCGCTGTTGTTTCTTTCGAAGGGTCGCAGCCCGGTTCTCATCAGTAAGCTGGCCCACGGCGACTACAAGATGGACGGCAAAGTGCTGACCGAGCGCGGTGGCAATCCGAACATTATCGGCTGGAACCGTAAGCACAGCGACGCCAAGAACATCACCGACTTCTGCAGCAAGGAGTTGTTCAAGAATCTCAACCTCGGCTGGCAGACGTACGATCCTCGCCGCAAGGAGTTCGGTACGGATGCAGAAATCCTCGCTGAAGCCGGGCTGCTGGTCGAATCGCCCATCTTGTACATCACCGGGCACGAAGCACCGAAGCTCGACGATCAACAAAAGAAGCTGCTGAAGAAGTACCTGCAAGAGGGTGGTTTCGTGATTGCCGAGGCCTGCTGCGGATCGAAGGAGTTCGCCCAGGGAATGAAGGACTTGCTTGCCGAGAAGAACATGTTCCCGGAGCAGGATGTCAAACCGGTGAGTAGCGTCCATGCCCTCTGGAAGAGTCACTTTCTTGTTCCCGCAGATGAGTTTTCCAAGTTGGAATGCATGGACCTTGGCTGCCGCACTGTGCTGGTGCTCAGCAATGAACCACTGGCTGGCTTCTGGGAAGAACGCAAGTACATGCCCGAGACCGGTAAGGACGCCAAGAACCGGGGCGAGAAAGCGTTTCAACTTGCCGCCAACATTGTGGCGTATGCCACGGGCAAGGAGCCACCGCAGCAACGTCTCGCCCAGCGCATCCTGCAGAGTGACAAGAAGGTGGAAGTGGCCCCGCGAAACGGCTTTGTGCAACCGGTACAGATCCGGCTCGATGAAGCACCACCTGCCGAGGCCGCGATGCGGAACCTCAGCGGTTATCTGCGCGACAACGCCAAGCTTGACATCGTGGTGCAGAAGATGAAGCCGATGTCGGCCAACGACGACGATCTTTTCAAGTTCAAATTCCTCTACATGCACGGTCGCAAGGCCTTCACACTTGATGACGAAGGCGCTGTGAACATCCGCGTGAACCTGCAGAGCGGTGGGATGCTGCTTGCCGATGCGTGCTGTGGGAGTGAAGCGTTCGACACGGCCTTCCGCAAGTTTGCTACTCAACTCTTCCCTGATGCGAAACTGGAAGCTGTACCCGTCGATGATCCGCTGTACAGCGAGAAACTGAACCGGGTGAAGATCGAGACTGTCGAACGCCGCGAGAAAGCTGGCAACGCCACAGATGGCAAAGACGCGGGCTTCGAGAAACTGCCACCGAAGCTGGAGGGCATCAAGGTCGATGGCCGCTGGGTGCTGCTCTATAGCAAGTACGACATCGGCTGCGCACTGGAAGGGCACAAGTCGTCCGACTGCCTAGGCCACACGCCGGACAGTGCGAAGAAGTTGGCCGCCGCCGCAGTGCTGTATTCGTTGAAGCGGTAGGAGCTTTAGATGTTGTTAGTGCCTTCGCCAATTCTCTCAACGCTGTTGCGAGAATTGCTTTGGAGCCTAGTCGTGTGGATTGAAGCGAGAGGCTATGGTGAATTCGGGCCATGATTTCGTAGGGCGGTACGAGGCTTTGCGAGTGCCGCCGGATTGCATGGAATTCGGCGGCACTCGCAAAGCCTCATACCGCCCTACAAGACGGAATTCGCCTTTGTCTAGATACACGAACTTCAAAACCACACAGCCTAACTCCTCGGCCCGAAGGCCCACATGAACCAGATGGCCAAGCCAAAGCTTACCCGCAGCGTGCTTTGCACGCTTGTCCACCACAAGGCCCAACGGGCTGACTTGCCCAGGGCTTCCAGACCCTTGATCATTTCCTGATCGACGATCTTCTTTGGGCGAAGGAACCCGAGGGTCAGCACACTGACAATCACGCCCTTCTTGCCAAGCCAGCTCTCGGCAGAATCGAGGTACTTCTCGGTTTCACCGTGATCAATCTGTGCGATGCGGATCAGGAAGTAGACATCGACACTGACCATCGGAATGAACAACAACAACACAACGATCAAGCGCCAACTCGCGAAGACTTCATGAACAGTCAGCAGTGCGTGAGGCCACACCATCCGAGAGCAGACCCACTGTAGAACGGTCAGGCTGGCAACAAGCAGAAATGGCAACACGACGTCGCGGCTGAATAAAACTCGCTTATGGGTATTGAGACGATCGAGCAATCGCTTCCGCTTTCCGATCGTAGAGAGTCCCAATCGCACGGAATCGATGTAAATCTTTCGACGACGCCATAACCCGATGGCAAACATCAAGGCGAGGTAAAAGTCGAACCAGCGTATCAGGTTGGAGTCGTACAACGTGGGCACTTTATCTTGAAAGGACGAAACACTCTTGAGGCGTCGGCATTCTGTCGCCAAAACTTAAGGCATATGCCCAATTTTCGCTAACCATCATAGTTTTACAGTTCCGGCCTGAACGATTCGTGCGCGTGTGCGAATTCTATTTGACTGCGCGGAAATAGCGGGTAGGTTCTGGTAAGTCGATTTGATTTTTCTATTTTTGTTCAAGTTCTTCCTATCGGAACCACCACATGAGCATGCTCGAAGCCGCGCTTCCCGATTCGGCTAATTCCGAACGACGCAAGCGAAACATCCCTGTGGCTACGGATCGTCGGGCGAAGAACGCTGCCGAGGCTCGCAAGAACAGTGAGCGTCGCCGACTGATCGACCCAACGACCTGCGAGCGAGACTACTCTGACGAAGAAACCGATTTCATGAATGCGATGGATCGCTACAAGCGCGATAACCGCCGACCGTTCCCCACGTGGAGCGAAGTCCTCGAAGTCATGCGTGCCATGGGCTACCGCAAAGTCGCTGATGCCACAGACCTGCCAGGGGCGAAGCGACCGAATAGCGTTTTGGCAACAGCAGCAGCAAGCTAGGCCGCGCCGTACATCAAGCTGATGCAAATCTTCCTGAGCGCCGGGGAACCCAGTGGCGACCTCCACGGCGCGAATCTCGTTCTCGAATTGAATAAGCAGTTACCGCAATTGGATGTCGTGGGCTTTGGTGGCCCACGTATGGCAAAAGCCGGCACGAAGCTTCTTTATCCACTCACAGACTTAGCCGTGATGGGTGTTGGCCAGGTAGCGGCCAATCTCAAAACCTTCCTGCATCTTGGGGCAATGGCGGAGCAGTTCTTCCGCAATCATCGCCCCAAGGCTCTGATTCTGATCGACTATCCCGGTTTTCACTGGCACCTTGCCCGGCGTGCTCATCGCTACGGTGTGCCGGTGTACTACTTTGTGCCTCCGCAACTCTGGGCATGGGCCAGCTATCGAGTCAAGCGGATCCGTAAGCACTTTACCGCCGTGCTTACGGCTTTGCCCTTTGAAGAAACTTGGTATGCCGAGCGAGGAGTCCGAACGCATTACATTGGTCATCCGTTCTTTGATGAAGTTCAGCACCAACAACTTGACCAGGCTTTCCTGTCCACCGAACGTGCCAAACGCAGCACCATCGTGGCATTGCTACCCGGAAGTCGCACCCAGGAGGTGGAGCTGAATGGCCCGGTGCTGGTGAACGTAGCCAAGCGGATTCATGCAACTCGACCCGACGTACGGTTCCTTGTGGCGGCGTTCAAACCGAAACACGCCGCGATGATGACGCAGTTTGCCTCTGGTAGGAACCTGCCACTCGACATCCATGTCGGCCGCACGGCAGAGATCATCGAACTTGCTATGGTTTGCGGTGCAGTGTCCGGTTCGGTGAGTTTGGAATTGTTGGCCCGTCGCAAACCAACGGTGATCTCCTATCGCACCAGTTGGCTCTTCAACAGGCTGGCTCATTCGCTGGTCAAGGTCAAGTATTTCACCTTGGTGAACCTACTGGCCAACGAAGAGGTGTACCCGGAGTTTGCGTCGGACAAAGACGAAAGCAACGCGATTGCCGACAAACTACTGACTTGGCACAACGATC
>JBBRME010000040.1:0-26459 GCA_038230995.1 Gemmatales bacterium
CAACCACCGGCACTTGCGTTCGAGATTGGTCTCGCCCAGCAGCCGCTTGAAGGTGCGATACGCCATACCGTTGGTTTATGATTCGCCATTACTTCCTCAACGTCAGCGTGTATCGCAGGTCGTTCGTTGCCCCTTCCATCGATGGGGTACCCCGCAGGGTTGCGATGCCGTCCTTCAACTCGTAGGTGAACGGCTTACCCGTCACCGGGTCGTTCGGCACGGCCACGGTAATGTCGGAGAGCTTGGCAGGGAACTCGCCTTTGTGCTCAGCCGCGTGCATTCGCAGGGCTTCGATGGTCATGTAGAACGCCAAGTGCTGATCGCAGCGTGCCTGGGCAACTTTGACGCGTCGGATACTCGCCGTGAACAAGCCGGATGCCACCCACCCGGCCTTCTTGAGTTTGGTCAATTCTTCGTCATCCTTACTCAAAGCTTTCAGTGCCTCAGCGGCTGGGCGATTCATCCACTTCAGCAGGTCGTCGTTGTAGTTCATGAATTGGTGCACATCTTCCAGCATAACCAACTGCCCGGCGGACATCTTCTTCACCACATCCGCATCGACGATGGTTTCCTCCGTAAGACGCTTGCGGATCGTTTTTAGCAGTTCCTCGTTTGTGGCCAGCAGACCATACCGAGTTGCCGCATCATCGGCTCGTACCACCTTGGCTTCGTTCACCCCTTGGAGTTCTCGGATCATCTGTACCACTTCGCCCACTTCTTTGTCGCTCATGGCCCGAGTCACACTCAGCGAGTTTTGAAATTGTGCCTGTATGAAAAGTCGTTCACCACCGGTGCCCTGACGCAGACTGATGAACGGCGTGGGCAAGTCCGCAAAGCTCCAGTACAGGTTCGGGCACCCCGGCTGACTGATGAGTTCTTCGATGCCACGGAACGTGATTTGGCAGATGGCATACCCAACGAGTTGGCCGATCAGCGTCGGGTGGGTTTCAAGCGTCTTGGCCAAGCCAAACAAGGTGCGGATGGTGACGACGGCTTTGTCGAACTCCTTGGCCTTGATCTCCACCCGCAGCCGAAGCGCTAACACCTGCGCAAGTTGGCGGAACTTTTGAACTTCGGGGATAAGCATGTACGCGCCGTCTTTGCGGAGATTGAAGTACTCATTCCATTCGATACGGGTGTACCGCGCGGACTGATCCATTCTCGACATCATGTTCGAGTACTTCGACTTGTATGCCATTCCGCTTTCTACGCCGTACTGTGTGCCGAGTTCGGCGAGAGGAAGCTTCAACGCCGCCGCTCGTTTTTCGCTGTTCTCCCGGTTGTAAAAGAAGTCCTGCTCGCTGAAGCAATTGAGGAAACCACCGATGTGCTCGCCCGGTTGCATTTCACGATACTCCGGCAGCAAATACCACTCGGAGAGTGGACGTTTGGGCAGTGCCGGCGTCAGCGTGAGCGGGATGGTGATGTGGCCATCCTTTGGCAGGATGTCCGGCTGACCGAGGGACAATGATGGCAAAAGCAGTAGCAGTGCGATGAATCGCATGAGGAGACTCCGAGAGAGGGTAGGTGAAATTCTTCTAAACCTCTCCACTTGAGGGAGAGGTCGGATCGTGCGAACAGCACGCGATGAGTGAGGGGTATTGCCGGATCACATGAATCCCCTCACCCGGCATGTCGGCCACCCTTTTCCCGGAGACCGGGGCGAGGGAGTTTTTCGCATCACTCGATGCCGGAACTACCCGCCCGCAACGGTGGGTACGACAGCATGGCACCAGAATGTGCTGGCAAGGAATCGAACCCTTGCGACAGCACGATGACACTGGACGGATCGGGTCGCGTTTCTGGCGGGGTTGGGGCTTCTATTGGCAACACTTCGCTGACAACGGCATCTGTAGAACGTGGCCAGCAGCACCACACGACGGCACCTGTCATTAGTTGCGAGGCCAACAACCCGGCACACAACCACTTCCACACACTATTCGGGCGTGCACTGGTCCGGCCAATCGCCAGTAGGGCGTCGTCTCGATTCAATCCAACCGGCGTGAAACTCTTCAAGTCGTGCATGGTTCCCTCAACTGTTCCCGCAATGCAGCAATACCCGCTTCGTACCGCCGGTGCATCGTGCTGACGCTACTGCTCACGGCTACGGCCATCTGCTCGAAAGTCAGCTCGCCCCAGAGTTTCATCACAATGGCTTCACGCTGTTCAACCGTAAGGCTCTGCAACTGCATCGTCAGTCGCTCGGCATCTAAACCTTCCACTGTTGCTTCATGGAACCAGCACTCCGGTCGGGCACACACTTCCTCGCGGTGCCGTCGTCGTTGCTCAGCTTTGCCCGTGTCCATGGCTCCGTGCCGTACCACTTTGTAAAGCCAGGCCAGCGGATCAGCCGGCCAAACCTTCATTGCAGCTAGCTTGCAGAACGCCACCTGCACAACATCTTCCGGCGTACGGCACCAGTTCCTCGCCCAAAGCACGAGGGCAGAGGAAGAGCGATCCAACAACTCGATCAGCGGTCGATGGGTCATGTTGCAGTCAAGACGACGCGGTGAGTGAATTTTTCCCACGTGATCCAGAAGAAGTCAAAAGCTATGCTGTAAGATGGGCACAACTCTTGAGCTGCGATTGTATGGCGATTCATTTGCTCTCGTTGGCCGACGGGCCTAGCATCATTATCGATCAGCCGATTTTACTCTTTGGCCGACACGAGGAGTGCGACGTTCAGTTGAACTCCAAGAAAGTGTCGCGCCGACACTGTTGTGTAGCCCTTGTGGAAGGGGCGCTATTGATCCGCGACCTTGGCAGCACCAACGGTATCAAGATCAACGGTAAGGAAGTGCGTGAGGGGAAGCTGCGGGCGGGTGATGAGTTGATCGTGGGCAATTTTCGGTATCAGGTGGCGGGTGACGTGCCAGTGTGAACTTTGGCGAGCGATATCCATGAACGCACTGTTTCTATTTATGCTTATTTAGAAACAATGCCCTCACGGGCATCGCTCGCCTGAAGGCCTATCACTCATCAAAGTTCGGGATCACTTGACCGTCGTCGGCCTGGATCAGCAGCTTCATAATCTTGTCGAAGTCCTTCATCGCATCCGGGCGCAGGGTTCGCACTGAGCCATCGCACATGGCCACCAACAGTTCACTGAATGGCTTCTTCAAATCCGGCAGGTCTTTCTTCGGGTCGAACTCGGTGTCGTCCGGCTTGGCCCATGGCACCGAGTCACCCGCAGCGGCCAACATGATGGTGTTACTCGTGCCGTCGGATATGCTCACGATGCCTCGGCCCTTGACCCAATCAAACGCGGCCCCACCGCCGACAAACAGCTTGTAATGGGTGTGGTTGAGTTCCTTCTCGCCGTAATCCGCACGTGGGTCGCGGTAAGTCTTAACAGCCATCGCGCTGAACTTCTTGTTGTGTTCGCTGTCCCACGGCTCATCGAGCTTGAACTGCTTGTAGAGGTTGTCTTGCTCGATGTATGGCAGGATCGCAACACGCCAGCTCAGTAGCTTTTTGCCCTGCTTGTCGCAGATGGCTGCAGCAGGGAACTTGCCATAGGTCGCTTCGTAGTTGAACATGGCCAAGGCAATCTGCTTCATGTTGTTCATGCTTTGCATCCGCGCTGCACTGTTGCGAACCTTTTGCAACGCTGGCAAGCCGACGCCAGCCGCCATCACAGCTGCCCCGGCCAGCGGGGCCATCGAACTGGGCAAGCGGAACCCGACACGGACGATGCCATCCTTTTGTGTGATCGGCAGTTCGGCCAGTTGCTCGTCGAGGTTGTTCAGCCCGGCTAGCATCATGATGCCCATGATGGCCTGCGGCAGGTCGTCCGCTGGGCGGGCTTGATCCTTGCCACGTGGTCGACCGGTGATGAGTTCTTCACCACTGCGTCGGTAGCCGCTGAGTTGCGTGCGACCCATCTCCACCACTTTGCGGATCGCTTTTTGCCCTGCAACCGCATCTGCTTCGTTCTCGAATCGCAGTGCAAGATCAAAGCTCATCTCCTTCTTGACGTCAGCCGACAACAACAGTTGCTTAGCCTTGAATAAGGGTCGGACATCGAACGGGGCATCTTTGGCCGCCATGTCGAGGAAGGACATCGATTGCAGGTCAATACAGGCAAACAGATCGCGCCCTGTTGCATTGGCCGCCTGTTGAATCAGTGGCGAAGTTGTTTGCTTGGCGGCCCGTAATTTCAAGTACTGTGGAATGGTGGTGGCATCGCCGAATACGAGAGTTTTGTCATTGGCAAAGAAAATGGAAACCCCGGCCCCGCGATCCGAGATGAACTCGAACTCGCCTTCCTTCGTCTTGATGCCTTTGGGCATGTACTGCTTGCTGACCTTCTCTGCTAGGAAGGGTTTGTTGAACGCGAGGATCGTCACCGTGTTCAGTTCCGGCTGATCCGGTTTGCTGAACGGCAACATAACCGCTGTCACACAATCCAACGTGCTGGGTGCTGGGGTGAAGTCGGCTTCGAACGTCTCGAATGCGGCTGGACCGGCCTTCTTGATGAACTTTCGGACGTCCTGCATCGAATCGCTGGCCCACACGTCCGCAACGCGGACATGGGCAAATCCGAGTGCACCGCTTGGCACCAGCGCCAGCGATTTGGTTGTTTCTTTCGCGACGGGGCCATCTTGTGCTTTGGTGCTTGTCTGTGGCCACCATACGGCTACCGCCAGGCCCGTGACCACGACAAGTGGCCCGGCCCAATGCCAGAGAAGAGCTTTCATGGAACGGTTCCTTGGAGGGTGAGAGTTAATCGTCAATGTTGAAAACTTCACCACCAGCGCGGGTGATGATGGCCTTCAGTGTGTCTTCTTTCAGGGTCTTCTTGAGGCTCCGTACAGAGCCATCACCGAAGCCGACGAACGTCTTGCCGGCTTTGTTGAACCAGAGTTTCTTCAGCATGTCGTCCTTCGGATCGAATTCGATGTCGTCCGGCTTCGTCCAGTCCACGGCTTTGTCGGCCAGAGCCACCATGAGAGTGTTACTTATTCCATCGGTGATGCCAGTGAATTTTGTTGCCGTGGCCAAATCGAACATGGCCCCGTTGCCGACGAAGACCTGATAGTGGGTCTTCTTGTCGTCTTCGTTATTCGAGCCGGGGATGGCGAAGATCTTTGGTATCGGGTTGTCTTTCAGCACCTTCATGTTGTGCGCACTGTCCCACGGCTCATCAAGTTTGAACTTCTTGTAGAGTGCTTCTTGCTCGATGTACGGAAGAACCATCACACTCCACGAGAGTTCCTTGCCGCCCTTCTTGCCTATGCTCGCGGGTGCAGGGAGGTTGCCGTACACGTCGTGATAGTTGTGCATGGCCAAGCCGAATTGCTTGAGATTGTTCTGAATCACGATCCCATCGCCCTGGCCACCACCGGCGATCATCGTGATGAGCGGGCTGAGCGATTCCTTCAGTGGAAGGCTCATCTTCATGGTTACGGTGGTATCGTCTTGGTTGATCTTTCCTGCCTTGATCGACTTTCCGGCCAATGCCATCCAGTCGAGCATCGCCTTGGGCTTTTCCAGTGACTCCGTGATTTCCTTACTCATCATGTCGAGGCCCGCATTGGCCAGCGTCTTGCCAGCTTCCAGCGTTGCGGCTACAGCTTCGGCGTTGGTCTTGTTGCGGCACTTCACCGTCATCACCATGTCCAACGAATCCTTCGACATCGTGCCCACCATCCAGCCGCCGTCCGACTTGGCCAGTGGCATGAGCAGTTTCAGTTCCGGCGGGGCATTCTGCGCATCGCGGAACTCATCGGGCAGCCCGTTGCAGTTGACCCCCAACACAAAGTGTGCGTTCTTCTGTTCCTTGAGCATTGCTGAATGGAAGCCTTTGTCGCCCTTTGCCGGGGTGAAGTACGAGTCGTCCAGCCCTTGCACCGCCACATAGCGGTCGTCGGCACGCAGGTCGAAGGCCAATGCCGGGTAGAAGCGTTCCTTCGGCTTCAATGTCAGGATGTTGTCTTTCTCGCTGGCATCGTACGTCCGGGTGTACGGCTCGGCTTGGTACTTCTTCAACAACCCTTTGCGGTCGTAAGTCTTGCGAGAGACAAGCACCGACACGGCGGACATCGACCCGGCTGGCACCGTTGGCACGATTGTGGTGTAGCTCTTGATCTGATCCACCGGCACGCCAGTTTCCGCCTCAATGCTCTTGAGGAACCGATCCAACTCTGGCGACTTGGCCCCCTTGATGGCCTCGCCGAGTTTTGCATCGTAAATTGCGGCCACATCCACATGGTAGAAGAACACCGCATTGGCCGGGACATAGGCCAGCGGATGGGCTGGCTCTGCGGCACGCGCTGACGACAACGCCAGCAGCACCACGGAGAGGAGAAGAAGCCGTTTCATGAGGAGAACCCTTGGGAGATGCATCATTATGCTAGAGAGACGCCGGACCTTGTGCGTTATTTCAGGCAGAGCCCGATCGATGATCGGACAAGACTTTGTCGCGTTGCTACGCTACGAGAGTCATGTTCACGCTGCCGATACCGCTGACGAGTGCGTCGCTCAACTTCACGCTACCGCTGCCGGGGTGGTCGCGGTGGTTGCGGTTGGCTGTGGTGTTTTTGTTGCTGCTCGGATTCGGCGTCGTACTCTGGCGGCTCTATCGCCACGAGTTGTTAATTGCCAAGAAGAAGATCGCCCGTGTGCTGCTTGCGTTGCGACTGACGGCCATGGCGATTGTCTTCCTCACCCTCGGCACCCAACCCACTTTGGTGAAGTCGAGTCAGATTCCCGTACCCAGCCGGGTGCTGGTGGCGTTGGATACGTCGGACAGTATGCGCATCACCGATCCACACAGAACTGATGCCGAGAAGCTGACCTTAGCCAGCGTGTTGCGAGTGGAGGACATCGACAACACCACCCGGTTGCAACTGGCAGAACGAGTGCTCTCGTCCGAAGTCGGTGGGTTCTTGAAGAAGTTGACCGAGAAGCACACCGTCGAGTTCGTCCGCTACGATAGCAGCACTACAGGACTGCCACTGGATGAGGCGGCGTGGAAAACTGTGCTGCAATCCGAACGAAGGCTCGACCCTAAGACCAGCACCGCCCAACTCACCTACACCGACCTCAAGCAACCGCTCAACCGCACCATAGAGAGTTCCAGCAACATCGCTGCGTCGAAGCTCATCGCCACGGTGGTGCTCACCGATGGCCGACACAACTGGGGCGAAGGGCCAACCGCCAAGGCTACCGAGGTGGGGGCGCTCGGCATTCCCGTGTATCCGCTGGTGTTCGGGCCAAAGAACGCCCCGGCGGATGTGGCCGTGATGCAAGCCAAGGCACAATCCTCCACCGTGTTCAAAGGTAGCACGGTGCCAGTGGAAGTGAGCGTTCGCATCACGAGTTGGCCCGCTGGCCGTGTGGAAGTGGCGATGGAAGTTCCACTGGACGAGAAGGGCAAGAAACGCCCGCCGGTGAAGTACAGCATCTTCCATAACGGCGAGGATCAAACTTATCAGTTCACGCTGCCAGCCAAGCTCGATAACACAGGGCCGCAGTCGCTGGTGGTCACGGCCACGCCCAGTCATCCAGACCCGTTCCCAGCTAACAACAGCCGCACGGCCCGAGTGAACGTGGTGAAGGAACGTGCCCGTATTTTGCTTGTGGACGGCGAAGCTCGCTGGGAGTTCCACTACTTGCACACCGCCTTGGGGCGTGATGAGAACATGGATGTGCGCAGCACGGTGTTCCGTCAGCCACGCATCACCAAGGCGACGGATGACGACTTGAAGAAGTTCGGGATCCCTGCACTCACGTTGCCTGATGCGGATGTGCTGAGCGGTTACGACGGCGTATTATTGGGAGATGTGGAAGCCGATCAATTGCTGAACAATGACAAACAGTTCATGAACTGGGATTGGCTGGAGAAGTACGTCGCGGAGGAGGGCGGCACCCTCGTGATGATGGCCGGCAAACGCGGCATGCCCCTGGCACACCTTCAAGAAAACAGCCCGATCCGCAAACTGATACCGCTGAAAAGCCCTGTGGAAGTGAACGACAAAGAAGGCTTCCACCTCAACCTCACCGCTGATGGCGAACGCTCGTGGTTCTTGCAACTTGCCGACACTCTCGTCATGAACCGGATCCGCTGGGAAACCCTGCCCGCCCACTACTGGTGCATCACCGGTGAGGCCAAGCCCGGTGCAGAAGTGTTGGCGGAGCAGAACGGCAAACCAGTGATCCTCCGCCAGAACTTTGGCTTTGGCCGAGTGCTGTTCATCGGGCTGGATAGCACTTGGCGTTGGCGTTTCCGCGTGGGGGATCTCTACCACCATAAGTTCTGGGGGCAGGTGGCTCAGTGGGTGGCGTCGGATCGATTGCTGCCGACGCAGAACGCTACGGGCACCATCCGCTTTGGCACCCGCGAGCCAACGTACCGCTTTGGCTCCCCCATTGAAGTGATCGTGCGGGCCACGGAAGCCGTGAAGAAGTTGGGGCCGAATTCGCTGAAGGGTGTTCGGGTTTCGAAACTCGGCGGGCCGGAACCGAAACTGTTGAGTGTGACCCAGCTGGCACTGTCCGAGTTTAGCCCACGCATGTTGCTGGCTCCGTTGAAAGAACTGCCGCCGGGGTCGTATGCCGTGGAACTGGAAATCCCGGAGTGGGCTGAGCACCTACAGGGCGGCTTGGGGCCGGATGGCCGGGTGCAACCGTTGCGGAGTCAGTTTGAAATTTTACCACCGGAGAACGAAGAACTGCTGGAACTGTCCGCCGACGTTCAACTGTTGCAAACCATCGCCGAGGCCACGAAGGGTGAGGTCTTCCAGGCGGATCAGTATGACGCACTGTTGAAAAGACTCGATCGGCAGACGGCCACGATTGAGGAACGTACCGAATATCCGGCTCGCACGAGTTGGTTGACGCTCGTGCTAGTCGTACTCTTGTTGGTGTGCGAATGGGCGTTGCGAAAGTGGGTCGGGCTGGTGTAAGCTACTCGCACTCACAACCGGTACATCCGCGCCAGTTTGGCCTCCCCGCCAATCTTCTCTCTCGCGGCAACGTCAAAATTTGACCAGCTTGTGTCATTTTTTGTCGTCTCGCTCGTCTTGTTACTGGATTGGTCCGAAGTTCGACGGTTCGATGAGGTAAGCCACATGCTTCGCCGTGATTGGTTGAAACTCGCTGCCGTGCCTGTGCTGGCGTGTGCGCTTTCTACTTCGATTAGTGCCGCCGACAAGAAGACGGACGACGAAGCCATGGTGGCTAAGGGGCTGGAATGGCTCAAAAAGAACCAGAACGCCGATGGTAGTTGGGCGGCCCCTGGTAATTCTTACCCTACAGTTATGACCGGCGTTTCTGGCCTGGCCCTGATGATGGAAGGCAGCACCAGCAAAGAAGGTAAGTACAGCGAGAACATTGCTAAGGCTGTCGAGTGGTACTTGAAGAAGAGCCAAACCAACGGCCTGCTGGGCACGCCTAACAACCCCACCGAAGGAAGCCGCTACATCTATGGCCACGGCTACGGCATGTTGTTCCTGGCGTGTGCCTACGGCGAAGAAGAAGACCCGGCCACGCGGAAGAAGCTGGAATCGCTCTTGCAGAAAGCCGTCGAGTTCAGCGGCAAGGCACAAACAAAAAACGGTGGCTGGGGTTACGTGAGTTCAGCTGATGGTGGTGGCTTCGACGAAGGCAGCACCACGATCACCCAACTGCAAGGGTTGCGGGCCGCACGCAACGCGGGCATCAAGGTGCCCAAAGAAATCATCGATAAGTCCACCCAGTACTTGCGTGACTGCACCACGAGTGCCGGCGGCGTCGTATACAACTTCACTGGCCGCAACCCGGCTCCTGGTGGTGAACGGCCAGCCATCACTGCTGCCGCGGTGGCCTGTGCCTTCAGCTCGGGCAACTACAACGACAAATACGCCAAGATGTGGTTGAAGTACTGCAAAAACAGCATCTGGAACAACCTCCGAGGTGGTGGCCACGACGATTACCAGAACTACTACTTCGGCCAGGCCATGTTCGTGCTGGGTGAGGATCGCTACGCCGAAATATTCCCCGATGAAAAGAAGGATCAGTGGATGACGTGGTCGAAATACAAAGAATCTACTTTCAACCACCTCCGCAGCACTCAATCGAGTGACGGAAGTTGGAACAGTGGAAGTTGGGGGGCCGGGCCAGTGTTCGGCACTGGGACCGCCTTAACAATATTGCAACTGGAAAAAGGTGTTCTGCCGTTCTACCACCGCTAACTGTTCTGGCCCCTGCCTTGGGAGTATCAGCCCATGTTGAATCGTCGATCATTCTTGGCAAGTAGTACCGCCCTTGGCTTGGGCTTGGCTACCGGCGGGTTGCTGTCCCCGGCCCACGCCGACGACAAAAAGACGGATGTCGAAACCTCCGTGGCCCGTGGCCTAGAGTGGCTACGCAAGAATCAAAATGCCGACGGTAGCTGGGCCGCCCAAGGCAACGCTTACCCTACCGTCATGACGGCCATGGCCGGACTGGCCCTCATGATGGAAGGTAGCACCAGCAAAGAAGGCAAGTACAGCGAACAAATCGCCAAGGCTGTCGAGTGGTACCTCAAGAAGAGTCAAGCCAACGGCCTGTTGGGCACACCGAACAACCCGACTGAGGGGAGCAGGTATATCTACGGTCACGGCTTCGGCATGTTGTTCCTTGCCTGTGCCTATGGTGAAGAAGAAGACCCCGCCACGCGGAAGAAGCTGGAATCACTCCTGCAGAAAGCTGTGGAGTTCAGCGGCAAGGCCCAAACAAAGTTCGGCGGCTGGGGCTACGTGAGTGCTGCGGACGGCAACAACTTCGATGAAGGCAGCACTACGGTTACTCAACTGCAAGGGCTTCGGGCTGCACGCAACGCGGGCATCAAGGTGCCCAAAGAGATCATCGACAAAAGCACACAGTACTTACGAGATTGCACTACTCAACGTGGGGGCCTAGTGTACTGCTACAGCCAGAAGGGCGGAGGACACGAGTGCCAGGCGATTACCGCCGCAGCCTGTGCCTGTGCCTTCAGCTCCGGCAATTACAATGACAAATACGGCAAGCTGTGGATCAAGTACTGCAAGGATGCGATCTACCTGCGTGGCAAAGTGAACGGGCACGACGAATACCAGAACTACTACTTCGGCCAAGTGGTGTATGTGCTGGGCGACGACCGCTACAGCGAGATGTTCCCCGACGAGAAGAAGGAAAACGGCATCAAGTGGAGCGAATACAAGAAGAACATGTTCGCCCACTTCATGAGCACCCAGGGCACCGACGGTGGCTGGAACCAAGGCGGCAGTTGGGGCGTCGGCCCAGTGTTCGCTACCAGCACCGCCCTCACCATCATGCAATTGGAGAAGGGCATTTTGCCGTTCTATCACCGGTAATTATCATTCAGTACCCGGCAGCTAACGCAGCCGTTTCGCTAAGAGAACCATCCATAACACGAAGAGTTTTCCATGATCAGCGACGAATTCAAGATGACCAATCAGGAACTCAGCGACTCCGACATGGGGGCGGTGAAGAAACTCAAGAGTGCCTTCGAAGAGATTCGTAAGCAACTCTCCCGCGTCATCGTGGGTCAGGATCAAGTCATCGAAGAGTTGCTCATTGCCATGTTCGGCAAGGGTCACTGCATGTTGGAAGGGGTGCCCGGACTCGCCAAAACTCTGATGATCTCCACACTGGCCAAGTGCTTGAGTCTGGACTTCAGCCGGATTCAGTTCACGCCAGACTTGATGCCATCGGACATCACCGGTACCGACGTGATCGAAGAGAACCGCAGCACCGGTGCTCGCGAGTTCCGCTTCCTCAACGGCCCGCTGTTCGCCAACGTGGTGCTGGCTGACGAAATCAACCGAACGCCACCGAAGACCCAAGCTGCTTTGCTGGAAGCCATGCAGGAACGGCAAGTGACCGTGGGCCGCATTCGCCACAAGCTCGGCAACCCGTTCTTCGTGCTGGCGACCCAGAACCCGATTGAACAGGAAGGCACCTACCCACTGCCCGAAGCCCAACAAGACCGCTTCATGTTCAAGGTGTTCGTGGATTACCCAAGCTTCGACGAAGAGTTCGAGATCGCCCGACGGACCACCGGCACGATTGCCGAGGAACCCAAGGCCGTGCTGAGTGGTGAGGAAATCATCGAGTTGCAAAACCTTGTTCGCAAGGTGCCGGTGTCCGACCACATCATCAAGTACACACTGGCTCTTGTTCGCCAGACCCGCGTGAGCCAACCAGGCGCGCCGAAGTTCATCCGCGAGTGGCTGAGTTGGGGTGCCGGGCCACGGGCGGCACAAAACCTCATCATCTCCAGCAAGGCCCGCGCCCTGCTGTATGGCCGCAGCCATGTGACCGTGGACGACATCAAGGCCATGGCCCTGCCAGTGATGCGACACCGGATCGCCACGAACTTCACGGCTGCCAGCGAGGGCGTGACAACGGACATGGTGGTGAAGAAGATGATCGCGGAGACGCCGGATCGTGATGGCGATTTGGAGAAAGACGAACGCTTCAAGAAGATCTTCTCGAAGTAACTCTCAAAAAACGACTCAGCGCAGAGAAAGCAGGAGGGCACACGAGAAAAACAATGCTGAGCAAAGTCATGAATCTCTTTCATGTCTTTCTCTCGTGCTTTCTTGTGTCCTCTGCAGTGAAATTCTTGGATACGCAATATGGCTGATCAAGATGACTCTCGGCGGTTTCTAGACCCCACGACGATCTCCCAGATCGACGGGCTGGAGATGCGCGCCAAGCAGGTTGTCGAGGGCTTCCTCGCCGGGATGCACAAAAGCCCCTTCTTCGGGCAGTCGGTCGAGTTCGTGCAGCATCGCGAATATGTGGCCGGTGACGACATCCGCCACCTCGACTGGAAGGTGTGGAGCAAGTCGAACAAGTTTTACGTGAAGCAGTACGAAGCCGAGACGACGTTCCGGGGTAGTCTGGTGGTCGATACCTCGGAGAGCATGACCTACCGCAGCGGAGCAATGTCGAAGTACGACTACGCTTGCACCTCGGCGGCGTGCTTGGCGTACATGATCGTGAAGCAGCAGGATAGTGCTGCCCTCACCAGCTTCGGTTGGGACGTTAAACAGGTGTTGCCAGCTAAGAGTTCACAACGCCACCTCAATGCCATCATGACTACTCTGAACAAGTCGAAGCCCGGCGAGAAGGAAAAGACTGACGTCTTCAAGAGCCTTCGCCAAGTCGCGGAGACGATGCCTAGTCGGGGCGTGGTGGTGCTGTTCTCCGACTTACTCACCGACCGCGAGCCGATCTTCAAAGGTCTGGAACTGCTGCGGCACCGCAAGCACGACGTCAGTGTGTTCCACATCCTGGATGACCAAGAACTCACGTTCAACTTCAGCGGGATGACGAAGTTCGAAGGGCTTGAAGAACTGCCCGAACTCTTCTGCGATCCGAAAGCCCTGCGTGAAGGCTACATGGAGGCACTAGAAGAATACCTCATCGAGGTGCGACGTGGATGTACTCGCCTGGGTGTGGACTACAACCTGATCCGCACCAGCGACAATCTCGATGCTGTGCTGAGCCGATTCTTGTTCAAGCGAATCGACAACCGCGGCAACCCAACCAAACGATAGAAAAACCCACCCCCTCGCTTGCGCGTCGGGCTAACCCGGATCATACGAACCGATGTTTCAATCGTTGTCGAATTTGTTCAGCCCGGCGGCTTACCTCAACCCGTGGTCGGTGTTGGCGGGGCTGCTGCTGATCTCTGCGCCCATCATCATCCACCTCATCAACCGCATGCGTTACAAGCGCATCCGCTGGGGGGCGATGGAGTTTCTGCTCAAAGCGCAGAAGAAGATGAAGCGGAAGATGATCATCGAGCAACTGCTGCTCCTGATCCTTCGTTGTCTGCTGATGCTGTTGGCCGGGCTGCTCATCGGGAGATTCTTCGGTTTCGATGGTTCCGGCGAAGAATCGAAGAGCACCATCCACATGGTGATCCTTGATGACAGCCCCAGCATGGCCGATGCGTTCAAGGATGACGAACGCGGCGGGGCCGATACCAACGCCTTCAACAAAGCAAAAACCATCCTGACAGAACGGATCATGAAGGCCGCTGCGGAGGCCACCACCCCGCAGGAGATGACCATCTACCGCGCGTCTGATGTGGCTAACCCACAACCAGTCGGCCGCATTAATAGCACCACCATTAACGACACCACGAACTGGCTCGGCCAGTACAACGACCCCAGCACGGTACGCACCAACCTCGCCGTGCTGATCAAGAACATCGGCACCAGCTTGCAGAACTCCGGCAACGCCGAGACGGCCCGCGTGCTGCATGTGTTGAGCGACTTCCGCAGCGCGGACTGGGCCGAGCAGGGCGAAGCGATCCAAACCCAAGTGAAGGAGCTGGCCAAGGGGAACATCAAGGTTCACTTCATTGATGTTGCCCACCCGTACCGCAAGGCCGACAAGACTTTGCCGTTGTCGCACGACAACATCGGCATCGTCGAATTCAAGCCGATGAAAGCAGTGATCGCCAAGTACGAGATCAACGAGTTCACCCTGAAAGTCCGCAACTTCGGCGTGGCCGAAGTGAAGGATGTGAAGGTGTCGATCCGTGTGAATGGCGACGAATTCAAGGGCGGACGCAGCCTGACGATCCCATCGCTGCCACCCGGGCAGACCATCACCGAGAAGTTTGAGTTGAACCTTGACCGCTCCGGCGGTGGGGGCAACCCGTTTGAAGGTATCCCCGGTACAGACACCCTGAAGCCGGAACAAAAAACCGACGTGCAGAAGGCATTCGAGCGGTACAACCTGATTACCGCCGTGCTGGATAGCCCCGAGCCAGGTCTCAAGGCCGATAACGTTCGCCACACTTGCGTGGTGGTGCGTGATCAACTCCCAATCTTGGTGATCGACGGCAACCCAGACAAGCGCGAACGCCGCGAAGGCGACAGCCTGTACCTCAAGAACTTCATCGGCGTGGCTGGTGGATCATACTTGTGGACACCCGGTGAAGCTGTACAGCTCAACACGGCGGACTTGTCAAAGTACTCGTTCGTGATGTTGCTGAACGTGCCGAGCCTGACCGAACAAGCGGTGAAGAACCTCGAAACGTACGTCACCAACGGTGGCGGCTGCGGCATCTGGCTTGGCCCACTTCTGACAAGCGACAAGCAAGAGCTTTACAACAAGCTGCTGTACCGCGATGGCAACGGCATGCTGCCTGCCCCACTGCCCAAGAAAGTGTTCCCCGATAAAGACCCGAGTAGCCTCAGCCCAGATGAACGCGAGAAGTACGAAACCGACTTGTTGAAGAAGAAGCTCAACATCTTCCAGAAGAAGATTCTGGTGCGCGACCCGGCAGCCCGAACCCACCCGGCCCTCGCTGGCTTGTACACCGACAGCCGAGGACAGGTGCGTGACCCCGATGAACTCGAGCGGTTCTACCGCTTTGTCAGCGTCACAGGGTATGTGCCGATTGAACGCATCGGGAAGTGGACCGAAGACAAGAGTGTGACGGAACTCTACTGCCTGATGAACGACGACAAGCTGGACGATAAACCGATTACGCCTTTGCTCACAGAACTGAACACGGTTATCGCCGACCCGGACTTCGCCAAGTTCAAAGATGTGTTGAGCAAGGCCCAGACTGGCATCTTCACCACCTTGCGTGGGGCGGAAGTAAGTACAGGCCAGATTGCCGAGTTGTTCGACCGGTTGCTGAGCGATCAGACCAACGCCGGTGACGCGGACGAAGCCCTGTTCCGAGAGTTCTGGAGCGACAGCCGAAATAACGACCTACGACTGAAATTTGCCCGCCAACGGGACAGGCTCAAGTACGGCTACCCGTTGTATCTGGCCAAGCAGTTTGGCCGTGGTCGAGTGACGATGATGACCACGACCGCCGGTGAAGCCTGGACAGACTGGCCGAGCGAGCGTCCTGGGAGCGTGTCATTCACCCCGGTGATGAAGGAACTGGTGAACTACCTCGCCGGTGGTGGCGTGGACGACAACCAAACCTGTGGCCAGCCAATTGAAGTGACCGCTGACGTTGACAGCTACGAGCCAAAAGTGCTGACTGGCTTTATCACCCACAACGCCAAGCCTGGCGAGCAAGTGGCCGTGGGTGGCAACAACGACCCTGCACCGATCCTCGTGGCCGATCAGTTCGACAAACTCAAAGAAGATACCTTCACCGAGAAGGTGAAGGAGAAGGACGCCGACGGCAAGGAAGTGGAGCGCGTGCTCACCCGTAAGGTGCTTCGCTTCAATCAAACGAGTACCCAGAAACCCGGTGTGTACTTGTACGGCCTCGAACAACGCCGACCGAAACCGGGAAGCCTTACCGAATCGATCACCAGCCCGGAGTACCGCTTCGTGCCAGTAAACGTAGATGCGGCCTTTGAAGGCGACATGCGCCGAGCCAGTGCGGAAGACATCCTCGGCGATTCCAAAGCAGGCTTGCACAGCCCGGAGGACCGCGGCTGGATTGAAGACTTGAAGAACAAGAAGACGGACTTGTCCGAGATGGGCTGGATCTTCCTGCTGATGATAGTGGTGCTGGTGGTAGAGCAAGCCCTAGCCGTTAAGCTGAGCTACCACACGGGCAATGACCTGACTGATTCGCCAACGGTGGCTGCAGCGATGCGACAGACCTGAGCCAAACGAGCACGAAGCGTGAGCGAGTGAAAAAGTTCAAGACACTCGCTCACGCTTCGTGCTCGTAGAAACTCAAGACGACTGAACCCTGAAACTCACGACTAGGTTTGATGCGATATGGCCGATGCCGTTGAAACACCCACAACCACTGAGTTCGTCTTTCGTCGACTCAGCGATAACTTTCCGCTGTCGTCGGCCGAGTCGTCGCCGGTTTTGTATTGGTTGGCCGTGCTGGGGTTGTTGCTCCTCGCCGTACTGAGCTTTGTGCCGGTGCTGTTCCCTGCGCGGAAAAGCAAAGGCAGCGGCGGGCTACTCGCAGCACTTGGCAGCACCCTGCTCACGTTGTTCACGGGCAAGGTGGACGACAGCAAACCCGGCCTGTGGCAATGGGCCGCAGCACTCACGCGCAGCTTGCTGTTCTTGTGGCCGATGTTCTTCCTGCTCATCACCAAGAACTTTGAAGCTGAGAACGAGACAGTGTGGTGGATCTTCACCGTGGGGATGCTCATCATCGCCTCGGTACTCACCGTACTGATGTACATCCGCGATGCACGCACTGTGGGCTTCTGGGCGGCCCCACTAGCCCTGCTGCGGATTGCCGTGTTCTGCATCCTTGCCTTCTGCTTCCTGCTGCCAGCCTTCCAGACCTGGGAAGAAAGCACGAAGACCAGCCGCGTCGTGGTGGTGATCGACATTTCGCCAAGCATGAAGCAACCCGACGAAGCAAGCCTCGACCCCAATGCTGTGCTGAAGACCCGTATCGATAAAGTACTGGACGTACTCACTGACGAACAAAACGCTCTGCTGGCCCGGCTGCTCGACAAGAACCCGGTGTTGATGTACCGCTTTGCGGCCCGGCTGGACGATGACCCCGTCACCCTCACCAAAGACAAGCACCCGAAGGGGTATACGAAGCCGGAGTGGGAGAAGTTCCTCAGTGGGGATCTCAAGCCAGCGATCCTCAAGGGGCTTAGCGACGACGCCGTGGCCAAGATTCAGAATGCTACCGCTTGGAGGAGCGAACCCGGCACCGAAAGCTGGTTCACCGGTTGGAGCAAAGCAACGAATGCGGATCGTGGCATCGCCGGGTTGAAGGAAGAAGACGCGCGCATGTTGGAAGCAAACACCAAGCGTGTCGTGAACCGGTCGAAGAATTTAACCGGGCTGACGGAGGGCACTGCCGTGGCGGACAGCCTGACGGCGGTGGTCAACCGCGAGTCCGGCAACATGACCCAAGGCATCGTAGTGTTCTCCGATGGCCGCAGCAACATCGGTAGCGAAAGTGCCTTTGTTCAACTGGCCAAGCGAGCCAAGGAAGCGAACATCCCGATCATCACCGTGGCGGTGGGCGAAGCCCGCGAAGTTGTGAGCTTGAGCCTCTCCGACTTGCAAGTGCCAGACAAAGCCATGCCCGATGAACCTGCACAGATCAGCGTAGGTGTCGACGGGGTGGGCTTCAAAGAAGGCGAGGAAGTCGAAATTATCCTCGAACTCTTCCTGCCGGGGCGCGACCCGAAGAAAGATGTGGCTGATCACGAGATGCGCAAGACAGTGAAGTTCATTGGAGGTGAGCCAGCCCATAGTGAAGCAACCTTCACACTGGACGCCGAGAAGTTTGGGAGTACCGACAAGGAAGCCTTCCAGGGCGAGAACCTGCCACGAGCGCTCGTCGATGATGCCCCAGCCAGCAAAGTGGGCCGCAAGTACATGCTCAAGCAAGGGCCGTGGAATGTGCGAGCCAAGGTGGCCAAGAACCCGAAAGAACTGTTCCGCGATCCGTTCCATTACACCGAAGCCCGTCCGATGCAGGTGACGGACAAGCCACTGCGGGTGTTGATCGTGAGCAGTGGGCCGACGCGTGAGTACCAAACGCTGCGGAGCCTGTTGGTACGTGAAACGGATCAGTTGCGGGCCGAAGTTTCGATCTACCTGCAGAACGAAGGCGGGCAGGACGGCACCATCGTGCAGGATGTTGTGCCGGGCCGCTTGCTCCTGAAGTTCCCCGACGAACTGGAAGCTGGACGCAAGCCGGGGGCTGGTGGCGAAGTGACTGACGCCACAGCCCTCAGCCGACAGCGCTACAATAACCTTGATGAATACGATGTGGTGGTGGTGTTCGACCCTAACTGGAATGAACGCGACAAGAGCAACACCCTGCGGATACCAAGCAGCGCATTTACGAACCTCGAAAAGTTCGTGACCAAGTTCGGCGGCGGGTTCGTGTACGTGGCCGGTGGCTTCTATACGCCGCAACTCGCCCGGAACGACGAAGAATCCGGGCGGCTTCGCCCTATCCTCAACATCCTACCGGTGATCCCGGATGATGCCGTGGTGACGGAAGACGTGCTGCTGAAGATGCGTCTGCCGAAGTTCCCACGCCGACTGAAACTCACCCCCAGGACTGAAGCCGATCTGCTGAGGTTGGACGACGAAACCACGCTCACCGAGCCCGACCGTGCAACGGCTGGTTGGGAGAAGTTCTTCACCGGTCGAGAGAAGTACACCCCGTCGCAAGTGCCCGGCGAAGACCTGAATCCGAAGCAAGGAATATTCACTTACTACCCAGTGAAGGGGGCTAAGCCCGGCGTGACCCCGCTGGCCGAGTTCATGAACATTGATGAGCGCGGGCAGGCGGCACTGCGACCGTTCTATGCGGTGACTCAGGCCGAAGCGGGCCGTACCGCGTGGATTGGATCTGGCGAAATCTACCGTCTGCGAGCCGTGGATCCGACGTATTACGATCGCTTCTGGCTCAAGCTGTTACGCTTCGCCGGGGCTAAGCGCAACACCGGCAGCAAAGCCCGTGGACAGGTGTTAATGGATAATAAGTTCATTGCTGGTGGGCCAATCCGCGTACAAGCCCGTGTGCTTCAAGCCAACGGCGACCCGTACCTGGAGAACGACCTTGATAAGCCGAAGTTCACAATTAAGCAGTATGACTTGAACAAAAACTTGGTGAAGGAACACGGGCCGTTCGATGTGCTCAAACCCACCAAACTGGGGCCGAAATTCGAAGGGTACTACAAGGGCATTATCAATGCCGACAGTAGAAACTTCCCAGTGGATGCAAAATACGAACTGGTGGTGAGCAAAAGTGATTTGCCCGAGCCACTCAAAGCCAAGGAGTTCACACTGGTAGCCTCGAATCCGGAACTGAATAACCTCAAGCCGGACTTCGTGGCGATGAATAACGCAGCCACCGGCTTGAAGGATGTGCTGGATCGCATTGCCGACTCCGCCACCCGACAGACCGTGTCCGCCTCACTTGGCGGCAACAACCGTCCTGCCGATGAAGCCAAAGCCAAGCTCGCCATCCGCTTGAACGAAACCGAGAAGCTGAAAGTCATTCCCGATTGCATCCGCAACGAGACGCGTAAGCAACGTGATCGCGGCACAGTGGATGACATCTGGGATGATGAAACCACACCAGCAGGCACCCCGCTGTCCAACTTTGCTCGCATGGAACTGGTGTCCGGCTTGCCGTATATCCGCCTGTGGGTGCTGGCACTGGTCGTTCAACTTCTTATTGTGGTGATTTTGTGGATTCGACGCAGCCAGACCACCAACAACGTAATGAGTGTGATCTACACACTTTTGCTGTTGCAGCAAATCGCAGCCACGGCCTGGATATTGTACCTTGGCAACCCGTTCCCTGTGGGCATCGCAGTGCTGGCCATCGCTGTACTGCTGGGCTTGGAATGGACGACCCGCAAGCTGATTCGACTAGCGTAGTGATATTGGCGAACCGGCGACGTGAGTCGCCGGGTGATGAAAAACAACCCGGCAGCTCACGCAACCGGTTCACCTTGGGTAGAGTCAATGCCGAGTTCGACCACATACCGACCGGATGAAAAGCTCGTCCACCCGCTCACGAAGTTGCAGGGATTGATCCGCCGCTTCGTTTTCCTGGACATCTTCCTGTTTATTGGCTTGTTCCTCACCTTGTGGTTTTGGTTGGGGATGGGGCTGGACTATGGCTTGTTTAAAGTCGCCAAAGCCGACATCGCCCAGCAATACACACCGGCTATCCGTTGGGTGCTGTTGATCCTCGTTGGTGGATTGCTCATCACCTTGGTGGTGCTGCGTGTTCGCGGCATGTTGAACAAGGATTTGTCGTACCCCAGCCTCGCCCTCGTACTGGAGAAGCGATACCCCGAGGTGCTGGGTGATCGCCTGATTACGGCCATCGAAATGGCAGACGAAGAGAAGGCTGTCCGTGACGGGTACTCAGTGGATCTTGTCCGCAACACGGTGAACGAGGCCCGCGAGCGGATCGATCAAGTCAACGTGAACAGCGTGTTCGACTGGAGTAAGCTGAACAAAAAGCTCTTCGGCATCATTGGCGTGACTTTGATCGGCCTCGTGATGGCCTACGGCCTGCATGCCTGGAGCAGTGGTAGCTTCCAGTTCCCCGTGGCCAGTAAGAAACTGGCCGATGTGGCGGGCATCTGGACGGAACGCAACCTGCTGTTGCAGAACACGCCGTGGCCGCGCCGGGCCTATCTGGAGATCGTGGACTTTGATGACGAAGGTCACCCCGGTGAACTGCGTGTGGGCAAGGGTGCCCCCATCCCACCGAAAATCAGAGCCAAGGTTTATCAATGGGTCGTGGTGGATCGCAAAAGTAACGACGGCTGGCGCCCGATGAAGATCGAAGACCTCGACACGTATGGTTGTGGTCTTGAAGTAAACGATCAAGGGCCAGAGCCAGAAACGACCGTGGATGAATTTCTGAAGACCAACAACGATTCAACAACGATGCTCGCTGAGAAACTCAACGCTGCTGCTGCAGACTTGAACAACACCCGGAAGCTCCGCAAGCTCACCGTGCCAAACAGTCTGGCCATGAGTTACAACGTTATCACGACGCGCAGCCGCATGGACTTGATGCTGAATCTCGATTCCAACGGCACGTTCAGTAACGACATCCCCGGCCTCAGCGAAAGTGTGCGGTTCTCGATTACCGCCGAGGATTACGTCAGCCAGCGCAAAACTATCACGGTGGTGGCCCCGCCGACTCTGGTGGAACTGTACCGCGATGAGTACCAACCGGCCTACCTGCACCATGCTGCCCCGATCCTGACCAAGGAAGAAAAGGATGCCTTGGCCGCACAGAATGTGCTAGCCATCAGCAATGACCTGTTCGCCCTGCGTGGGCTTCGGCAGGCTCGCCCAAATCAGGCCATCAGCATCAGCAGTGATCGCAGCTTGTTCAGCGTGCCGCTAGGCACGGAACTCAACATCGTGGGCAGAGCCGATAAGGAATTGAAGAAAATCGAACTCAAGCCGGTGACGCCGAACGTGAAGCCTGCGTTCCTCACTTTCCCGCACAATGGGAACAGCTCGCAGTTCAGCGTGACGTTTGACAAAGATAGCCCGATCCGGCAACTCGACAAACCAACCGAGTTTCAGTTGGTGATGACGGACCTCGACAACGTGGTATCCATCAGGTCGATTGCCATCCAGTGCATTGATGACGCCCCGCCGACCGTCAACGTGATCGTCGATTCAATCATCCGTCGTCAGGGTGGTTACTTGTTGGTCACTCCGCAGGCGCTGATTCCGTTTCGGCCTGATAGCAACATCTCGGACGACGTTGGCCTGAACTCGATCCGCTTTGAATACCGCAAGGAAGAGGACGAAGCGACGAGCCTCGTGGTGGCTCGTGCCCTGAGTGCCGCGAGCCTAAACACGGCGGGCACCACCGCCCAGCAGAGCGTGGGGAATGTGATTACCCTGGCCACGCACCAGAAGATGTTCAACGACACCTTTGCAGCCACCATTCCGCAACTGGATAGCACCGGGAACGAGAAACTGCCTGGCCTGCCGTTCCCGCGTTTCACTGAGAACTACGGCACCATCCAACGGAAGAACCTCGCCAACATCAAGAGATTGGCCGCCAAGGAGTTGGTGATCGACCCCAACGCAACTTCACAGTTGTTAAAGTCTCTCATACTCACAGAATTGAAAGCCGATGGCTTTGACCTCGATGCCTACATGCCCACGCTATTCGAGAAGGATAAAGAGAAAATTCAACCACGTTACAAGGTTGAAGTGTTCTTGGTGGCGTCCGACACCAACGTGGAGTTGACCGACAAGACCGGCAAAATCCTGCCCACGAAGTCAACCAAGAACCTCGATCCGATCCGTCTGCAAATCATTTCTGAGCAAGACCTGCTCGTGGAAATCGGCAAGGATGAGGAAAAGCAACGGGTGCAGATGGAAGACATTTTGAAGAAAGCGAACGACGCCCAGCGGAAGTTACAGTCCGAATCGGTCCGGATGAACGGCGTGGGGCGCGACAATGCCAACCTCACCGCGACGGACACTAACCAGATCAAGAACTCACAGGTGTTGGTGACAGACTTGATTCAGGACGTCACCAAGGCCCGCGACCTGCTGACCACCCTGCGGTCGGAATACGAGAAACTGTTCCGCGAGTTGGAATACAACCGCGTAAACGATGCTGCCAAGAAGAAGTACACCGACCCGGAAGCCCGCAACCCAGGCTACCTCGACCTGCTCAAGCAGATTTTCGAGAGGAGCCTGCCTGCTGCGGAGATAGCCCTGAATAACTTTGCCGCGCCACTTGGCAGCGTGCAACGCCCAACGGATGAGACGATCATTGCGGCGAAGTCGCAGTACGCCATTTTTATGAAAGACCTCGACACGCTGGCCGGCTTGATCGGTCAGGGTGAAGACGTGGCCAAGCAACGGGCGTTTCTCAAGAAGATCATCGACGACACACAGAAGAACGGTGTGGCGATCAAGTCATCCCTCGACCTGCTGCGTCTTGCCGCCCGGTTGCCGAACTTCACGGTGCCCAAGGTGATTCAAGTGCAAGTAGGCAAAGCAGTCAAGGTGAAAATCGCCATGCGTTTGAACCAGTTCGAAGGCACCGAAGCCTACGTGGCCCTCGATATTCCTGCCACCAGCGAAATCAAAGGCCCGAAGGACTTCGTCATCAAGGTGGGGGCTAGCGACTTGGACGAAACGGTGTATGAGTTCGAACTCACCGCAGGAACCAAGCCGGGCCTGTACTCGCTGCGGTTGCTGCCGGGGCCATTCCTGCCGAACGTGCCGATCCGCCCTGTGGAGTTGACCGTGGAAGTTGCGAAGTAACCCAAGTTGGAAGTTCAATGTGCGAAGTCGGAATGAAAACCGCCTTGCCACTTTGAACTTGTGTCACGTGGATGTATCGAGAGACGTGCGAACGGTGAGTGAATCTGGTATTATTTCGTCATGAAGGTGTACTACACCACTGAGGATATCTCATGTTCCTTCGACCGAACCGACGCTTCAAAACACTGGCCGCTGCGTTGCTACTTGCACCGCTCGCTCTGAGCGCACAACCGCCAGGAGCTAAGCCCGCCGAACCTGCACCGTTGAAACCGGTCAAGCTTGTGACCCCAGTTGTGGACACCAGCGTGAAGGTCGAGGATTTGCAGAAGACGCAGGAAGACATCAAGAAGAACTTCACTCAGTTTAAGGAAGGCCTCTTCCGCCTTGCCACGCGGCTAGAGCAGAGCGAACGACAGGAGGCGAAGGATCAAGCCAAATCGATCAAGAAGGCTTTGGAAGAAGCTGACAAACTTGGCGTTGATCAACAGTTCAGCAAACTGGTGACAAGCCTACGTAATGGCAACGATGCCTTGGACCTCAGTCGCGCCAGTCAAGAAGAAAAAGAACTGGTGAAGAGCCTGCAAGCGATTCTTTTGCTGCTGGAAACCGATAACGAAAGCCTTCGGTTGAAGGAAGAACGCGTAAAACTCGAAGCGTTCCTCAAGGAACTGCAGAACATCAAAGAACGGCAGCAAAACAACCAAGCCCGCACCGAGTCGAAGACAGGCAACAAGGACAACCTCAGCAAGGAACAACAGAAAATAAAAGACGAAACCGACGACGTGGCTAAGCGGATGAACGGGAAGGACGGGAAGGACGGCAAAGACGGTGGCGGCAAACCGAAGGACGACCGCGCAGAAGCCAAGGCTGAACCGAAGGCTGGCGAAAAGGGCGGCGAAGGCAAACCCGAAAGCGGTGAAAAGAAGTCCGAAGAGAAGCAAGGCAACGGGAAGGAAGCTGGCGAACCAAAGCCGGGTGACGGTAAGCCCGGTGAAGGCAAGGAAGGTGCTGGCGGCGAGCCAAAGAAGAGCGATCCAAAAGAAGGTGGCGAAGGGAAACCCGGTGAGGCCAAACCCGGCGAAGCGAAGCCAGGAGAGGGTAAGCCCGGTGAAGGCAAGCCGGGAGAAGGCAAGCCAGCTGAAGCGAAACCAGGTGAAGGCAAGGGAGAGGGAGCTGGTAAAGGCGAAAGCAAACCTTCCGAAGGGAAGGGCGGAGAGGCCAAGGGCAGCGGTGAAGGCAAGCCCGGCCAAAGCCAGCCCGGTGGCGGCCAAAGTGGATCCAAAGGTGGCGATCAACCCCCGCCACCACCTCCTGGTGGCCAGGAACAACCCAAGGGGAACGAACTGCCAGGCCGCAAGGAAGTGCAGGAAGCGGTGCCGCATCAGCAAAAAGCCGAGGATCAAATCAAGAATGAAAAGCGTGATGATGCTGGCAAGAATCAGGACAAAGCCATCGAGAAACTGGCACAAGCCATCAAGGAAATCGAAAAGCGGATCAAACAACTCCGCGAAGAGGAAATGAAGAAACTGCTGGCTAACGTCGAGGCACGCTGCCAGCGGATGTTAGCTATGCAGATCGACGTTTACCAGAAGACCAAAGGCATCGACGATGATGTTCAGAAGAATGGCGGCACGATCGATCAAGCTCAACGACAAAAAGCCCTGGGTCAGGGTGAAACCGAAGGCCAGATCGTAGTGGAAGCTGAGAAGTGCCTAAAACTGCTTGAAAGCGAAGGTAGTGCCGTGGCTTTCGCCAAGGTGCTGGAGGAAGTGCGGGAAGACATGATTGCCGTGCAGCGACGCCTGAACACCGCGATCGTGGACAAAGACACCCAGACCATCGAAGAAAATATCATCGCCATGCTGAAGGACATGCTCGAAGCCCTCAAGAAGGCTCAGAAGGAAATGGGCGAGCAAAAGCCCAGCGAAGGTAAGCCAGGGGGTAAGCCGGGGAACCAAAAACTCATCGACATGCTTGCGGAACTCAAGCTGATCCGCAGCCTGCAGGTGCAGGTGAATAACCGCACCAAGATGTACGGCGACAAGGACAAGAGCGAGCAAGCCAAGGACGAGCTCGTGCAGAAGGAACTGAAGCAACTGTCGATCCGTCAGGCGAAGCTGCAAGAAATGGTGGACAAGCTAGACAAGGGTGAGAACGAAAAGTAATGATGGAGTCGTGAGAAAGTGTTGCGAGAATCGAAAATCGCAGCGCTTTCCCAGAAAGAAAGCGTTAGACTTTATTCTAGGATACGTCGATTGGTTAGCGGTGCCTAAGCACTCTCTCGGTGGGGTCACAACCTCATCGTTCTACTTGTTCGGACCACGGGAGGCTGATTTGAAGATGCGGAACCTGGTAGCGAGCTTCGCGCTTGCCGCCGCCGTGTCAGGGGTAGCCAGAGCGGCTGACCCTGATGCGAAAGCACCGGCCCCCAAGGCCGATGTTTCACAACTGACGTTCGGTACGCTTCGAGCGATGCCGGCGACAGATGTGAAAGCCAAAGTTGGTGCCTGGCTGCAAGCCAACGGCAAACTCGATCAAATCAGACTCGATGGCATCTGGAGCGGCGACAAAGCCACCCTCGAAAAGTTCCTCGACAGCGTGGCCTTGGCCAAGCCGGAACTCAAGAAGATGGTCGAGAACGCCCGCGACTTCACCCTCAACCCGCCCACGGAAGTGCCAGCGGTGCTGAAGGATGAAAAAGATGCGTTCGTGA
The DNA here is from genome assembly GCA_038230995.1 of Gemmatales bacterium. Lineage (GTDB taxonomy): Bacteria > Planctomycetota > Planctomycetia > Gemmatales > Gemmataceae > JALHQU01. The sequence goes on from JBBRME010000040.1 coordinate 26,408, forward strand.
AGTCGAACGTCGGGGCCATGTTCGCCCGTAGCCTCTCGGCCCGTAAGGTGTA
>JBBRME010000041.1:0-26267 GCA_038230995.1 Gemmatales bacterium
GTCGATTGTTTCACGAAGTGCGGTCATATTCGTCACATCTTCGCTATCGCCACGTATCGTCTCCGTAACATTCGGTCCAAGGACACGTTCCATGTTCGTCATTCTGATAAGCCCGTAAACACAACCGCCTAGTAACACTAGAATACATCACGGAAATGCTTGACTTTTTCGCGGATTTCCGTCAACCAAAAATCTGCTGAGAGTGGAGTTCCTGTGGCCTGTGTACAAAGTTCTTGTGAGGTCAAGCGCCGACCTAGTTGATGAATATTCTTGCGAAGCCAGTTCAGTGTTCCAGAGAATTCAAAGTTCTTGATGTCATCAGTCCACGAAGGAAATTCTCGACGTACCGCAGCAAGAAGTTGCGAGGCAAACAGGTTGCCCAGCGTATATGTGGCGAAGTAACCGAAGCCACCGAAGCTCCAGTGGATGTCTTGTAGGCAGCCCTCGGTATCCGTCGTCGGGGTGACGCCGAGTTGCTTGGTGTAGGCTTCGTTCCAAGCTCCTGGTAAATCAATCACGGCCAAATCACCAGTGAGCAGGGCAAGTTCCAACTCCACACGAATGCCGATGTGCAGGTTGTACGTCAGTTGGTCGGCTTCAACTCGAATCAAGGATGGCTGCACGGAGTTGACCGCTTTGTAGATGGTCGCAATGCTGACATCGTCAACAACACCGGGGAAGGCCTGCTTCAAACGCGGTAAGCAACCCTGCCAAAATGGCCAGCTTCGCCCAACTTGATTCTCCCAGAAGCGAGATTGCGACTCGTGAATACCAAGTGAGGCAAACGTCCCACACGCTGTGCCAAACGCATCGGTGCGCAGGCCTTGCTCGTACATTCCATGGCCCGCTTCATGGAGCACGCCGAAGAACGCTTCATTGAAATGCTGTGGGTTGAACCGTGTGGTGATGCGGCAATCGCCGGGGCCAAACGCTGAGCAGAACGGGTGAGCCGTGGTATCGAGCCGACCGGCTTGGAAATCGAACCCCATCGCAGCTGCCACGCCTTCGGCAAAGTAGCGCTGGCGTTCCACCGGGAAGGAACGATGCAACACTGTGGTGTCGGCGGGCGTTGCAGCATGTATCAACGGTACGAGTTCCTTGCGTAAGTCTGCGAAGAGTTGCTTGATCTCAGCTGTTGTCGCACCCGGTTCGTACTCATCAAGCAGGGCGTCGTACAAGTGGCCACCGCTGGGTACGCCGACTGTCTCGGCCTCTTCACGCTTGAGTTTCAGTACTGCTGAAAGGTGCGGCTCGAAGAGTTTGTAGTCGTTCTTGGTACGGGCTTCGACCCAGGCTTCTTGGGCCAGTGTGGTCACTGTGGCCAGTTCTTCCACATAGCGTGAAGACAGTTTCGATTGGCGAGTAAACGAACGACGCACATCTCGGATGTTCGCGGATTCTTCGGAGTCGGCAGGAAATGCAGTGTCATCGAGTTGATTCAGGCATTCATCAACGAGGCTTGCTGTGGCTTGTTCGTGACTCAATTTAGCCAGCAACGCCAATTGCTCGCCACGGTAACCGGCCCCGGCACGAGGCATATAAGTCTGCTGATCCCAACCCAGCACGGCCGAGCACGATTGCAGTACGGCCAGTTCACGCTGGTGCTTCATCAGTTGTTCATAGACATCGCGTTTTGACATGGGCACGGCACTCGTAGACTCAGGATGTCATCATTTTGCGAACTTTGCGGACGGAATTCGATTGCTGCCTGTATTGAGTTTTTTCAGAATACCTGAATTCAGTCCATTGGCATGAGTACTCCCCCGCCACGGTACCGCTTTCATTCAGGTCATCCACATGCAACTTCTTTGTCCGATGTGCTCGGCGACGATCGCGGCCAACCCACCCAAGGCAGGGCGCTTTACGCCCAAGTGCCCAAAGTGTGAGCAATCGTTCGTGGTCACCGTGACCGTCCAGACGGTGGCCGACTATAAGTTGACCCAAGAAAAAGCGAAGCCATCTGCGATCATCAAACACGACCCTCATGCAACCTTTTCCAGTCAGGCGGGAGCCCCGGTTCAAAACGATCCGGACTCCACCTTCGCTTCACAAACCCCGGCAGCATCAGCACCACAGCCAAACAGCGACAATGAAGCAACGTTTGCCAGCCAAACCAGCTCTCGACGCGTGGTTCACGACCCGGACTCGACCTTCGCCAGCCAAACGGTGAAGCCGAGCTATGATCCCGACCAGACTGAGGCAACCGGCGGGTACTTGCCACGAGCTCAAGCACAGAACGACGTCGACAAGACAAATGTCGTTTCCGAGACTCGTGACAAGAAGAAAGTTGGTGACTCAAAGGACTCGATGCCGAGTCGCCTAGGTGGTTATGAAATCTTGAAGCAACTTGGCCAGGGTGGCATGGGTGCTGTTTACCTCAGCCGACAGATGAGTTTGGATCGTTCGGTTGCACTCAAAGTGATGAATTCTGAGTGGGCCAGCGACCCGGTATTTGTTTCGCGCTTCGTTCGGGAAGCCTACGCCGCCGCACAACTCACACACCACAACGTGGTGCAGATTTACGAACTCGGCCTTGAACAGCAGATCAACTACTTCAGCATGGAATTCGTGGATGGAAAATCGCTGGGCGACCTGTTGAAGAAGCGCGGACGTATCGCGGCTCATGAAGCCGTTGGATACATCATTCAGGCGGCACGCGGGCTGAAGTTCGCGCATGATCGCGGAATGGTACACCGCGACATCAAGCCCGATAACTTGATGCTCAACAACGAAGGTATCGTCAAGGTTTCTGACCTTGGCCTGGTGAAAACTCGCGGGATGACACAATCCGACGATGCGGCACCGCAAGACGGCCCCAGCGGTAGCATCGGTTCGGCTCTCAGTAGTTTGCCAGACGTTACCCGTGTTGGCTCGGCGATGGGTTCGCCATCGTACATCGCCCCGGAGCAATGTCGTGATGCCACAACGGTGGATGGTCGGGCCGATCAATATTCGCTTGGCTGCTCGCTGTATGCACTTCTCGCTGGTCGGGCACCGTTCACTGGCAACACGGCAATCGAGCTTATCAAACAGCACTTGAACGAACCACCACCACCGATCAGGAACGTCGCACCGGACATCCATAAAGACCTCGCCAAGATTGTTGAGCGGACTCTCGCCAAGAATCCTCAAGACCGATACCAGTCGATGGAAGCCTTGATCGCGGATTTGAAGAGCTGGCAAGACGGGCAGACGAATGGCCCACCACGCGCGAGCGAAGAACAGTTGACTTCGCTGGAGTGGCTCACAAAGCAGTTGACGGTGACGAACAAAGCTAAGCTGCCTCGCTTGGTAGCCGTGGTCGCTCCGATCGTGGGGATTGTTCTCGCACTGTTGCTGTTACCGTTCAGCCTCGTCGGTACAGGTACTGTTCTGCTGGCTACGTTAGCCGGTGTGATCTCCGGTTTCGTTACGACAGGCCTGCTGACAAACTCGTTTGCCTTCAGCAAGGCCCGCGAATGGGCGTTTGGTGCCAAGTGGACGGACTGGCTCACATTGGCACTGATCGTGTTGTTCTTCGCACTCGGTTTGTACCTCGCTGGGTTCCTTGTCTTCGGCATTATCGGGCTGTTGCTAGGTACCGGGGCCGGCGTGGCTTATGGGTACTTCCTTGCCAAGCCCGCTCACGATCACCGCATTGATACCAAAGAAGAAATCGAAAAGCTCACCAAACGCCTCCGCCTGAATGGCATGGAAGAAGAAAGCGTGAGACTCTTCATCATCGAGAACACTGGTGACAACTGGGAGAACATCTTCGAGGCGATCTACGGCTATCCGGCCAAGGTGCAGGCCCGGCAGTTGTACGCCGAGAAGGTGATGGGCAAGCCGAAGTTCAACCCCTGGCAGGATGCCTTGATCAACAAGTTTGAAGGGCTCATCGAATCTCGCCAACAGGCCAAGGCGAAGAAGATCCTGCAGAAGTTGGAAGTGAAACGGTTGAAGTCTGAAGGTGTTTCGGAAGCCGAGGCAAACGCACGAGCAGAGGACGCTGCGGATGACCTCGTCGAACAAGCCAAGGACATCAAGAAGGCCAACAACAACGCCTCGGCGAAGGTGAACGTCCGCGAGATGATGTCGAAGTACGAGAAGGGTAAGAGCCAGGTTCGCCCACGCAAGAATCCGTTGCTGGTGCTGGGTGGGAAACTGCTGCGGTTCCCGTTTGATCCCCGATTGCGTTTGGTACTCGGCGCGTTGCTGATCGTCGGCGGGGTGATGTGGATCAACCAGAACACCACGGCATTGGCCGAGGCCGTGCCGAGTGCAGATGCGATCAAGAAGCCGGAGGATGTGGGTGCAGCGGCAACCGGCGTCTATGCCAAGCTCTCGCCGTTGGTGCTTTCGCCGGAGAAGGCAAATCAGTTGCACCTGTCGTGGTTGCCGGACTTCCTCGGCAACTTTTTCCGCAGCATCAACCCGATCATCGCCGGTGTGCTCTTGTTGCTCTCCGCACTGAGTTCACGTACTCGCACCGTCTTGGCCGTGGTGTTCGGTGCCATGCTGGCGTTCCTTGCGGTGCCCGTGTTGAGTTTCCTTGGCATCGCATTACCGGATGTCGGCCCGTTGAAGCCCACGCACTTGTTCGCCATCGTCGGTATCGTGATCGGTGTGCTGGGGTTCTTCTTGTTGGGGCGGAAGTAAAAGGATGGATGTTAATTCTTTAAAGGCGCTGCTCGAACCGACCGGGCAACGCCTGCTGTCTGCTGCAACGTCGTTGGCCCCGACGCTTGCGACGTTACTTTCATGCAACGATAAACTTCGAAAACAGTTTCCACCCGAACTGGTTCAAGCCGCGTTGGATTTGGTGCTCCTCCGCCAGAAAGCCAAAGCGAAGTTCACACATGCTGAGAAGTTGTATTTCACTCGTGACCTGCTGGAGATGGCCACCAGCGAACGCGTAGCAAAGCATCGGGCCATGCGCCTTCGCGGGTTGAGCGTGCTTGATCTGTGCTGTGGTCTGGGCAGCGATGCGCTGGCCATGAACGATGCCGGTTGCCGGGTGACAAGTTGGGATATCGACCCGTTGGCCGTGGCCTTGTGCAGGGCGAACGCACAGGCGTTGAACCAAGATCATGCCATCACTGTTGAGCAACATGATGCACTGACGACACCGTTGCCCGATGTGCAAGCCGTGTTCGCCGACCCGGCACGCCGGAGTGCAGGCAAGCGTTCTGTTTCAATGGCTGACTACTCGCCGAGCGTGCAAGAGTTGTTGAAACGACTTCCAGCCGACTGTCGCTTTGCAGTGAAGTTGGCCCCCGGCATCCCGTTGAACGAGTTGGCAGCTTTTGATGCGGAGTGTGAGTTTGTCAGCCTGAATGGTGAACTCAAGGAAGCCGTGTTGTGGTTCGGCGGATTTCGCTCGTGCCGAAGGCGTGCGAGTTTGCTGACCACAGATGAAACTCACACGCTCATTGCCGAAACTGAGTTGTTTTTGCCAGAACTCTCAGCAGTTCAGGCTTTCTTGTACGATCCCGATCCAGCCGTGGTGCGTGCAGGGTTGGTGCCGAAGTTGGCAGAACTGTTGAGTGCCACGCAAACCGATGGACTGGTGCAATTGCTCACGACGGCTTCGTGCATGGTCACTCCGTTCGCCACGGTGTACCGAGTAGATGAGGTGCTGCCCGTGGATGTGAAACGAATCAATAGCTCTTGCCTCACTCGCGGTATCGGTCGAGTGACACTGATGAATCGTGGTTCGCTTGCCGAGATGGTTGATGTCCAGAGGAAGCTAAAGTTGAGCGGGGCAGGGCATCGGCACTTGATCGTGACACGTCAACTCGGCCAGCAAGTTGCAATACTGGCCGAGCGTGTTGATGATGCTACTTCTCGTCACCAGTAATGATTTGGTCAACGATCTTCTGCACCTGCTTGCGGGCTTTTTCGTTCGGGGCCAACTTCACGGCTTTTGCACCCATTTCGAGTGCCTTGGCTTTCTTGCCAAGCGTGGTGTAGGCTTCCGTTGCGGCCAAGTGCAACTGAATATCGCTTTCTTCGAACTTCATGGCCAACTCGAGTGCATTTTCCGCAACGTCGGAGTGAGCCAGCTTCGGATTCGTCGTTTTGTTCAATAACCCGATGGCGTAGAGTGCTGGCAGGGCACTCTGCTTCTTCGTGGACTTTGTGATGAAGCCAACAGCGATTTCTTTTGCAGCGTCGAACTTGCCAGTTGCAACAAGCAAGCTCAAGCGTTGGGCTTGGATGTCGTCTTGCTTAGCTTTCTCAGGATAGGTCTTCGAGAAAACCTCGAGCTTTTCGAGTGCCTTCTCTGGGGATTTGTCGGCACCCACGAAGATCTTCTCTAACTCGGTATTCATCACATCCAGCGCGTCCACGTCGGCTTGGCCTTTCCAGGTGCCTGCCAGCACTTTCGGTAGTACATCGTCAAGGTTCATCGGGTGGCCGATATAAGCAATCTTGCTGTCTTTACCCACGACGAACGAACAGGGAATGCCGTCTTGTTTGGCGGCCTGCATGAAGGCCTCATCGGTTTTGTTGTTGTCGCAGTAACCAAAGACATAGCCAAGTTTCGGGCCGCGTTCCTCCACGAACTTCTTAACGGCTTCCGCTGTGTTGTTGTCGTCTTTGGTGGTCATGCCGATCACGACGAGGCCATCCTTTTTGTGCTCCGCTTGCAACTCAGCCAAGTGCGGCATGGCCTTGATGCACGGCCCACACCAAGTGGCCCAGAATTCCACTACGTAGACTTTGTCCTTCTCATAGCCCTTCACTTCAGCGCCGTTCATCCAAGTCGTTACTGAGAACGCCGGTGCTGCATCGCCAACTTTTAGGGTGGCCTTACTACCAGTTTTCGCTGGCTCCGCCGCAATTGCAGCGGAGACAAAGAGCGTAGCGAGAAGCATCGAAAAAAGCGTGCGCATCATCGGACTCATGTGGAAGAAAGTCGAGCAAGTATACCAGTCGATCATACAGACGCTTTCAGCAGGTGACTTGTTCAATCAGGAATTCGTCAGTTGACTGCGTGTATTCACGCCGAAATTGGTAGGCACCTTAAGAATTCGACGCTAGTATACTGATACCACATAGGTGGCCCCACCGCTCAGCGCTTCGGAGCATGACTATGTCTTGGACGGCTTCACGACGGGACTTCTTGCGAACAGCTGGTATTTCTACCGCTGCTTTGCCATTTCTCTTGAACCTCCAAAGCATTGCTGCACCAGCAACCACGAAGCGGAAGCAACGCCTGCTCGTGGTGTTTAGCCCGAACGGTACGGTGCCATGGAACTTCTGGCCCGACGAAGTTGGCAAAGACTTCAAGCTGAAATCAATCACTGAATCCTTGTCGCCATGGAAAGAAAAACTCTTGTTCCTCAAGGGTTTGAGTAACAAGATTCGCGGCGACGGTGACGGCCACATGCGTGGCATCGGCTGCATGTTGACCGGCATTGAACTCTTTCCCGGGAACATCCAAGGTGGGTCAGACACGCCAGCCGGTTGGTGCTCGGGTTTGTCGATCGATCAGGAAATCAAGAACTACCTGCAAAAGTCTGAAGCCACGAAGACACGCTTTGGCTCACTCGAATTCGGCGTGATGGTGCCGGAGCGTGCTGACACTTGGACACGCATGGTGTATGCCGGGCCGAACAAGCCGATCACGCCGCTCGACAATCCTTATCACATGTTCAAGAAACTTTACGGCAAGGCTAAGGACAACGCCCTCGTTGCAAGCGTTCTCGATGATCTGAATGCCGACCTCAAGAAGGTGTCCAGCACCGTAAGTGCTGGTGACCGTAAACTGATCGAGGAACACGCGACGTTGGTGCGTGAGATGGAAGCCGAGCTGAAAGCCGAAGCAGTGAGCCGGGCGAAGGATCACGCTACGCCGTCGCTCGAAACCGGAGTGAAGGAAGAAAACGACAACATGCCCAAGATCAGCAAGATGCAAATCGAACTGATCGTGAGCAGTTTCCTTGCGGACTTCGCGCGTGTGGCCACGTTCCAGATAACGAACTCGGTGGGTGAGCCGAAGATGCGCTGGATGGGCATCGAAGAAGGCCACCACCATCTCAGCCACGAGCCGGACAGCAACAAAGTTGCACACGACAAGCTCACGAAAATTAACACTTGGTACTGCGAGCAGATTGCACTGCTGTGCAAGCGCCTCTCGGAAACGAAAGAGCCAGATGGCTCCGGCTCACTGCTCGATAACACCACGATTCTCTGGGGCAACGAACTGGGCCAGGGCAACAGTCACACCCACGACAACATCCCCTGGATGCTAGTGAACGGTGCGAACATCGGCTTCAAGGACGGTCGCAGCTTGAAGTACAAAAACGTACCGCACAACCGATTGTTGATGTCGCTGGCCAATGGCTTTGGTCATGAAGTGAAGTCCTTCGGCAGTAAGAAGTACTGCGAAGGCGGCGTGCTGACAGATCTGACGTAGAAGCTTCTACGAGCACGAAGCGTGAGCGAGTGAAACTTCCGTTTCGTTGAGCCTGCCCGCGTCAGCGGCAGGAGTTCTTTGCTAAACTCCTGCCGCTGACGCAGGCAGGCTCAATAAATCTCGCTCACGTGCTTGTATTTTGTGAGTTACTCAACGATGTATTGTCTTGGTCATTACGTTGAGCCTGCCCGCGTCAGCGGGCACGAGTTCTTTGCTAAACTCCTGCCGCTGACGCAGGCAGGCTCAATAAATCTCGCTCACGCTATTTTATGAGTTACTCAACGATGTACGGCATTGGCTTGGTCATGGCTGCCGTCACCAACTGATCCTGTTCGTATTTGTGCATCTTCTCGGATCCCACCGCTGGGCTAGCGCTGGCGTCTCGTCCACAATACTCCGCAGCGTACTTCATCTTCCGAAGACGCGGTTCTACGAAGAACCAGGATCCATTGTTCTCCGATTCTTCCTGCACCCAGGCTCGTTCAGCAGCTTGCGGGTAACGTGAAAGAATTCCAGCAAGCTGTTGTTCGGGCCAAGGGTACAGTTGCTCGATGCGGATGATAGCCACTTCGCTTTCGCGCTTTTGCTCGATCCGAGCTTTCACCAAATCGAAATAAACTTTACCTGTGCAGAGTAACACTCGCTTCACAAGATTCGGATCACTGATGGTCGTATCGTCAAGAACTTCGTGGAAGCGACCCGAGATGAGTTCCTCTACTGGCGACGTGCTGGAACGTAAGAAACTCTTGGGCGTCATCACCACCAACGGCTTGCGGAAGTTTCGCTTCACCTGCCGACGCAACGCATGGAAGTACTGCGCGGGTGTAGTGAAGGTACACACCTGCAGGTTGTCCTCCGCACAGAGTTGCAGGAAGCGTTCAGGCCGTGCCGAGGAATGCTCTGGCCCTTGGCCTTCGTGTCCGTGCGGCAGTAGCAGCACCAACCCGCTGGATCGGTTCCACTTCTGCTCGCCGGATGCGATGAACTGATCGATGATGACCTGAGCACCGTTCACGAAGTCGCCAAACTGAGCTTCCCAGAGCACCAGTGAATTCGGGTCGTCCAGCGAGTACCCGTACTCGAAGCCCAGCACCGCGGCTTCACTGAGGAAGCTATCGAACACATCGAACGGCACAGCATCGTCGCCAAGGTTCGCCAGCGGGCAGTAGCCGTCAGAACTTGTGCCGCTGTTGGTGTAGTAGTAGGCATGACGGAAGCTGAACGTGGCCCGGCGGCTATCTTGCCCGCTTAACCGCACGTGGTGCTTTTCCAGCAAGAGACTGCCAAAGGCCATGGCTTCGGCAGTACCCCAGTCGATGTCGCCACGAGTCTTTAACAACTTTTGCCGACGGTACGGGCTGTCATTACTCGGGTAACGTGGCTCGTTGGTCTTCGAGTCGATGGTGGCATCGCTCAACTTCGGGTGCATCTTGAAGCCGGCTGGGATGTTCACGAGGGCATCGGCAAGGCGATCAATCACCGCCCCGCTAACGCTGGTATCCACGGTGTCGTGAGAGTACTTCGATGTCAGCCCGGCCCACACATTCGCAAAGGAAGGCATGGCAGGTTTCAGCGGTTTATGCTCCGCCACGACACTTTTTGCGACCTTGTCCGCTGTGGCATGAGCAGCTTCCAACTGGTTCAAGAAGTCCGTATCGAACTGCTCAACATCCGTTTCTTTCACCACGCCTGCATCAAGCAGTTTCATGGTGTAAATAGGCACAATCGTCCGCTGTTCCAGGTACTTGTCGTTGATGACTTTCGTTTCGTAGGGCTGAGTCACGCTCGCATCGTCAGTTTCGTTGTGGCCCATTTTGCGATAGCAAAGCACATCAAGAACCACATCGGAGGCATACATCTGGCGATAAAGCATGGCGAGTTCCGCCATACGCACGCAGGCATCCGGGTCTTCGGCGTTCACGTGAAAGATCGGCGCGTGGATGAACTTCGCCAAGTCGGTGCAGTACTGGGTACTGCGGGCGTTTCGCGGATGGGTGGTGAAGCCAATCTGATTATTCACAACAACGTGAACGGTGCCACCGGTGCGGTAACCTGAAAGGCTGGCCATGTTCAGCGTTTCCGCCACAAGGCCTTGTCCGGCAAATGCGGCGTCGCCGTGGATCAACAGTGGCAAGCCCTTCTTGCGTTCGGTGTCGTTCTGCAAGCGCTGTTTGGCTCGGACTCGACCCTCGACCACCGGATTCACCGCTTCAAGGTGGCTCGGGTTGGGTGTTAGCGAGATATGAATGTTCTTGCCGATCACGGTCGTGACGTCATCAGATCGGCCAAGGTGATACTTCACATCGCCATCGTGTTCGTTGGCATCCGGGTGATACGGATCAATGAACTTCTCGAACAAATCGGGGAATGGCAAACACATCAGGTTGGTGAGCACGTTCAGCCGGCCACGGTGGGCCATACCTACCACGATCTCCGCGATGTCGAGCGTGGCAGCGGTCTGCACGATGGCATCCAGCACCGGCATCAGTGTTTCACCACCTTCAAGGCCGAAACGCTTCTTGTTCACGAACTTCATTTGCAGGAAGTTCTCAAGCAACTCCGCCCGACGAAGGATGTGCAGGGTGCGAATTTGTTGCTCAGGCGATGTCGTGGCAGCTTGCTGTGTACTTTCCATCTGCTTCGCCAGCCAGCTGCGGGCCGTGAAGTCCTGGATGTGCATGTACTCGACACCCACACTACCGCAGTAAATCTGCCGAAGGAGAGCAAGAAGTTCACGCAGCGTAATGCGGTCATGCGAACCGAACAACATCGTGGCGTCGATCAACTGATCAAAGTCGCTCTCTTCGATGCTGTGTCGGATTGGATCAAGTTCGTGGATTGTGGCCGGTGGCGTTTCCAGCGGATTCGAGTTGGCGCAGAGGTGACCCGATAGTCGGTACGAATTGATGAGTCGCACAGCGGCGGTTTGAAGCCGGCTTTCGACGTTGAGCATCGATAGCGGGCGCGGTGGTTGTTGCGTAGCTTCCGCACGTTGACCGGTGCCGAAGTTCTCGGCCCCGCTGAAGTACCAATACAAGTCGTCCGAAACGGATTTCGGATCGCGTAAGAACTGCTCGTACTGTTGTTCCAGGAAGGACGTGTTGTACGCTTCGGAGACTGTCGGGCCGCGCATAGCGAGAAACCTTGGCACCGCCGGTGCCGATGAGGATATAGGGTTATCATAGAGCAACGAAGCCAATTCCATCAACGCCGAACGGCGAACCCTACTTCAGCGTCATGAGATATTCGATGATGTCGCGCATCTCGCGGTGGGTGAGTGCTTTGTCCATCGTGGGCATGCCGGAGACTGGCTCGGTGGCTTTGTCGATGTCGTCCGCCTTGATGGTCACGATGGCACCATCCGGGGTCTTCACCTCGTAGTTCCCTTTCTCGGCCTTCATCAGCAGACCCGCCACGCTGCTGCCATCGAGCTTGATGATGGTGATGCTGGCATAACCGGGGGCAATCTTCGCACTCGGCTTCACCAAGGATTCCAGCAGATAGTCGCGGGTTTTGTCCGGGTTGCGTTGCACCACACCCGCCAGTTCCGGCCCGGCCTTGCCACCAGCACCGTTCACGGCATGGCAGCGGATGCACTGCCCGGCGGTGTGGTTCATGAACAGTTCTTTGCCGCGTTCCGCATCGCCACCCGTTCGCGCGATGGCGAAGCGTTTGATCGGATCGCGGCCCAGGTTGTCTTCGTACTTCTTGCCAAGCTCCTGCCACTTAGTGTTTGGAGATGTCTTAAGAACGTCCCAAACATCAACGCGGAGTTCATCGGGCACCTGACCGGCAACGAGCTTGTTCGCCCAGACCTCGATTTCGGTGTCTTTCAGCTTCGCCAACGTAGCAATGGCACGCTGGCGCTCAACAGCAGACGCTTTGTTGTCGTTCAGCACCTTCAGTAGAAGTGGCTGTGCTTGCTTTGGTGCCAAGTTTGCCGCAATGTCTCGCGCCTCGGCCCGCAATTGCGGGGAGTCGTCGAGCAAGGCTTTATTGAAGGCGAGGTCGAAACGATCGGATTTACGGTCCGCCAGCACTCGCAGTGCAGCTCCACGCAGGTTGACGTCCTGCTTGAGATCGACAGCGATCTTGGCGAACTCGGCTTCATCGAGATTCACGCCCAATGTGGTCATCAGCCCAATGGCTTCGAGTTGCAAGCGGCCCGATGTCTTGGCGAGGAGTCGATCCACGTTGCCTTGTACCAACGCTTTGACAAAGCCAGCATCGCGCTTGGCCAAGGATCGCCAGTGGCCGGTCACACGGTCGCGGTTGGCTGCCTCACCCCAGATCTTCAACAGCGTGAGTGCTTCGCTGCGGATCAAGCTCGAATACTTGGCATCACTGGCCACGCCCAGCACCGCTGCAGCCTGTTCCTTGCCGCCCAGGCGATAGCACGCATGGATGGCCCGGCGGCTCAATGGGTCAGCGGAAGCCGAAGTGGCATCGGTCAGTACGGCAACCAGCTTGGGGTATTCAGCTTCCATGTTCAGGTCATGCACCGCTCGTGCGGCCTCGGTGCGGATCGAGATGTCGCTATCCTTCAGGAACTGCGACACCCGCTTGTCACTCAGCTTGCGTTGAACCAGAACCACCGCCATACGCACAGAAGCTGCGGGGTCGTTGGCCTTGGCGTTCACGCCGTCCGCATCTCCTAGGCGACTGAGTGCCGTGACAACGGCTTGTCGCAGATAGGCATCCGCCTCGCCATTCGATTTGGCTAGGCCAAACAGTGCCTCCAGTGCGGGCTTGTAACCGAGTTGACCCAGAGCTTGTGCAGCAAAGAATTGCACCCGTGGTTCACGATCCGCCAGTAGCGTTACGAGATCCGTTGCCGCTTTGCTCGCACCGCGATCCCCCAACGTTTTTGCGGCCTGCGCCCGCACTTCCGGTTCTTGTTCGAACAACATGGAGATCAGCGGGGCTGTGGCATACGCATTCGTCTTCACCAGTTGGCCAAGCCCCCAGATGCCATGCAACCGAGCGAGTAAGTTGTCTCCAACTTTCGCGGCTTTCTTCAACTCGTCGATATGTCCTTTTTCCACCAGCGCAAACTGTGCCCGTTGTCGCACACGCATGTCGGCGTGGCTTAGCAGTTTGTAAAGCTCGTCCGGCCTGCGTTGGTTGAAGCCTTCCTCAAACAGTTTCTTGGTGCCCAGTACCACGTCCGAGTTGATCTTCTCCTGATCGAACACCGTGTAGATGCGACCACCGGCACTGCTGCCGTTCCAGTTAAGGCCTACGTAATCCGACACATACAGTTTGCCGTCGTAACCGAACTCGCAATCGGTCGCCATGATCGGCTTCAGGAAATCGTGATAGTCATACATCTCGAAGCCAGCACCCTGCGGTTTCAGCTTCCAGGATTCCAAGCCACCGTTGCCGGTGAAGTTGCACATCAGGAACGAGTTCTTGTACCTGTCTGCCAAGCTGGTTCCGCTGGTAAATAGGAAGCCGCTTGGCCCCGTGCCAATCTCACCAACGCACGGCGTGATCCATGCCGGTTGCCCAGCATGGTAAGTATTCCACATGCGCTCGGCATGCCATGGCCCCACGAGGTATGGCTCGGGGATCGACTGATACGCCATGTTCCAACCGCTATCGCCACCATCGCAAACGTACACCAGCCGGGCGTGGTCGCCTTTGTCGCAGTTGTTGTCGTCCGCAAACAAGTTGCCGAACTGATCGAACGCCAATTCTTGCGGGTTGCGTAGCCCACGGTGCACCAGTTCCAGATTCTTGCCGTCGAAGTCGCAACGGAACACCCCACCCATGCGCGGGCCGACGAGTTGCTTGCCTTCCTTGGAAGTCACGTTGAAGCCACGGTCGCCGATGCTGAAGTACAACCGGCCATCAGGCCCAACAATCAGGCCGTGCATGTCGTGACCAAAGAACGCCACGTTCACGCCGAAGCCGGTGAGCAGTTCTTCCCGTTTTGCTGCCGTGCCGTCGGCCCCTTCTTTGAACTTCCATAAGCTGGGAATGTTGGTGACGAACACATCGCCATTCATCGCCAGCACCCCGGCACACAACCCGTCGAGCGCTCGGTTGAACCCGGCCGCAAACACGCTGCTTTTGTTGGCTCGACCGCTGCCGGTGGTGTCTTCCAACAGCCGAACCTGATCCGAGTATTTCGTGTACCAGTCCATGCCGCCGTCGAGTTTGGCTTTGTGCTTCTCGTACATCTTCAGGCGGTCAGCCGTGGTTTGACTTTGCAGATCGTCGTCCAGAAAGAACGTGAACTTGAAGGCCGGGTTGTCGCGGTTCTCCGCGGCCCCGCGACCCAGGCGATGCACCTCCGCCACGAACACGCGATTCTTTTCATCCAGCGAAATAGCCACGGGTGACAGCAACATCGGCTCTGCGGCATACAACTCCGCCTTCATCCCCTTCGGCATGTTGAAGGCCTTCATCTGCAAGCGGGCCTTCTCCGTGCCATCGGGCATCTCGGGATCTTTCGCTGCGGTGGGTGGAGCCTGAGCCAACAGCACGGCACCGCAGACAAGGACACTCGCCATGGCAACAAGTTGAATCGATTTCATGGAGACACACGCTGGAGAAGTTTTAGAGATGATATGCTTCACGCGGCTCACTTTGAGTGCCAACTCAGTTAGCCCGCTTCTACGTGCCGCGATCAAAGCGTCTACGAGCACGAAGCGTGAGCGAGGGTCTTGTTTTGCGAGCCGCGAACGAAGCGATTTACGAGCACGAAGCGTGAGCAAGTGGGGATTTGGTTTTGGCGAGCGACGGACGAAGGGATTTACGAGCACGAAGCGTAAGCGAGTTGGGTCTTGGCGAGCGGCGCGGCGTCAGCCTCACGTCGTGCCGTTCACCTCAAGCCAACTCTGTCGATCTCGGTTGCAAATCCGCACGGATTCCTTGACTTCCATCATCCAGACCTCATCTCCGGTGTATCGCCATCTGGAGACAACATCATGATCGAATCACCTGTCAACCGGATCAAGGATCACTTCACTGACGCCAAACCGGCAACACGCCAAGAACGGGGCGACAACTACATCGACACACTGCAATTCGCCCTCGACAGCTTGCGCGGACTCATGACCAGCTTCAATCCGGACATGCAGTTCAAAGCCGCGATGGCCGTGCTCGACTTCGAAAAGACCCGCTTACGACACGACCGGAAGTTGGCTGGCATGGAGTTGACACCGCCGATTGATTTGGATGAGCCGATGTACCCGATACCGAAGAAGGACAAGGAGATCATGGATGACATGATCGACGATCTCGACGAAGACTTAAACGATGAACCAAAACTGACCGACGAACAAGAAGAGAAATTCGAGAAGATGGTGGATGAAACGGTCGAGTACTTCAACAACGAGAACGACACGCTTGGCAAGCCACACGTGTCTTGGGATCTCGTGGAGACGAAGCTGTGGGCGAAGTTGTGTGAGATCGGCTTCGAGACGATGGCTGCGAACTTCCGTAGCGTCATGGACAAACTCAAGGTGAAGGCACCAACGCCAAAGTCCAGTAGTGGACTACTGGACTGGCCGGGGTAAGTGGGTTGAACTCAAACAGAATTAGGACTTTGTAAGACCTGCTCAGTGCCTTGATTCTTGCGTTCCGACCGGGCCACGAAAACGGCCGTCGTCATATCGGCGGCCACGTTCACCGTGGTTCGGCACATATCGAGGATGCGATCGACACCCAGCACGATAGCCAACAAAGCCCCCGGTACGCCGATCGATTCGAGGATCAATCCGATGAGAGGTAGCGAGCCGCCCGGCACTCCGGCCATACCCGTGGCGGTGAGGATGCACAAAATCACCACCATAATTTCCTGGCCGATGCTGAGGTGGACACCAAACACTTGGGCCAGGAACACCACGGTGACGGCTTCAAAAAGGGCCGTGCCGTTGTGGTTCATGCTGGCACTCAGTGGCAGCACGAACTGGGCAATCGGCGTAGGGACTTTCAGATCCTCTTCGGCATTGCGGATGGCCGTGGGTAGCGTAGCGGAGCTGCTGCTGGTACTGAAGGCCGTGGCGAGAGTGGGCACGATAGCCTTGAAGAACACCAGCGGATTCATGCCACCGGCAATCCACACCAGCAACGGCAGCACCACGCACAAGTGAATGGCCAAGCCACCCAACACGGTGAGTACGAAGGCCAACAAAGCCAGTAGCAGTTGATACCCGAACAAAGCCGTGGTTGTGAACATGAGCATGCACACGCCGATGGGTGCCACTCGCATTGCTAAACGGATGATGAATTCCGTGACTTGATTGACACCTTCCAGGAACTCGATGATCACCGCAGCTTTCTTCGGGTCGATCTGCGTAAGGGCGATGCCCACGAGGATACTGGTGAAGATGACCGCCAACATGTCCTTCTCGACGAACGACTTGAACGGGTTCTTAGGGACGGCGTTCACAAATGTGTCGATGCCGAAGGGTGCCTTCTTCTCCAGCTTCTCGCCGAGTTCCTTGCCAAACTTGTTGATGAGTTTCTTCTGCTGCTCCGCTGGTAGCTGTTCACCGGGTTTGATGAAGTTGACCAGAGTCAGGCCGATCAATGCAGCAAAGAACGTGGTGATCAGGAAGTACGAGATCGTCTTCGCGCCGATGCGTCCGACATCCTTCAAGCCACCAAGCCGAGTTACACCAACCACCAACGAAGCGAACACGAGGGGGATGATGGCCATGAACAACAGGTTCATGAACAGGTCGCCCAGCGGCTTGGTCACGTACGTCACCAGCAAACCGATCCACGCCGGTGGCGGGCGCTCGATGATGGAGGCCGCCGGCCCCAGCACACTGACCAGTTCCTGCCGCTCGGCATCGCTGTATGGCGCAGGAGCACTGAAGTAATTCAGCAGCGAGCCGATGAGCGCGCCGAGGAAGAGGCCAAGCAGAATCTGGAAGTGCGGGAGCTTGTGTTTGGAGCTGTCGGCCATGTTTGCACTCGCTTTGGTGCTGTTAAGATAGCGATTTGATTTATCGTTATCGCCCGCTTTACATCGCTAAAATATGGGCTTCTACCTTCTGCGGACGTGCCGTGATTTACCTTGATAATGCTGCCACGAGTTTTCCGAAGCCCGAAGCCGTGTACGTGGCGATGGATCAATTTGCACGCACCAAACTGGCCAACCCTGGCCGCTCCGGGCACCGCATGGCTCTTGAGAGCGAACATGCCCTACTTACGGGACGCAGCCGGTTGAACAAGTTCTTCAACGGTGTTAATGCCCTGCGTGTCATCTTCACCATGAATGGGACGGACTCGCTCAATATGGCGATGAAGGGGGCACTGAACCCCGGCGATCATGTCATCACCACGGAACTAGAACACAACAGCGTCAGCAGACCACTGGTAGCGATGGAACAAGCGGGAACCATCACGCTGACCCGCATCCACACCGACATCGGCGGGACGATTGATGTCGAGGAACTGAAAAAAACCATCACACCGAAGACGAAGATGGTGGTGCTGACCCACGCCAGCAACGTGCTGGGCACGGTGCAACCTGTGGCGGAAGTCGGGGCCATCTGCCGAGAACTTAACATCCTGTTTCTAGTTGATGCCGCACAGACCGCTGGCGTTGTGCCCATCGACGTGCAGGCCATGAACATCGACTTGCTCGCCCTGCCCGGCCACAAGTGCCTGTTCGGCCCCACGGGAATCGGTGTACTCTACGTTGGCCCGCGAGCCAAGTTGCGACCGTGGCGCGAGGGTGGCTCCGGCGGCGATAGCACTACTCCAACACAACCTGCGGACTTCCCGCACCACCTGGAAGGTGGCACGCCGAATGTGCTGGGTGTCGTTGGCCTCACTGCTGGGCTGGACTTCGTGGAAGAACGCGGAGTGAATCAACTTCGCCAACACGAAGTAGAGTTGTGTGATCGACTAAGAACAGAACTCGAACCGCATGGGTTCGAATTCTTTGGTCACCGCGATTTGAGCAAGCGGGTCGGGGCCATCAGTTTCCGGCACACCGAGATGACTGCACCGGAGTTGGGTGCGGTGTTGGACCAAGCGTTTGCCATCGCCATCCGCCCCGGCTTGCACTGTGCGCCTTATGTCCACCGGGCGATGAAGACAATGCCCGATGGCACCATCCGTGTATCGCCCGGCCCGTTCAACACACTGGCCGACATCTTGGCGATTGCTGAAGCACTGAAAGAAGCCACGATGCTGAGCTAGTTCAACCCGGCGGCACGCTTCCGCCATTGCTTCAGGGTTTCGGCGGAAGTCTTTTGATCCAACTCGGCCCACTGTTTCAGAATGGCCTGATAGGATGCTTCCGCCGTTGTCTGGCCGATGGATGCAGAGCGAACTTGAGAAACAAGGAGTGCTGCGACATCTGCTTGATCGGGAGTTCGCAATGCCAGTGCTGGGTTCAACGTACCCACGGCTTGATACTGTTTCAATCCAGCGGTCATTGTTGCGGTCCTTACATCATCGAACCGATACTTCCGCCAAGCTTTTACATCTTGCAACAAGTGCGATTTCCGCATCGGCCCGGCACCTAGTTCCGGTTCGTTCAGGAATTCTTCGCTGCCGCCTGGTCCACCGAGTTCGGCCAGCAGCTGCCAGCAGGCGTCGGCATTGGTCGTCGAAGTCATCACAACACCTACGGAACCAGCACTGCCGATGTACGGGATAAAGTTCGGCGTAGCCACCGGTGCCGCCTCACCCTTGGAGTTGAAGAACTTTCGAGTACCCGGCAGCGGTGCTAGCGAAAATATAGATTCGATGACACCTTGGCTGTCTTTCGGCAACTTCACCAAATCCGAGAGTTGAACGACCGCTGCTATGGCCGAGCCGTTGAGCAAGCAATCGATCGGTTCACCACGGGAGACGCGGAACTTGGCTGTAAGAGAGTACCAATCGATGGCCGCACGGAACGCAGGGGCGTCGAATCTTGTTGTGCCTTTTTCATTATCCACATAAAAGGACAATCCCCGGCGGTAGAGATCCGTGCCACCTTCTTCCACTTTCCCTCCGCCAGTCGGGGCACGGTCGTAGCAGGCTGCTATTTGCGAGAACTCGATAAAAGCCCTTTGTACATCACTCGACAAGGGAGCAAGTGCTGTTGACTTCGTGTGTGTTGTGTAGTGCTCGGCTACCTCAGCGAGATCTTCCCATGTACGGATCGTGCTAGCTTCTCGCCCGAACTTTTGGCGAAAGCTCTCGCCGAACTTTGGTTCGCCGAGTAAATCGCTGCGGATCACAAATGCATACCCTTCTGCGAGCAATGGCACCGCGTACGTTTGCAAACCCCATCGCGAAAGCGTGGTCTGATACACGGGCACGAGACTGCTCCACTGATACATGCTGGCTTCAGTAAGGAACGTCGATGGCACTGGCAGCAACTTGTCGGCTTGGGCGAGTGCCGTCCACTCTTGGGCTTTCAAAATGCGGATGTCAGAACTATCTGATACAACGAACGACAATTTTGCTCCATTGCGTTTAGCCCACGCCTTCGACCAAGATTCCAGTACCGCATACATCACACGATCAGAGCACGAGACCGTCAGCGAGATGTCTTGTTGAGTCTTGGCAGCTGGGGGTGCAAAGACGGTAGGTGGTCCACTGCAACCCAGCAAACTGACCAACACGATTGCAACGCAACAGAAAATGAGAGAGCAACAAGTGACTCTAAAAATTGGGTAAAAAAATCGAGCGGGCCGTGGGAATTGTAGTTGCATCTGATGTTAGCCTTGTGTGTAATGCGTAGATGGAAATCAGGTGTGGTGGTTGAGGATCTGAAGTTTGTCCACGGTTGAGTCGCCCTGACACTGTATACGTTCAGTTGATTTGTGGCGTTCGCTGCTGATGTACTGATCTGATGACCGACCTGATTTCCGAGCTAAGGCTGATCTGCGAAATGAAAGTGAACCTTGTTGTCTCTGTGCCAGGCCCGAACTTCGGGCGTGCCATCCCTATTACCGGGACCAAATTCCTCATCGGTCGTGATCCAAGTTGTCAGCTCCGGCCTGCAAGTCAAGCGATTAGCAAAATCCATTGTGCCATCCTCATCCATGATGGGATTGTTTCTGTCGAGAACTTTAGCAGTACAAACGGTACGCTGGTTAACGGAACGCCTGTGCAAGGCAAGCAAGCGATCATGTCAGGTGATGAATTAAAAGCTGGCCCACTCGAATTCAAAATTGAGATTGTGCCATCGATATCTGTCTCTGACCCAACTCCACTCCCGGACAATCTCAAAAAGCCAACTAACATCTCGCTCCCCAAGCTCAAATCAACTACCACAACTCCTGTCAAAGAGCCGATTGTTTCCAAACCATCAAGTAAAACTCCTTCTACCGAAACCTTGGCTCTGCGGTTTCCGACGAGCGAAACACTGACTTCTACAGATGCTGACGACGCCGCTGCAATGCTTTTAAGCATGGACGACGATGCACCCTCAGGTGAGATACCGATTGTACCCGAAGGCAGTACGGTCATGGAACTCGCTGCCTTTGATGCAAGTGGTAGAATTATCGTGCCAAAGAAGCCTGAAAAAGTTGAGAACATGGAATCTTCCTCAGCTGCGAACGACCTCCTCAAGAAATACTTCCGCCGGACTAGCTAGTCTGTTGGAATGGTGTCTCTCTCTCCCAGGGGCTTTCGCCGGTCAAACGGCGGAAGCCTCTCTCCTTTTATCATCACCATGAATCCGCCTGTTCAACTCTCGGCAACCCAACGAAGACGGTTGCAGGTTCGGCTGTTGGGGTGGTTCGACGATCATCGACGGGAATTACCCTGGCGTAATGACCGTGACCCGTACTGCATCTGGGTCAGCGAAGTCATGCTGCAACAGACGACTGTGAAAGCAGTACTGCCTCTTTATCTCAAGTTTCTGGAATGCTTTCCAACGGTGTTCATACTTGCGAAGGCGACAGAGCAAGACGTGCTCCGCGCCTGGCAGGGTCTCGGTTACTACCGCAGGGCTAGGTGGTTGCACACAGCCGCACAAAAGATCGTGACGCAGCACTCTGGTACATTTCCAACAACACCAGATGAATGGGACACGCTCCCCGGTGTTGGCCGCTACACACGTAACGCAATCCTGAGTCAGGCATTCGATCAGCGATTGCCGATTGTCGAAGCCAATTCGCTTCGGGTGCTGTCTCGGTTGTGCGCCTCTTGGCTCGATCCAAAATCAGGTGCGGGAGTCGATTGGCTCTGGCAAACTGCGGCTGAATTATTGCCGAAGAGTCGTTGCGGCGATTGGAACCAGGCCCTCATGGAGCTGGGTGCTTTGGTTTGCACGGTGAACGCACCGAAGTGCGAAGAGTGCCCAGTGCGAACCGATTGCCAATCTCGGAAACTGGGTGTGGCAGATGAACTGCCGGTGGCTTCAAAACATGTCGAGAAGATCTCAGAGAGCGAGATCGGTTTGCTGATTCGCAGTTCTTCCGGCGTGTTGCTGATTCAACTTCCGGCGAAGGCCAGGCGCTGGGGTACGATGTGGACGATCCCGACCCACGCTGTTGATGATGGCAAAAGCGAACTCGAAACGGCTCAATCGTTTGCTCATAAACTCGGCTTGAAAAATGACATCGTGCCATACACCACGGTGTCGTACATCGTCACCCGCCATCGCATCACGCTCACCGTGTTTCAGGTTCAAGATGAAACTGCAACACTGAATCATGACCAATGGATCGATCACGATTGGGTAACAGCATCGTCAGCAAGCAACTACCCGATGAGCACCCACCAACGCCGACTATTGATGAAAATTTAACCGACTCTGTTCGATGAAAGCTAAACCGATGACCGCCCCACCCCAACGCATCTGGCTGTTGCGCCATGCCATCACCACAGCACCGAACGTACTCAACGGCTCGGAATCCAACGTTCCACTTAGTGAGCTTGGTCATGCACAGGCGAACGCCATGGCCAAGTGGTTTCACGGCCTGGCCCCGCAGTTTGTCTATTCCTCCGCGATGACCCGTGCGATGCAAACCGCCCAGCCAATTGCGTCGCTCTGTGGGGTCCCACATCTTGTTGAACCAGATCTCCACGAGCGACGTATCGGTCCCCTAAGCGGAGCGGAGTTCTCACTCAAGACTGGACCGTGGGCCGAGACACTCAACGCCTGGGCCGCTGGAGACATCACATACACCACTTCGGGGGCAGAGTCCTACGCCGACCTCATGGCCAGATTATTGCCGGCTTGGAACCGAGTCGTGGAGCAAACTGCTGGCAAACGTGTCGTCGTGGTGGTCCATGGCATCGTCATCAAGGTGCTGTTGCTGACACTTTTGAAGAATCACGGCCCAACAAAGTGGACGTCATTAGGACGAGTGCAGAATGTCAGTGTGACGGAATTGCTGCGAAACAACGCAGAATACCGAGCCAATTCCCTTCTCTACCTTCCGGAGTCGATCGAGAAATTGAACGCCCTTGAACTATCTAACATCCGCCGTTCCGAAGGGTAATCCGTTCAACACGACTTGAGCGAAAAACGAAGTTTTGAACCACTTCACAATGTTTGTGTTCGTTTGAAGTCTCACAATCCCACTGGCCGATACCATCCCTGCCGACGGGAGTAATTGCGACATGACAACCGGACAAGAAGTGATTTCAAACAAGGCCACCAATGAAACAGAGATGCTCCGTCAACAGCTACTTCAAGCACAACGCCTTAGCAGCGTGGGCGAGTTGGCCTCGGGCGTAGCCCACGAGTTCAACAACATACTCACCACGATTATCAACTTCGCCAAAATCGGGGTGCGCGGGCAGACCGTTGGTCAGCAGTCGCAAGCCTTCGAGAAGATCCTGCGTGGTGGGCACCGCGCCGCAGCCATCGTGAACAGCATGTTGGGTTTCGCCCGCAACAACTCGGCGATGCGTGAAGAAACGGACTTCGTGACGCTCGTCGAAGAAGTGCTGCTACTTACCGAAAAAGAACTGAGCAAGCACCGCGTGCAAGTGGAGAAGAAGTTTCACGGTCGGCCACGGGCCATCGTGGTTCCAGGGCAGATTGAACAAATCCTGGTGAACTTGGTTCTCAACGCCCGACAAGCCATGCCCAACGGTGGTCGGTTGAAAATTGAAGTAGGTGAAAACGCCAGCGGCGACACTGTGGAAGTCCGCATTGCGGACTCTGGCCAAGGTATCGCCCCGGAAAATCTGCGTTTAATCTTCGAGCCGTTCTTCACCACGAAGACGCCCGATGAAAACGGCAGCGGTGGTACCGGCTTGGGTCTGAGTGTGTGTCGACAGATCATCGAGCAACATCATGGCCGCATCCGTGTGGAAAGTGTCGTTGGCAAGGGCAGCACCTTCACGGTGAAGCTGCCAAAGCGCGTTCCCGAACTCGATGATTGAGTTGCTGAAGCGCGACTTTGATGTGCAATTCTTCACCTCTCCCCGTAAACGGGGCGAGGTGGTTGTCAAACTTGTGTGAGCAGAATCGTTTCAAGGCCTGTCGGAAGCTACTTCTTCTCGGTCACTTCGATTTTCAACGCCTTGCTTTCAATGGAGACCATGGCGAAACCATCGGCACCGGCCTTGGCGTCTTTCGGCGCTGGGTTCAGGCCGGTTTTGAAGGTGGCGGTCAATTCGTAGTCACCGGCTTTTGTCCAGTAGCTGTAAAGACTCATGCCGCGTTTACCACTCGCCAGCGAGGTCACGGGGATCTCCAACGTCTTGCCGACTTCCAGCGTCACGGCCTTTGGCATCCGGTATTCCATCGTCATCGCCAGGTTAGGCTTGGCACTCACCGCACCTTTGCCTGTCAGCATCAGGTCGATCATCACTGGATCGCCGGTGCTGTAGATCTTCACGAATTTATCCGAGGTGTTTTTCAGAGTCAGTTTCAAATCCACTTTCGGCGGCTTGGGTAGCACCGGGAACTTGTTCTTTTCCGGCTTGAGTGCCTTCTCGAACTCCTCAGCCGTTTGGCCACCCAGATCCAGAACGTACTTCGTTTCGCCACTCAGCTCCGCCGTTATGGGCAGGCTTGGTTTGTCCGCTGCCCAAGCTTGGTTCAACATCATGACAGCAACTCCTGCTGCAAAGAGTTCTTGACGGTTCATGTTCCACTCCAGTTCGTGATGAGCACACCTTACCGACGACACGACAACGTGGACAGATTTACAGATTCTGTCCACGTCGATGCAAGACAGTACCTGAACTTTGAACGTTGGATCGCAACGATTTGCCGACGCTTTGGCAAATGTGATTGAAGTTCTTGCCCCAGACCGACATAATTCGCCACATGACTCCCGTTCCGGATGAACGGGCCAAGAATCCGTCTTTGGTACAACAGCGAACCAAGATGGCCCACGCGGGATCGTGGGGATGACTCTCGCTGTCCTACATAAATGCTGGTTTCCCGTTGACCCGACCCCACACCTGTCGTGGGAATTGACACCCTGTGCGTGGCTGACGACGGCCACACCCGACTATCCCCGGAGACCGAACTCGCGGAGACGACCAACCGCGTTGTGAGACGCACAAAAAACCTCGGAGCAACGGGCCGCCAGTTGGAAAGGCCCGCTGTGGAATACTTGATTAGTGGCCTCATCATCGCCGTACTGGCGGTGGGGGGCGTGATGATTTTCCTGCTGATGAAGGCATTAAAAGGCCGAAACGACGGTGCCTACACGTCCAGCGATTCAACGCAGTCGCTGGTGAACGTGCCAAACGTTTCCGCCAATGACCCCGAAGTGATGAAGCTAGCTGTGGCTAAGGCCAAGGAACTTGGCGAGAGCGCGAAACGAGAAGCTGACCGTGCTATCGAGCAAGCCAAACGCGAAGCTGAACGAAACTTGGACACCGCTAAACGTGATGCCGAACGATTGGTCGAACAGGCCAAGCGTGACTCCGACCGGCTGATGAAAGACGGTGAACTGAAAGTCCGCGACGATGCAATGAAACGCCGAGAGGAGCTGACCAAGGAGCTGGAAAAGACCCGTCAAGAACTCCGCGACCAAGAACGCAAGTTGGAGAAGCGCGAAGACCTCCTCGAAAAAACCAACAAGGAACTAGCCGATAAATCCAAGCAAGCAGAGGTCGCCCAAAAGCGAGCGGTCGATCAACGCGAGATCTTTGAAAAGAAAACCAAAGACCTGGATGTCGTACTGGACAAACAAACCCAGGCATTGCACCAGATTACGGCGCTTAGCCGCGACGAAGCCGAGAAGATGCTGCTGACCCGGTTGGAACGCGACCTGTCAGACGAAATTGCCGTGCGGGTGCGGAAAGCCAACGAACTGGTAACCCAACAATCTGAAGCGAAGGCCCGCGAAATCCTGGCTACTTGCGTGCAACGATACGCCTCAGCCCACACAGCCGATGCCACCGTGAGCACAGTGGACATCCCTTCAGACGACATGAAAGGTCGAATCATCGGGCGTGAAGGTCGCAACATCCGCACCTTTGAAAAGGCCACCGGCGTCGACGTGATTGTGGACGACACCCCCGGCGTGGTGGTGGTCAGTGCCTTCGACAACGTTCGCCGGGAAATTGCCCGTATCAGCCTTGGCAAGCTCATCCAGGATGGTCGCATCCACCCCACACGTATTGAAGAAGTCGTAGCCGAGACTCAGCAAGAAATCGAAGCTCAGCTTCTCGAAACCGGGCGGAAGTGCTGCCAGGATCTGGACGTGGCTCTGCCACATGAGCAAATCCTTAAGTTGCTCGGTCGTCTTCGCTTCCGCACCAGCTATAGCCAAAACGTACTTCTGCATAGCATCGAAGTCGCACACCTCAGCGGCATGATCGCCGCAGAACTTGGCATGAATTCCACACTGGCCCGACGCTGCGGACTGCTGCACGACATCGGCAAAGCAGCGGATCATGAGATGGAAGGCGGCCACCCCAAGGTGGGTGCAGAACTCGCCAAACGCTACGGCGAAACCAGCAAGGAAGTGCTGCA